>CAZVRZ010000065.1:0-29528 GCA_964629965.1 uncultured Anaerolineaceae bacterium
TTGGAGAGCATCTTGCGGATGATCACTTCAAAGTGCTTGTCGTTGATGTTCTGGCCTTGCGAGCGATATACCTTCTGCACTTCGGAGAGTAGGTATGTGTTGCATGTATGCCGTCCCTGGATGCGCAGGATGCGGTGCGGGTTCAGCGAGCCTTCGGTGACCGGCTGACCGGGTTCCACATGATCGCCATCACGCACCAGTAAGCGGGCATTGCTAGGAATCTCATATTCGGCGGTCTGGCGCTCTTCGTAAGAGACGACAACCTTTGTTGAGCCACCTTCCGCGCTTTCTTCGATGCGGACACGCCCGGCATGCTGCGAGGCAATGGTAGCTGTTTCTAGATCGGCGATCACATCGCCAGCAGCGATCTCAGTGGCATCTTGCACGTGCACAGTCCAACCGGCAGGAATATCGTATTCTTCGCCGATCATTTCGCTGTGCTCGACGCGCACCATGCGCAGGTCGCTGTAGCGGTCGGATTGCATAACCTTGACAACTCCGGCGATTTCCGAAACCACGGCCTCGCCTTTTGGCATGCGACGGGCTTCGAACAGTTCTTCCACGCGTGGCAGACCGGTGGTAATGTCCGTGCCAGCCGCTACACCGCCGGTGTGGAAGGTACGCAGGGTAAGCTGAGTGCCTGGCTCGCCGATCGACTGGGCGGCTACGATGCCGACTGCCGAACCCATGGCGACCTCTTTACCGCGTCCCAGGTCCATGCCGTAGCAATGGGCGCAGATACCGTGAGGCAGCTCGCAGGTCAGCGGGGAGCGGACTTTCACTTTTTCTACCCCTGCGCTGGTTATTTTCCGCACCAGCTCGTGATCGAACATATCATCGCGTTCGGCTAGCAGCTCGCCGGTATTTGTATCGTAGATGGGTTCAGCCACAAAACGACCGAACAGGCGGGTGCCCATCGACTGGCCGGCGATATCATCGCTGCGCAAGATCTCCAGACCTTCGGTGGTGTGGCAGTCTTCTTCGTTGATGATAACATCTTGAGCGATATCTACTAGGCGGCGGGTAAGGTAGCCGGCGTCTGCCGTACGCAGGGCGGTATCGGCCAGGCCTTTGCGGGCGCCGTGGGTGGAAATGAAGTATTCCAGGGCGGTCAGGCCTTCGCGGAAGTTGGATTGAATGGGCAGCGGGATGATGCGCCCGGATGGGTCAGCCATCAAGCCGCGCATGCCGGCCAACTGCGAGATCGGTCCGAAACCGCCTTTGGTGGCGCCGGAGTTTGCCATGGTTGCCAGGTTGCCGGTTGGATCCATAGACTTCCTGACGGCGCTGGCGACTTTGTTGGTCGTTTCTTGCCAGATCGAAATAGTGCGCTCGTTCTGTTCCTGCTCGGTCAGCAGACCGCGGCGGAAGTCGCGCATGACTGATTCGGCCTCCTGCTGCGATTGGGCGATGATGGCTTCTTTTTCGGGCGGAACAGTCACATCAGAAACGGCAATGCTGTATCCGGAGCGGGTAGCATACTGGAAACCGATATCTTTGATGCGGTCAGCCACGTCAGGAGTCTGGCTTTCGCCAACAACCTCGTAAACCTCAGCGATCAAGTCTTTCAAACCGCCCTTGTCCAACGATGCGTTGACAAAACGAATTTCTTCTGGCAGACTCAGGTTGAAGAGCACGCGTCCTGCGGTGGTCTTGATCAGGCGTACTTCTGATTCGCTCAGGCGAGTTCCATCTTCGGCGTACCAAGTGCTGGTTAGCACCTGGATGTTTGTTTTGATTTCGATCTGCTTGAGCTGATATGCCAGATCCACCTCGAACAAATCTGCAAAAGAGCGCCCATCGCCGCGGTGGGGATGGGTCTCATCGGGAGTTGTCAGGTAATATACACCAAGCACCATGTCTTTCGATGGGCTGATGATTGGTTCGCCATCGGCAGGCTTGAGCAGGTTCCTGGAGGAGAGCATCAGGTCGCGTGCTTCCTGAACGGCCTTCTGGGAAAGTGGCACGTGCACGGCCATTTGATCGCCATCGAAATCTGCGTTGAAGGCGGTGGTCACGAGCGGATGCAGTTGGATGGCGCTGCCTTCGATCAGGATTGGCTCGAAGGCCTGGATGCCCAGGCGGTGCAGGGTGGGGGCGCGGTTGAGCAGCACCGGGCGTTCTTTGATGACCTCTTCCAATACTTCCCAAACCTCGGGCCGGTTGCGCTCGATGAAACGCTTGGCGCCTTTCACGTTGGCGGCATAATTGTGCGAAACCAGGCGCGAGATGACGAAGGGGCGGAAAAGCTCCAGCGCCATGCCCTTGGGCAGGCCACACTGGTAAAGCTTGAGCTTGGGGCCGACCACGATCACCGAACGGCCCGAATAATCGACACGCTTACCCAGCAGGTTGCGGCGGAAGCGGCCTTTCTTGCCTTTTAGCAGATCGCTGAGCGATTTAAGCTCGCGGCGACCGCGACGAGAGAGGGCCTTGCCGCGCTGCGCATTGTCGATCAGAGAGTCAACAGCCTCTTGCAGCATGCGTTTTTCGTTACGGACGATCACATCGGGCGCACCCAATTCCAGCAAGCGCTTGAGACGGTTGTTGCGATTGATCACCCGGCGGTAGAGATCGTTCAGGTCGGAGGTAGCAAAACGCCCGCCATCCAACTGCACCATCGGGCGCAGATCGGGCGGGATCACGGGCAGAACGGTCAGGATCATCCACTCGGGGCGATTGCCGGAACGGCGGAAGGCTTCGACGACTTTCAGGCGTTTTGTAGCCTTCTTGCGCTTCTGTTTGCTCTTGGTGGTGCGCAGCTCGCGCCACAGCTCCTCGGAAAGCTTGTCCAGGTCGAGGCGCTTGAGGATATCATAAAAAGCCTCGGCGCCCATATCGGCGTGGAAGACCTGCCCCCAGCGGGATCGCAGTTCGCGATAGCGTGTCTCGCCCATAAAGGTTAATGGGCGCAGTTCCATCAATTCATTACGCATGCGGGTGTTCTCATCTCGCACCAGTAAGGATTGATCTTCCAGCTCATTGCGCAGCCCTTCCATCGTTACATCGGCCTCGGCACGCAGGCTGTCGATTTCCATGCTGATGTGTTCCAATTCGCGCTGTTTTTGATCCTTGAGGTCGCGCTCGATCTCATCCAGGCGATCTTTGGCGATGCGCTGCACCTTGCCAACATCCTGGGCGGTGATCGTTTGACCGGTTGACACAATGGCGTCATTGGTATCACTGAAAACGATATCGCTGCGGGCGACCTTGTTCATATTCTCTTGCAAGGTGCGTTCCAGCCGCTGCCCTTCCTGGAAGATGGGTTCCAGGCCGGTAGCAAGCTTATCCACGTAGCGTTGTTCCAGACTCGATTTGAGTTCTTCTTGTTCTGCCAGCTTACGATCGCGAGCTGCTTTGGTTTCGGCAATCTTCGTATTGATACGCGAACCTTGCTCGCGCTCGGTGCTGACGATTTTTTCTTCCAGGCGCTTGAGAGCTTTCTGGCGAGCATCATCATCCACAAAGGTAACCACATATTGGGCGAAATACAGAACCCGATCCAGGTTGCGGCGTGAGATATCCAGCAGCAGGCCAAGGTAAGAGGGGATGCGGCGGGTATACCAAACATGGGCCACAGGGGCAGATAGCTCGATGTGTCCCATGCGCTCGCGACGCACGGATGAGCGCGTCACTTCAACGCCGCATTTGTCGCAGATGATCCCTTTATAACGGATGTTTTTGTATTTCCCGCAGTAACATTGCCAATCCCGGGTTGGGCCAAAGATGGCTTCGCAGAAAAGGCCATCCTTTTCGGGACGCAGGCGACGATAGTTAATAGTTTCCGGTTTGAGGACCTCGCCGTAAGACCAACTACGGATGATCTCGGGTGAAGCCAGACTGATGCGAAGTGCTTTTAACCCCTTCGTTTCCACGGACTGCCTCCTGAATAAAAGCGATAAACGAACAAAAGCTAGCGCTTGAGATGAATGCAATCCCAAGCGCTGGGCAAGCGCGACGTTATAATTTTGGTGCTAGCATGTCTTATAATTATATCGAATTGCTCAACGAGAGTCAAGAACGAATCTTGGCTTTAAGCAAACATTTATCTTTCCTGCTTGCTTTGTTGGAGAGGTATTTCCAGGAAAAAGGTGCTGCCCTTGCCTAACTGGCTCTCGAGCCACACCCGACCGCCATGCCGCTCGGCGATTGATTTTACGATTGCCAGTCCCAGGCCGCTGCCTTGCTGTTTGCGTGCATCGCGATGCGCTCCGCGGTAGAATTTTTCAAACAGACGCTGCTGGTCCACCGGGGATATGCCAATGCCCGTATCGCTCACCTGGAACAGAACGGTTTTTGCGAATATCTGCACGCTGCTGGTGACTTTACCGCCTGGTTCAGTATATTTGATGGCGTTTTCTGTCAGGTTGTGTATGGCTTGCTGGAGCAAGGCCTGGTCGGCTTCGATCAACGGCAGGTAATCGGGCAAGTTTGCGCTGAACTGGATCTGCTTCTGAGCGGCGTGCAGCTGCATGGCGCTGTTGACCCGTTCGAGAATGTCTTGCAAGGGGACCACTTCTAGTTGCAAATCAACACCGGCTTCGATGCGGCCCAAGTCTAGCAGGTTGTTCACTAATCGAGACATGGTCTCGACACCGGACAAGATTTTGCGCACATAGTTGGTCTGCTGTTCATTCAACTGCCCAACCATCTCGAGCATGGTGGTATATCCGCGCATCAGGGTGAGAGGCGAGCGCAGATCATGGCTGACGGTAGCAACAAATTCGGACTTGAGCGCATCCACTTCTTTGAAGTGGGTAATGTCACGCATGACACATACCTGCCCAACGCTTCGGCCTCCTGCCATAACTGCCGAGGCTGTCGCTAGGTAAATGCGCCCATCGCTGGCGGTGATTTCGGCAGTGTATTTCAAATCTGACCGTTCAGCGGTTCCAACTCCGCCTGTTCCTGCCTCCGCTGAATGAGCCTTGCCGGATTCGCGCAGTAGTTTTAGCAGTTCGGGGTGTTGGATGGTGGCTCGGGTGGTATCCTGGGCAGTTGTCTGATCGATGAGTGCGGAGGGTACCGCTAGGGCGGAGGGTACCGCTGCATGGGATGTGGCTGCTTCTGCGTTCGATATGGCTGCATCCGAAAAAACACCGCCACCGTATTCCCCTCCACTGCTTAATTCCAATACCTGCCAGGCAGCCGGGTTTGCCACCAACAGGTGCTGCTGGTGATCGGTTACCAGCACTGGATCCGGTGTAGATGCCAGGATGCTTGCCAGACGCTGCCGGCCGATTTCGGCAGTCATAAACAAGCGCGCATTCGCGGCAGCCAGGGCGGCTTGCCCGGCGAGGGTAGTGACAAAACGCACCTGTTCTTCTGTAAATTGATGAGGCTTATCAAAGGCCAACCACAGAGCGCCATAGAACATATTCTCATGCCGCAGCGGCAGCGCCAATACGGCTTCGATGGACTGCGCTGGGTACAGCGCTTGCGGGTTCGCAGGAGTAGATTTAGAAAAGGATGAGATCCAGCGGGTGCGGGTGGGGCTGGAAAGGATCACTGCGCCGTTCTGATCCTGCTGGCGAGCAAGAGCAATCACTTGCTCGTCTAACTGCCCGCATTCCTCATTCCGAGGCCCAAGGCCAAACTGCGCCTGGGTTTTGCTTTGAAAAAATGCTTCGCTGATTGGAACGACTGCTTCGGTCAATACAACGCGGGCCGAACTGGCGCCTGTGCTGAGGGCGGCTTCAAGAACTGGCAGTACGGCTTCTTCCATTTCCAGGCTGCCTGCTACACCCCGGCTGACGGTTAACAAACGGTTGAGTTCCTCGATGCGATCCTTGAGACTGATGCGCATCTGCTCGAAGGTGTGGCGTAATTGGCCTACTTCGTCATCTCCCGTCGCCTTCAGTGGGTGATCCAATTGGCCGTTGGAGATACGCTTGGCTTCGAAGGCCAGGTTGTTAAGGGAACGAGTGATCCAACGTAAGCCGAATGTGAGCAGGCCTCCCGCGATCAAGAATAATAGAACGATGGTGATCAGCATGGGAGAAGCAATGTCTAGAGCTAACTGTTGTACCTGGTTGGCGGGTACCGAGAAAACGATGATCCAGGGGTGGCCTACTGCAGGCTGATAGTGGAAAAGGTGACGGGTGCCGTCCGGGCCGGTATCCTCATAATAGCCGCCGGTTTGTGGATCTAAATTCGCAGTAGAAGCGATCTCTTTTGGCAGCGAAAAGTGTTGAGAAATTAAAGCTGTTGTACCCAAAGCGGTGTTTTGTTCTGCGGTCGATTCACCAACTGCAGGGGTTTCCGCACTGATGATGTTTGCATTCAGCGCAGCAGATTGTGAATGGTACAGAATGTTCCCCATGTCATCTACCAACATTCCATACCCCTGGATATCTTCAAGACTGTCCAGGCTGGTAAGTAGTGGGCGGATCATAGGATTTTCTGCGATCCTGGTCTTGCCGATCAGCACGCCTGTTGTACCCGCTTCCGTGTTTCCTGCCATGGCGTTCTGGTCGATCGCAGCTACGAAGGATATAACGGCGCTTTCTCCAGAAGTAGCCGGGGGAATTGCATAAGTCAGGATGGGTACACCCGCCTTGATCAGATCAAAGCCAATGAGTTCCTCTTGCGGTGGGCCGGAATTCAAATAATTATTCTCTGGGTAGGCTGCGATGGTGTTTTTGTTCCAGTCAACCAGGTAAAGTTGGTGGAAATAGGGAACCAGGTCACGCATTTGATGCAAATGTTCGCTCTGCTCGGCGGGTGATCCATGGAACCATTGCTCATCCTGGGCGGATTTCTGCATGATGTTTTGGCCGGTCTCCAGGAAGAATGGCACGGTTTCGGCAGCTAACCTGGCAGAGCTAGCCAGCCGGCTTTTGATCATTTCCTTGGCTGCATTCCCAGCCACGATCCAATCGCCAACGATCAAGGCTGCTACCAATAGAAGTCCCAATGGGGCCAGGCTGTATAGGAAACGCAAAGGCAAGCTGCGCTGCATGGGAGAAGCCTGCCATGGGTCTCGGTTGCCCCAGTGTAGGGGCATGGCATAGCGCATCAGCGTAGCTGCTGCTCCCGCGATCAAAAGCTCGCCACAGATTGCCAAGGTAAAGCCCCCCACATGAGTTAGAGCATAATCCAGACGATTGGCAATGGTGCCGGTTGAAGAAAACCAGCGGGTTAGGATGAAGAGCAGGGGGTAACAACAGGCTAGTGCTAGCGTGGCGAACAGTGGAATTCTTAATAAATTAAACTCAATGGAGCGATACCGCTGCTGGAATGCTGCATGAGCCAACATGGCTAGCAGGACGAATTCTAACGGGGTGAAGTAGTTGTGGGTGTCGAAATAGCCGATGACCAGGCCGGAAACGAGAGCCACCACAACGGTTTGCAGCGTTCCGGTTGCGCCGGCGGCCAGGATGGCTGGCACGACTGCAAAAAGCACCAGGGCAGGGCCCGTTGGGTCAAGGGGCACACCCGCAGGCGGCAGCGCGTCTCCAGCCGGCAGGCGTATGGCAACGAACAGGCTAGTGATAGGCGCCAAAAATAGCAAAAAAGCGAAAGCGATCCAGCGGAAGGTTGGCGAAGATGCCCGCGTGCGCTGGCGATCCGCGATTGCTAGCCGCCAGATCAACAGGCTTATTAAAATAGCCAGTGCTGCCCAACTGATCCAGCCGGTCAGTTCTGAGAAGGGAGTAAAGTATGAAGCGTTGTCGAGCAGAGAGATTTCAATATCCATTGCTATGGTTTGTTGCAAGAGCTATGCCAGCATTATAGCATGTTTCAGATAAACTCTAATGTGGTTTGGGTTGCTTTTGAGAGATCTGCATAAACGCCGCGCCTGTTCTCGGGTAGCATTTTTGCCAATTCATATAAAGCCTCATCCGTCATCAGGCGCAGCAGCTCGCGGCCGGGTCGTGAGTTGAGTACAACTCCTGAGGCGATGGCAGGAAAGGCTGTGCCTGATGTCTCTGCGGTAGCAGGTGCGGTAGCAGGTACAGTAGCAGGTGCAGTAGCAGGTGCAGATGGGTTACGTAAGCGGAAAGGCCGGCCAAAACGGATCTGGACGCCTGGCCCATGCCAGCGATGTGAGTACCGGATGGTTGGAAACCCCGGGGTGCCCTCGATAGCGACCGGAATAATGGGCGCTCCGGAACGGGTTGCCAGGTAAGCCACGCCTTCTTTGCCGCGCTGCAATGCCGTGTGGCGAGTAGCTTCAGGCGCTACCAGGATCATTTCGTTTGCTCTAAGCACATCCAATGCCATTTGCAAGGCTCGGCGGTCCACCTCTTCGCGCCGTACCGGGATGACGCCCCACATTCGCGGAAAGAGCCCGATCACGGGGTAATCGTAAACTTCGATCTTAGCCAATGGAACGATGTGTCGTGGAACGACATGCAATACTGCCAGTGAGTCGATGAATGCAATGTGGTTGATCATCAATATGCCAGGCCCTTCGGCCGGCAGGTTTTCTAATCCTTCGACGCGATCAATACGAGCGAGTAGATTAAAGCCAATCGCTCGGATCAGAAAACGTAGAAAACGACGCTGACGCTCCCAATCCTGATGGTTATATTGGCGGGTAGGGTTGTTATGTCCAGCCTGTTCTTGTTGCCTGGTCGATGAGCCGTACTTAACTCCGTGTTCTTTATCGAAGCGATGTTCTTTCACAATGCAATTTTCTCCACTTCTGAGCCGCCATAGCAGCCACGATAAGCCTCGGGCAGCAAGGCGGCTATATGGGTCATGATCAAGTCAACGTTTTGCTGCAGGGCCTCTTTGCGTTCTGTGCCTTTGGCTTCAATGACTGGCAGTGTCAGGGGGGGGCCGATATGTAATTCCAATTCGGGGCGGTTACGACGCGAGGGGAAAGCATTCTTGGCTCGCTGCCAGAAATCTTCTGTAGTACCCACGATTCCCACTGGGACGACAGGCATAGGATGCTTATGAACAATGTATGCCACGCCGGGGAATCCCCGCCGCAAGCCGGGTGTATGACTGCGGCCTCCTTCTGGGGCGATCAGGAGCGGATAGCCAGCGCTCACCGCTGCTAGCATGCTCTCAATTGACTCGCGGTCCAACTGACCGCGATGCACCTGAATACCACCGTACCAGTTTACCAGGGTAGATTGCCCGGCCCGGCTCCATATTTCCACTGCCCCCACGGCTTCCAGAGCCCTGGGCCAGCAGCTTACCACGAAAGGTGGATCGTAAAGTGATACATGATTAATGGCAACCAGGTAAGGGCCTTGCTGGGGAATATTTTCTATTCCCTCGATGTGGACTTGGCTCAGCAGGTGAAATAGTGCCCGGAAAGCTGGCCTGGCAAAGAAGCGGAAGATACGTTTACGGAGTGGAACGGTATACGAATGAGCAGGCATTGGATTAAGGGTCTTGTAGGTATTAATCAAGGCTTTTCGAACAAGCCCAATTCTTGACAACCTGCAGCACTTGCTCAGCATCCAGCGCATCTGAGTTCAAAATGCGGGCATCCTGGGCTACGCTCAGCGGGGCGACCTGGCGAGTCGAATCGATCCGATCGCGCTCACGCATGGCGGCAGTAATTTCCTGAAGGTCGGCAGGCTGGCCGCGCTTTACCAGTTCCTGGTATCGGCGGCGAGCGCGCTCTTCTACGGATGCGTCCAGGTATACTTTTAGATCTGCTTCGGGGAGCACCACCGTGCCGATATCCCTGCCTGCCATGACCACGTTGCCGCGCAAACCCACCCGGCGCTGCTGGGCTGTCATGGCGCTCCGTACGCCTGCATAGGCTGACACCATAGAAACATTACGATCCACATCAGGCGTGCGAATATCCCAGGTGATATCGGCGCCATCGACCAGCACATCACTGTCGCGGCCATCCTGTTGGGAGGCCGGCAGAATGTCGATGACGATCTCCTCCGCCAGGCGAGTGATGGCGGCTTCGTCTGTAAGATCCATTTTCTGCTTGAGGGCTGTCAGAGTCACGGCACGGTACATAGCGCCTGTGTCGAAATAGATATAACCAAGCTCGCGCGCCAGCCGCAAGGCCAGGGTGGATTTTCCTGAAGCGGCTGGGCCGTCAATGGCGATCATCCATGCTTTGTGATCATTATGTTTTTTGCTAGATTGTTTTGAGTCGGTTGATTTCACGGAATAATTTCCTCCTTTATGGATTCGAGAGCAGTGGAAAGCTGCTTACTTCACTGCCCGGGAATAGATCGCTGCGCGCCCACACGATGATGTGTGACGAAATGGTGGGAGCTTCGCGAAAGCCCAACCAACGCAGCAGGTTGGGCGGCAAGGCGCTCTGCCAAGCCGGGTAAGTTTGCCAGATGAAATCTTGTCCGCGATAGCTGGCTGCCAGTCCCAACTCTTCCTGATTTTCGGTATCACTGCCGGTTTGTGAGGTGATAATGATGGCCGGCTGCTGCCCATCGGGATTAGTAAATGACCGGGCTGTTGCTGTTGTAGGGGAAATAAAGCGGACGCGGTGCGGGTCACTTTTTGAGAAGTTGCGTAGTGCCCACTGTAGGGATGGGCTGTCGTAAGCAACGGTAATATCCAAAGCGGCAGGCAATCCGGTATGCCAGCGGGATAGGTCTTGCAAGGTATCTAAGAGCTGCTTTTCCTGTCCATTGCCTGGGGCAATGCTCCATAATTCGGCTGGATGATTGCGGTTTATATCACTGCATTGGATACAACGCGATTGTAAAGATACTGCGGACAGAGGGCGTCCGTTCGCGGACAGAGAGCGTCCGTTCGATACTGCTGCCAGGTTGTAGATCAGTAAGATTCCTACCACTCCCCAGATCAATCCCTGGACGGCAGCGCTGGTTGACCAGCCGGCGGCCATTAAGATCGTGATGATCACGATCATCAAGATAATACCAACGATGATCGCTAATCTTAAAAGTGGTTCGGCTTGGAGCACCTCCAGGCGTAGCATGTTATACCAGAGAAGCACGCTGAACAGGATCACTAATATGGCCTGGAGACCCGCCATCAGCAAATCCTCTTGACCTTGTCCTGGAATCCTGTATACGATGGGTGCGTGCTTGTCTGCCAGAATAGGAAGGTGCCGACTCAGTTCCAGCGCGGCCAGGCCCCACAATGGGATCAAAGACCAGGCGGCGTCTGCGGTCTCGCGTCCGGGATAGAGCATGCCGGGAAGCAGCGCCAGCAGCGCCCAGATGCTGAGAATACGCTCTGTGCTCGCATCGGTTGATCCTGGCAGCCAGGCGCGGCCGGCTGCAATCAAAGCAAAGACCAGCGCCAGCGGTTGGTAGACCAGAATGGCTGCCGGTAGGCGCAAGATCGGAACGCCAGACGCCGCACGCAGGCCCTGGGCATACGCAGGCAGAGAATTGATAAAAGCCCCCAGGCCCTGCGGTTGCTGCAGCAGCAGGGTGCCTGCCAGGAGGATGGTGATGGCGGCGGATAGAAGCACGGGCCTGGTCATTGCATGATGCCCCTCGCCAGAGTCTGCTGTTGTTTCCCCATTTGCCTGGCCGATATCGATCAGGCCGGTATCTCTCATCAGATAGATCACCACAATTGTGATTGCCATGCCAAGTAAACCGGTCAGCAAGGCAGGGCCGGAAAGCAGCGCCAGGCCAGCAAGTACACCTGCGACGCACGGTATTGCGGCGATATCGGGTGTTGCGGGGCGAGCCAGCCGGTGGGTGAACAACAGAGTCAACGCCAGCAGGCTGAAGCTGATGGCAGGCATGGGACCGCCTGCCAGGTGCGAGATCGATACCAGGCCTGGGTCCAGCGCCAGCCCGAATGCCAGGATGATCCCAGCGCGGCGCAGCCTGATGGAATCGCCAGCCATTGGCCGCAGTATCAGCGGTAGAAGAATCAGCAAGCTGCCTGCCAGTGCTGGGAACAGGCGTGCCAGGCCATTGGTTTCTTTGATCAGGACAAAAAGTGGCATTGTGAAGGCGATGTAGGCCGGCTGAGTACCCATCGTGATCTCTTGCCCTCGCGCTAGCTCTAAAGCCTGCAAAGCCCAGGAGGCCTCGAAATCAGAAAGGGGATCTGCACCCAACTGGAACAGGCGGAGTACCAGGCCGACCAGCAAGGCAAGCGCATAGAAACGATTTTCTGGACTGCTGATGGTGGATCGAAATGAGTGAGAGTTTTGTTCCATATCTTGTTTCTAAGGTTTCTTCATCAAAATCTTGCGGAGAGGCATGAGCTGGGTACAGCTCGAGCTGTACCCAGCTCATGCCTCTCTACAGGATGTTATTTTCCTAGGGCACTGTATAAACCTTGATCTGGCCCTGGCTGAAGGCCAGTTCCAGAAGTTGATCGAACTTGCGCTCTGCCGTGGTCACATTACAGCGCAGGTTATGAGCCTGGCATTTTTCCTGGATGTAGGAGCGTTCTGGCGCACCCAGGATAACATACTTCACTTCCCATTTATACAGCAAATCCAGGGTGAGCGAGGCATCATTGTTGGTGTAAATGGAAAGAATGTCGGGCTCGCGTTTGTTCTGTTCATCATAGTTGCCGCGCCATTGATTTTCATGCACAGCCCAACCCAGGACAGCGGGGAAACCCGTAAAGGCGCTGATGCGGCCTTCGTAGTTGTAGGAGCCACCAGGAGCTTCCAGGATCACCGGCGGCGCTGCCGATTTTGTTGCATTTTGACGCAGCCATTCAATAGCAGCCCAATCATCCGGGTTGCTATTGGCGATGCCGCTGGCGCCATCCAGGTTGGGTTCTCCTTGGAACTCATTTACCCGGCTCGGAATGGCCATCAAGGGGTAGATCATACCAGCAACGATCATCATCGTCGCGATTGCCTGGATAGTATAGCGCCAGGCAGGTTGCAGCCAGCGTTCGCTGCGCTGCTCGATCCACCACAAAGCATACGCACTTGCCAGGGCCATCATCACCCATCCCTGGAAATAAAATTTGAATATCGTGTTCAAGCGCAGCATGAATTGATCGCGCAGGTAAAAGAATTCAACGCTCCAGGTCAATAACACACCCAGGAAGATCAATAACATCACAAAGGGGCTGCTGTCTGGCTCATCGTTGGCGGTGTATTCATTCAGGAGCGGCCTTAGGAGGGGACTCGGCGTCTGTTGATGCGCTGTTTGTCTTAGGGCGCCTTGCCTTAAGGCGCCTTGCCTTAAGGCGCCGCTGGCGGCTAGGGCGACCAGTGCGGATGCTAACAGGAACAGCCAGGGGTTTCTCAGGCGGGCTAGCAGGATTTCGCGCACTGCGCTTGGAATATCCATGCCTCCCAGTACGTTTTGCACATTGGGATCCTGCGCGGCCTGGCTGATCCAGGCGCTGATAGAAGCAGCCACTATGGTCACGACTATTAATCCAACCCCGGTCAAAATGATCATTAGCCAGGCATTGCCTACCTGCTGTAGGCCGCTACGGTGATCTTCGCCGCTGCTGTACGCAGCTTTGACATATAACACCAGGTAGCAAAGCAGGATGAAAATGAAAGGCCCGAACATTACCAGATATTGGGGCAGGCGGGTGGGAGGAAATACATATGGCAAGATACCGCCGGCCTGTGAACTGAAACCTACATAGAAGAAGATATACATCAGGATGGCGGCGATTCCCAACCAGAGTCCCAATGCCACGGTTCGCACCAAAAGGCGATTTGCGATGAAGGGCATCGCTGCGTGGTTTAGATCATTGCCTTGAGCCGGTTCCCAGGTCTTGGCTTCGCCGTTTTCTTCCCGAGGGTGCTGCTTGTGCTGAGTACCGAGCCCACAGCGGGTACAACGCGAGCCGAGTGCATAAGCCAGGATCGTCAATCCCAGGTAAATGGGAAAATCCCATGTATTGAGGAAAGCCACGCCTCCCAAAACCAGGGAATACATGACAAATAAGAACCAGTCATTGTCGAAAAGAGCCGGCGGCAGCAAGCGTGTTGGCTGATCGATTGTCATGCCTGGGGCCGGTGGCAGTAGATGCCGGATGTTTTGTGTTTCCTGTGCTGTAGCAGAAGCTTCATGTTCTAGCGGCGTTTTTTCGACCTGCCGGTAATACAGATTGAGGGCCAGGGCGATGGCCACCAGGACAAAAGGCAGCGCCAGCACATGAGGATGATTGTCGCCCAGCAAGAAACTGAAGAAGGGAAACTCAGTGATCGGGGAAATGCCCATGGGACGGTAGAGCAGGTCCAGGTCTTGCAAAACGCGCGAACCGCGCCACCACCACCAGCCCATACCGCCAGGATAAAAAGAGCCGGTGGCTGCGGCGGTTGTCAGATCGGGGATATTGATCCAGTTCCAGAAGCTTTCTGGCAGCAGGCGAGCCGAATGCAGCGCTTCGAGCAGGCCTTCCAGGTTGCCTAGCACAGCTACAAACAGAGCGCCTAGAAATCCATAACGCAGCGCTGTATTCTTACGGTCTAGCACGCCGCTGCGTGGCGAACCGCTGTGCAGGCGAGCCGCGATCAAGTTGTAGGTTACTCCAAAGGAGTTTAGCAGAGTCAAGGCAAACAAGAGCGCATCATACAGATCAAAGCCAACGCCCGAGACCACTCCAGAAAGCCGCACGACCAGCGACATCATCACATAGCCAAAGTAATAATAGGAAATAGAGAAACCCGAAAGCCATGGATCGAGCGGTGGGAAGGTTGGGCTGTTAAGAATGCCATTGAGGAAAGCTATTTCCATGAACTTCTCGCCGCCGGCATTCATGATCTTTTCGGGTGCGTAGGCGCGCAGCACTGCCCAAGCTGCGAAGGCCACGGCGAACAAGATCTCGCCGGCCAGGATCACTTTCTTTCGGCTGCGAAGAATTTCCGACAGGTTATTTTCGGCCTGGTTGAAATAGCGGAAATAGATCCAGGCCGAGCAGCCGGCTACTACCAGCACAGACAGAAAGATTCCGCCAAGGTCATTGCGCAGGAAGCGGGTAGAAGCGCCTAACCATAGGACGTAGCTGGTGAGCAGCAAGCCCAAAGCCTTGGAAAAGCTGTACCCATGATCTGGCATCCAGCGAAAAAGGCGCAGGCTGAGCGGCAGCGCCAGGATGCCCAGGATTTGAATGATGATCCACCAGGATAGAACGGCTAACACGATCGCTTACTCCTAACGAGCACTGTCCAATGGTACGGTTTGGGTGGCAGCTAAAACCTCGTATATAACAGTTTCGCCATTGCGATAAACTTCGCACCACAGGGATCCGGCGGATGTAGAGCATCCGGCGGATGTAGAGTATCCGTTGTAGGTTTCAAATTTCTCCAGGCCTGCTGCGCCATAAGTGGCGCGCTCTAGTTGGCCTACAACAATATAACGGACATTGTACTTCTCCAGGAAGTCGAGCGCAAGCTCTGTACTGATCGTGTTGTAGAATTCGTCTACTTCGATCACGCGTTTGTTGACCCATTCGGCGGGGTTGATGGCACGCTGTTGCTGTTGGTGCCATTCCCAGCCCACCACGTTCGGTAAGCCGGTATTGTTGGTGAAACGCAGGTACCAGCGATACAGGTTGCGGGAATTGGCTTCAACGATCACTGGAGATCCATGGATATTCTCTTGCATCCAGCGAATTGCAAGGTAATCCTCGTTCAGGTCCAGGCGGTGGTTGTTTTCAAAATATTCGCCATACTGCATGTAGGCCATGCCGTCCAGAGTATGCGGCGCCAGGTCGCTCATGCGGTCTTTGATCTTGGCTGCCCCGCCTAACAGAGGAAACAGCGAAGCGGCAAACACCAGGAAGATAAAGATAGCTTGCCAGGTAGTGCGCCATCCGGCGAGCCAGTCGCGCATCGATTTGAGCAGCCAGCCAAGCGCGGCCGCTGCACATACCGAATACATGGTCCAAACTTGCAAATAGAACTTGAAAACCGTATTCTGACGTCCAATATCGCCGCGCAGTACAACTACTTCCACGAATAGAGTGATCACCAGGCCGGTCCCGGTCAGGAACAGCACAATACGCTTGCTATCGGGAAGCCCCGGGCGCAGCAGCAGGATACCGGCCCAGGCTGCCAGGGGCAGCACGATCGGAGCCACTTCTATACCTCTGCCGATAGGCAGATTCTTGAAGAAGCCTTCTCCTACCAGTGCCTGGGCGTCTGAGGGAAGCTTGATGGCAAGCGCCAGGATCAGAATCACCAACAGCCCCAAGAATAACCAAATCACTTCCCAATAAGGTTCCAGCCTACGCAGGCTGGAAAGCGGGGTGTGGGCCATCCATTCGCGTGTTTCCCAGAGCATCCAGGTTGCCAGAACGAACAAGAACAAACCCCAATGAGTGAAATAGGAGTTTAGCGGCGTGAGTTGATATTTCCAGAATTCCACAGTGCTGTAACCCTGGCCATACCAATTCGAAAAGGGCTGATAGAGCGCGATAGAAAGGATGATCAGGCTTGCGCCTGCGGCTATGATTGCCAGCAAGCGATTGCTGAAATCCGGCAGCCGCAGTAAAGGAGTCTGCCAGCCGCCGAAAGTCATCTCCTTTAGCGGCAGGTAGCGGACAAAAGAATACACAATGGCTATCCCGGCAATGAGAAGGTAGGTGTAAAAATCCCAGGTGTTGGTGGTGCGCAGCGCGCCAATGGCTATTGCGCCTATTAAGAAGCTGAGCAGCAAGGCTGTTTTGTTCTTCCACCGCGCCCGCCCGAGAATCAGCGATAATGACCAACCCAGGCCGAGCAGGGCAATGGGCAGGGCAAAGAGGTGCGCATGCAGATCGGCATATAGAAAGGTGAAGGCGGGGAATTCGGTGATCGCGTTGTCGCCTTCGGTCATAATGCGGGTGGGATTCCAGTACCAGTCGCCGACGCTGTAAGGCAGCGATTTGCCAGCAAGTACCTCGCCAATGCCCTGGTAGGTGGCCATCCAGCGCGTGACCAGGCTGGGGGCGGGTTGCCCGTAGATATCCTTGCCCAGTGTTGGGTCAACCAACATCTGGTAGCCGCGGAAGATCATGCGCAGACTGCCCATGTTACCTAAGATGACCATAACTATTGCAGCGGAGATTGCCGGGATGAGGGCAGTGCCCAGGCGAATGGGTGGCCTGTTGCGCTGAGACAGGTTCCAGGCCAGCGAGAAGGCGCCCATGGCGGTAAAGCTGAAGAAGGTTGGCAGAACCAGGTTGTAGGCAATAGCGGGAACAATGCCGAGCCATTTTACCAACACGCTGGCCATCACATACCCATAATAATAATAGTTCAGATATCCGCCCTGGTACCAGGGATCATAGGGGGGAAAAGTGGTACTCCTAAGAACGGCGTTAAAGTAAGCGAAGTCCATGGGCTTCTCCCCGCCTTTCCAGGGATGCCATAAATCCGGGTTGCCGAGGCGAACCAGCAAGAAGAGCAGGAAAAAGGCCAGGAATAACCCTTCTATGATCAAGAAATAATTCTTGTGCTGCTGCCACTCTGCGCGTAAGGCGGCTCGCTGGCGAAAGGCCAGGTAGCCGCAGGCCAATGTCAACAGGAGCAAAGCAACGCTGATGGTCAGGCGGGAAAAGGGGATGCGAAATGATCCGGCCATCCATACCAGGTAGGTTAGCAGCAGCAGGCCGGCCAGGCGCGCCATGGGATAGCCGCCGTCTGAAAAGCCTGGCAGCGCCAGGCGCAGCAGTGGATAGGCCAGCCAGCCCAGCAGGCTGATGCTCAAATACCAGATGATCACGCCCAGGAATTGGAAGCGGTTTAGCAGCGATTGAGAATTGAACAACTCTGACCAGGTGCCGCCCTGTTGTTGCTCGGCCAGGCGATCTTCTGGCAGCATCAGGTTGCCCGGATAGGAATCGGAACGCTTAGGCGTCAGGCGCACAACCTGGGTGAAATCTACACTGCCCAAGTAAGAGCGCGCCAGCTCGAAAGAAAAACTATCGGTCTTTTTGAAGATGAGCACTTTGGGGTGATCGTAAACGGTGAAGGCTTCTTCAGCGAACTGGTCATTGATCGATAGCGAATTTATGGCAGGATCTGATTGGAAGGTTTTGATCAAATCATACCCGAGCTTACCTGCAAATGTGCCAGGTTGGGCAACGCTGTAGCACCACTCGATGGATTTTTCATCAGGGCAGCCGAGCAGGTGTCGGTAATAGACGGAGGTCATGGGGAAACGTTCGGGCAAACGTGGTAGGGTAGCCCACTGGCGGCTGGAGGTGATCACGATGTATTCGGCGGCGTTCATGATGCGGATGAAACGTTCTAGCTTTTCGGGGTTGTCATCCCAATACATGTTGAAGTTCAGCTCGGTTGGATACAATCCGCCAAAGGGATCGTAACCTGCCATGCGCAGCGGCAGTCCATCATCCCATTCGCCCTCATTGGCAATACTTGCCCCGCGCAAGGCAATCAGGCCGCTGTTGGATTGCAACTGTATGGAGAGTTGGTAATTTTGATCTTTGATCATTGGCACGGGAGGATCAAATGTCACCGTATAATCGCTGCCAACGATATCCTTTCCAGGAGGAAAAGCAGATGTGATAGTTCCGGAATAGATGACTTGGCTGGCGATCGAGTCGTTTGAAAATGCTGGCGTAGTGACTTGGAACGCCAGAGTCTTTTCGGCTGGATTGATCTGCGCATCGAGGTATTGCGAGAAGTAGATATCCATTAACCGGCCGCTTTGACTGGAAACAAACATGGCGCTGTATACTAACCCTGGCTTGATCCGGCATTCATCTATTTGAATCAAGGGCTGCTCGATCAGATCAGTGTTCATATCGATGTACAGAGATGTTTTTTGCCCGCAGGCGTCGATCTCGCGATAGTTCATGGGATCAACGATCGTGAGGTAGTAGGGCTGGCCCTTTACCAGGTCTATGGCGTGCATCAGCGTAGCGATCCGATCCGGGCTGCCGCTTGAATTATCGATCATCAACAGGCTGGAATCTATGGGGGCTTCTCCGTTTGGCAGCAACGAAACGGATAGGTTGAGATAGTACGTTTCACTGGATGCTAACCGGTCGGCTACATGTGGCAAGTAGATCTCGCGCAGCAGCCCAGTGTGTGCAGCGTTGAACGAAATGGAGTAAGGCAAGGCCGGATCGATTGCCTGGTCGTAAGGGAAGGATAGCATCTGGTTGTGGATGAGGGTGTCCGCCGGGCCGGTGGCTGCAAGCGTGTTGGCTGATCGATTGTCATTACTGGGGCCTGCCTCGTTTTTGCTTTCAATATGGAGATTGATCGGACCGGGGATGTTTTCGTAGATCCAGCGCGAAGCGTCGATGCGCGTCACCGGGCGGGTATAGATGTTTGAAAATGCAAATGCCCAAGCCCAGGTAGCCAGCAGCACGCCAATGCCCACCACTGCTGCCAGGATGCTGTTCCAACGAAATCCTTTCTGCCTTGTGCCCAACCTCGGTGTCCTCGTTGTACTCGACGCAGTAGCGGTCGCAGTAGCGGTGTGTTGGACCGCAATCTTCTGGTGGTCAGACCATGCCACTACGACCCAGGCAGCGAAGATAGCCAACGTGGGGTAGATCGGCAGGAAGTAACGCATGGTGGGGTTGAAGGCCATCGATTGCCAGACAAAATAAATAACTGTCCAGCCCCAGAGGAGGGCGTGCTGCTTCCATTTGCCTTTCAAGATCTGCCAGCCTGCTGCCAAGAAACCTAACCAGGCCGGGATACCCAATGGTAACCCCAGACCCCATTTCACCATGTTTTCCCAGCCAAAGGTGAAGGCTCGCCGTGCCCATTGCAGCGAGGGCGGGTAATCGGTATCCCCGGATACCTGTGAACTCAAGCTGCGGATGTTTTCGACCCACAGTGGATTGAGTTTTAGCCCGAAGAAGCCCGGCCCGCTAAAAGCGTACGGCTGGCAAATGCGGAACACTACAATGCTGACGAAGGCTGCCAGGGCCAGGTATCCAATGGAGCGTCCCAGTTCTTCCTGGCGCTTCTGTGGAGAAAGTGATACCAGGCGAATGAGGATGGCAATTGGCAGTGCCACAGCCATCGGCGCAGCATTCAATTTTGACGCTACTGCCATACCCAATGCTGCTCCAAAGCCCAGGCTGAGCCAGAACATAGGCTGCGAGACGAAGTGGCGAATGGCTTTGCGAATTGCAGCGGCTGAATCTAATTCATCATCTGGTATCTCTGCTGATTCGGAGTGTTCGGCAGCGATCTTCTTTTTGTTGTTGTGGTCAAGTACATCTCCTGCTATCCGCACGGCGAAATATAATGCCAGGAAGGTGAACAGGTTGATGAAGGTATCCATGGTGAAGAAATGCGATTGCTGGATCTGCATGACGGCGCCGGCGGAGAAAGCTGCAGCCAACAGCCCTACCCGTTTGTTGTACAGGCGCACTGCGGTCAGGTACACCAGCAGAACAACCAGGATATCTGCCAGGGCAGAGAGCGGCCGGCCGACCCGGGTCATTTCCTCAAAGCCCGAATGTCCATAAACCCATTCCACTACCAGGCGGGTGATGAACATGGGCAGCGTACCATAAACGTAGAAGCCGTGCCCCCGGTTGTGCGGATTCATGCTTGAGTTGGCTGTGTCAAAGTAATCGGACAGGCTGATCCACTCTTTTTGGAGATTTTCACCCTCTACAGAGCTAATCGATTTAATGGGGGTAATATCCGACCCAACCCATACCAAGAAACGCTCATCGGGGTGCAGGTATTGGAATTCGCCCCAGTAGGAACCTGTGAGGCGGAAGTACAAGCCTACCAGTAAGATTGCCAATAAAAGCAGTCCAGTGATCACTCCTGTTGCCAGCCGCCGCCGATCAGGGAAAACGAGTGCAGGTTTTAGGTCTTTGCTGTCATTTCGGTCATCACTGCTCTGTGGTGAACCGCTGTAAGCCACGTTATCTGGGGGAGACTGAGTTGAGTACAACTCCCGAGTTGAGTACAACTCCTGCGGTGCAGAAGATTGCTGAGCAGGGAAGAACCCCTCAGGCTCGGGGACAGATGGGAGCTGGTCAGGTTTGCTTTCGGAGGAATCGGATATAGGGCATCCGGGGGTAAATTTGGGAGAGTCAATCATGAGCCACCGTACAGGTTTCAGGGGGCAGGGTTCGGATATGGAGCATCCGGTGGATATAGAGCATCCGAGGAAATTTGATCGAGGCCGGGCATGTCAGGTAGCGGATAGGGGATGGATTTCAATTCATCGGGGGCCGCCGGAGATTGCGAAGGCTGCGCTGGGTACAGCGAAGGCGGGACAATGTATACCCAAAATTCTTTGGTTGGAACATTCGATTGGTATAGTTGTTCCCAACCCTGCGGATAAAGTTGGCGTAGTCTCTCCAGGGTATTCACATCATCCACTTTAACCAGGAAAAGCTTGGCACGCGTTTCTTGTAGGGTGGTCTCAATCCGATCGGAAGTCAAGGCATAATCGCGCATAGGGTTGCTGGCATTCATACCTACCAGGCGCGTATCCACCCAATGCGGGTAAGGGATAACCCAGGCTGTGTCGGCACTGCCAATGGTATCGGCAAAATTACGGATGACCCATCCCATCTCGGAGGTATTCCACGATGATTGCTTATAAATCTCTCGGTAATCTTTAAAGATCAGGCTGTAATTTTGCGAGATCGAGAAGACAAGCAGCAGCAAGCAGGTTAACCAGGCTGCTGCGCGCCCGCTGGCAGGGTTCAATTGGCTGCGGATGGCATTCAGCAGCCCTTGCAGTCCGATGGCAACGATGATGAAGACGGGCACGATGGCGCCGCTGGCGCGGTTGAGAGCCGGGTTCTCGCTTGGAAAAGCCAACGCCAGGATGGACGGCAGCATTAAGATTGGGACCGACAGCAGCAGAAATAAATCCAACCAACTCCGCTGGCGGATATAGCGTACCAGTAGATAAACGCTGCCCAGGAAATATAGCCCAGCGGAGACGATATCCAGGGCTGGACGACCGGTGATGCCAACGGTCCAAATCTCACCATCTTTCCAAAAGTACATTGTGCTGGCATTCCACAGGTTTTGTAGAAAAATCAACCAGGCCGGGCCAGGCAGCGGCCTTTCCAGATCGCTCATCCGGGTCAGCGTACGGTAGTTGAAGATCTCAGGGTACTGTTGAGCAACGCGCAGCAAAGGCAGGAACAATACGAATGCAACCAGTACCAGTACCGCCAGGTGCAGTAAGGTCTGCGTGCGCATGTCCTTTGATCGGTGGTGCAGCAGATACAATCCCACTGCCACGACTACTGCGATTGGCAAAGCGCGAATAGGGATATAGGTGTGCAATCCCAATCCCAACATGAGCCCAGCCAAGATGAAATCATTGCGCCGGGAGGTGCGCAGCCCTCGCAATAAATAGAACAAAGTAGGCGCAACAAACGCCGGATAGAAAGTGAAGCGCAAGGCGATGCGGGTGATCACATTGGGCCAGTACCCAATCCCGGTAAAGACTACCGCAAGCAGGCCGATCTCACGACTGCCAATCTCTTTGCCAAGCTTATAGATAAAAACCAGGGTCATCAAACCCATCAGAGCTGTGCCGATTTTTAAGGATATGAAGGAAACGCCAGTGCCTAGGTATTTGGCAATGGCAGCGGTCAGGTAGAACTGCATGGCCTCACGCCCGGTGTTGCGCGAGAAGAAAATGTGCGTCTGGCCATTGAGTACATCCCACACATCCAGGAGCTTCTCCGCGTGATCACTGGTCATCTCATTGGGCAGGCTTTGCAGATCGTAAAGGCGGAAAAACAGAACCAGGGCAATAGCTGCCAGGGCCACCAACAGGTCTTGGTTCAAGTTGATCCGTAGAGTGGGCTTGATGATGAATGTGCGAATCTGATTGCTCCATTGGCTCCAGGGAGGCGCGCCCAGCCAGAAGGCATAGATCAGCGCACCTGCCGTCAGTACCCATAGAAACAGGTTGAAGCGGGTAAATTGATTGCCTCCTAGGGCAAAAAAGGCGATCAGGATAGCCGGCAGGCTGATCAGCAAAGCTGTCCGCCGGATAGATAACGGATCTTCTACATAGGAACTTTCTGGCGTCCGGTCAACTTTCCACTCACCCCGCCACACCGACCAAACCAGGGCTGCCGCGGCCAGAGCATACAGGATTGCGCCGGGTAGCCAGGGCCGGGGGTTGCGCGGTTCCAGCAGTGTCTGCGCCAACAAGGCCAGCCCGATTGCCAGCCCGGCGCGCCAGGGAGCGGACAGAGAGCGTCCGGCGGATTGAACCGTGCGATCGATACGCTCTTCGGTTTCTGCCGGCAAATTTGTTTCCACTACTTGCTCTGGATGCGGCGGACAGAGAGCGTCCGGCGGATGTAGAGTATCCGGAGCGTCCGGCAGTTCCGGTACCACACGCTCTTCTGTAGACAATGCAGATGTAGAGTATCCGGTTGATTGTTTGGCCGAGATATTCAAGATCATTGCTTGTGCCAGCGCAGCAAACTGGGCTTTTACAAAATCGAGAACGCTTGGTTCTTGAGATGCTTGCGGCGACGAACTCTCGGATATAGAGCATCCGTCGGATATAGAGCATCCGTGCTGGGTACAGCTTGATATAGAGAGTCCGCTGTGTGTCTCTGCAGTATCTGTATCGCGGTCTTCTACATCGCCGCAGTGTTCGGTACCGCCGGCGTTACGATATTCTGTATCGTCTGACATCTATATCCGCCTCGTAATGTAGAATGTGTAGGTTCCTTGCGGGTGTGGGACTGCGTGGGAATGCGACCGGACGAGGCGTTCGGTCAGTGCCAGATTCCAGCGTGTGGGAGCAAGGATCCAACGATTAAAGAGGATATGCGGCAGCAATGTGGGCGCGCCGAAATAATGCCCCCATTCCAGCATCGCCAACGCCTGTGGCGAAAAATAATGCCACCACTTTTCGATGCGAAAGCCTGCCTGTTCCAGGCGTTCTTGCCAGGTATCTGGTGAATCACAATGCTGGTGACGGGAAATGCGGTTGAAAAAACGGCGATAGGCCTGGGCAAGGCTGCGCAGCCTTATTTTATCTAGAAAGTGCGCAATCGATAGGCTGGGGAGAAAATTCTGATTGGGTACGCAGAACAAGAAAGGAGCTCCGGGCCTTAACACGCGAGCGGCATCTACCAAGACTGCGTCAATGTGAGGAATGTGTTCGAGTACAGAATTGCTGATAGCGCTAGCAAAGAAACCATCGGGAAAGGGCATGTGAGCACCATCCCCTTGTACCAACAGAGGAAAGAAATTCCGTTGGTGGGCTTCACGCAGGGGACCTGTCCATGGATCGAGACCCACCTCCGGCGGGCGCTGGAAGGTCAGTGTGGCGAAATGCCCGTCGCCGCAGCCCAGATCGAGAGTTGGGGACGGCAAATCGTAGTCCTGGTAAAAAGCAGACTCTACCGCGCGCAACACGGCCCGGAAATAGGGCAAGTCGCGCAGGTGAGGCCAGAGGTAATCGTTTGCCGGTTGCAT
Organism: uncultured Anaerolineaceae bacterium; assembly: GCA_964629965.1. Taxonomy (GTDB): domain Bacteria; phylum Chloroflexota; class Anaerolineae; order Anaerolineales; family UBA4823; genus CAZVRZ01. Next base: position 24,272 of record CAZVRZ010000065.1, read on the forward strand.
CAGGGTCTTTTCATACCAGGTAGATTTTCGGTAGTTTCTATTGCAGAAAAACCAGGCTGCATCGTCATGAGTTCTTTGAAAAGTTTCTCGAAAGCTGCAGCATTGGCGTCGGGGCGGAACATTTCGATCACCTTTTCGCGTTGTTCTTTGCCACTTGCGCCGCTGCCATACTTTGCGGGGTGGTCAAGGATATCCAGTATTGCATCTGCCAGGGCAGATGCATCACCTACCGGAATCACTTTGCCCATTCCGGTCATGGCTACCGGCTGGCGTACGCCAGCCAGGTTGGAGGCCACGGTTGGGACACCGTTCATCATGGCTTCTATTTGAACAAAGCCGAAAGTTTCGGTTGAATTCAGGCTAGGTACAACTAACACATCCAGGTTGGGATAGAAGGCTGCCATTTGCTGCATGTTCAATATTCCCAGGAATTCCCAGGCGCTGCGCTGATCACCTTCTTTTTTGATGCAAGATTCCACCTGATATTGTTTGATCAGGGGCATCAGGCGGGCAGCATAGGCTTCTTCGCCCCACACGCCCTGGTATTGCCCGGCAAACAGCACCTTGACATCCGGGTAACGCTGGCGAACGATTGGCAGGGCTGCCAGCAGGATTTCGATGCCTTTTTCGGCAGCAAAACGCGTGGCCATGCCAATGACTTTGCAACCTGACGGGTTGTGTTGGGTCTTGAAGGTGGCAATTTCAACCGGGCTGGCCTGAAGAATTTGCACGTTCGGCAGGATCACCACCCGTTTATCTGCAAAACGGCTCAAGAATGCCGAATGTTTGGCGAAATCTTCGGTGTAAGCTACCACTCGGTGAGCGAACCAGCCTGCCAGGTAATTCATGGACATAACCACAGTGTTAACGATGCGGTTAAACAGGCCTTTGGGCAGCAAAATGTCAGAATGATAAAGGATGACGGTCGGTTTCTTTGCCAACCGGCCGCGCAGCGCCACGCCTGCCGCGTCGAATTGGGGCAGGTGCAGCAAGATCACATCGTTTTCTTTCACCAGTCGGGTGGAGACACGGCCAAAGCTGGGGGCTAGCACACCTTTGCTGATACGGGCGATGATGGGCAGGCGGATGATGCGGATAGATCCATCCTGGGTACTGCTTGTGCTTTGAATCGCCATGGTTTCTTCTCGCGGCAGGCTGCGATCGTACTGGGTGGTTAAGACGGTGACCTGGTGACCGCGTGCCGCCAGTGCATTCACCAGGCGCTCGGCGTAGATGGTCAGGCCGCTGGTGTGAGGACGGTAATAGGTGAGAACTGTGAGAATACGCATCTGTTTTAGAAAAGGCTACGGTTAGCCTTTACCCAATCGACAAGCTGGCGCACGCCAACTTCTACGCTAATTTTTGGCTGCCAGCCAAGCTCCTGTTCTGCTTTATGCGTGTCGGCGATAAAAACGCGCTGGTCGCCTGGACGCCAATCTCCGTGTTCTACGGGCAGCGTCGGATATAGAGCATCCGTCGGATTTAGAGCATCCGGGCGGCCAACTAGTTTTTCCAACAGTGGGCCAAATTCTTGCCAGATCGAGATGGCATTGGGCAGCCCACCCCCCAGGTTATAAACCTGTCCGGCAGCCGTGTCAATCCTTTGCAAGGCCGCGTCATATGCGTCTAATAGATCTTCTACGTAGAGCAAGTCGCGCACCTGCTTGCCATTCCCATATATTTTGATTGACCGCCCGGTCACGGCCGCGATGACCATCCAGGCTACCCAACCCTGGTCTTCAATGCCAAACTGGCGTGGTCCATAGATGCAACTCTGGCGCAGTACAACGCCGGGCAGGCCGTAGATGCGATAATAATCGTGCACATACTGGTCGCCGGCACCTTTCGAACAACCATAGGGAGAATGAAAATCGAGCGGCTCGTGTTCTGAAACGCCCTGAGGCAAGTCTGCGTATCGATAACGGGTGGCTTCTTCTACAATATCTATATGTTCCATGCCGCCGTATACTTTGTTTGTAGAAGCGTACAGGATGGCGGGTTTCTTGCCAGATAAACGCGCCGCTTCAAGAACATTGAATGTGCCTAAGGCATTGGTTTCAAAGTCATGGCGTGGGTGCAGCACGGAGGTGGTAACTGCCACCTGAGAAGCAAGGTGTACGACCACATCTGCTTCACGCAGACTGGCTGTTAACAAGGCAGCATCTCGAATATCTCCGATCACCAGTTCAAAAGCAGAGCTGCCAAAGGTATCGCTCAACCAACGCAGGTTCAAGGGAGCTCCGGCGCGTGACAGATTGTCATAAATAGTGACCCGCTCACCCCGCGAGAGAAGGCGGTAAACGTAGTTTGAGCCAATGAATCCGGCTCCTCCGGTGATGAAATAATGAGATGACATGTGTGCTCCTGTTACATAAGAATGCCGTGTCTCTACAAAAAAATGTTGCAGGGACGCATGAGCTGGGTACAGCTTCTTTTGCGTCTCTACGGATGCTGTTGGCTGCGCAACTGCCGGTACAGACCCAGCAGCGTTTCCCCTTCTTGGGATAAAGCGAAAACTCCAACGCCTGTGGTAACTACCACCTGGATCATGTGGATGGTGATGGCAAAGGCCAGGGCAGCCGAGGGATCCAATCCGAGGATGCTCAGGGCAGCCACAATGGCTCCTTCTAATACGCCCACATTGCCCGGTGATGATGGCGCTGCCAATCCCAGGGCAGAAACGCCCAGGGCAAAACCGGCCCAGTGCAGGCTGTTTGCCAGGCTGCGAGCCTCGGGAAAGAAGGCCGCCATCAGCACCAGATATTGCAACACAGCCAGTCCCCAGTTCAAAATAAACCAACCCATCGCAGCCAGAAAGAGCTTGCCGTTTGTTAAGACCTCTAGACCTGAGATGAATGCCGGCAAGGTTTTACCCCCGAAACTGAACACTGCCTTGGGAACCAAGAGGCGGCGCTGAGTACAGCGAAGCCCAAGCTGGTCCAATGCCTGGATAGCTCGGTGGCGATTGTGCGCCAGCAGATATAAGGCAAAGAAAGCGAGTATCATCAGTGCACCAAGGAAAGCGGCTGTGGGTGCAGCCAGGTCACTCCAGCGATGGTCTACGCCGCTGCCCTGTAAATTGCCGATTGCAAAGGGTAGGCTGATCGCCAGAACGGCAACAGCAAATATCATGTCCAGCGCTCGTTCGATCAGGATGGTGGGAAAGACACGCCAAAAGCCGTTTAGTTGTCCAGTTCGATCTGGTTTCCGTCCCAGCAGGAAGGCGCGTCCTAGTTCACCCAGGCGGAAGGGCAACAGGTTGTTGAGCAGGTAGCCTTCGTTCACGGCAAAGAAGACGTCTTTATAATGGGGCAGTTTGCGCATGAGAGTGCGCCAGGCTGCGCTGCGTACCAGCACCCATCCCAAAGAGATGCCCACGCACAGCGCCACCAGGCGGTAATCTGCTTGCCGGAGGGCGGCGATCAGTTTCTGAAAGTCGGTAACAAAAAAAACGATCCCCAGCGCAATGATGCTCACCAACAGGCCGGGGATAAGGCGCAGCCATTCCCGGCCCGTTGGTGTTTGCGGCGCTGGGTACAGCGAAGGCGGCAAAGGCTGCCGGGTATCAATCATCGCTCTCTTCCCCCAGGCGCAGTACTGCCAGGAAGGCTTCCTGCGGGATTTCAACATTACCGACCATCTTCATGCGTTTTTTGCCGCGCTTTTGTTTTTCAAGTAGTTTCTTTTTGCGGGAAATATCGCCGCCGTAACACTTGGCCAAAACATCTTTGCGCATGGCTTTGACGTTGGCGCGCGAAATCACCCGCCCGGCCGCGTAAGCCTGGATAGGAATTACAAAGAGTTGAGATGGGATCAAATCCTTGAGGGTGGTAATCACTCGCTGGCCTTTATGGTAAGCATCATTCCGATGGACGATGGTCGCCAGGGCATCGACCGGCTCTTCGTTGACCAAGATCTCCAGCTTTACCAGGTCATCGACGCGGTATTCGGCAAACTGGTAATCCAGAGAGGCGTAGCCGCGGGTGCGCGATTTGAGCTGATCGAAGAAATCCACGATCAACTCCGACAGCGGAATCTCGAATTTGAGCTGCACCCGGTTCGGAGCCGGGTAATCTTGCCCGGCGAAGCTTCCCCGGCGCCTGGTGGTCAGTTCCATGATGGTGCCGTAGAATTCGGTTGGGGTGAAGATATCAATGGTCATCCAGGGTTCGCGGATCTCTTCGATATCTTCCTCGTTGGGCAAATCGGCAGGTGAATCAATGCGGATCACTTCGCCGCTGTGCATGAGCACTTCGTATTCTACCGAAGGCGAGGTAACGATAATATCCAGGTCATACTCGCGTTCCAGGCGCTCTTGGATGATCTCCATGTGGAACATGCCCAGGAAACCGCAGCGGAAACCGAAATTTAATGCCTGGGATGTTTCCGGCTCGAAGGTTAGAGAGGCATCATTAAGCTGTAATTTATCTAGCGCATCCTTCAGGTTGGCGTAATCTTCGCCCTCCACCGGGTAAATGCCGGCAAACACCATTGGCTTGACCTGACGATAGCCAGGCAATGGCGTCTCGGCGGGGATTTTACGATTGATTGCAGTGCGGGCGTGGGTGATCGTATCGCCCACGCGGCATTCGTGAACGGTCTTCAAGCCGGTGGCAATGTAGCCTACCTCCCCGGCCTTCAATCCATCCACAGGGCGAAGATCAGGCGCAAAGATGCCAATCTCCACTGGCTTGAGCGAGTAACTGGTAGCCATCAACAGCACCATATCGGTTGGCTTGAGGGCGCCATCCATCACGCGCACATAAGCTACTACGCCCTTATAAGGATCGTAATGGGAATCAAAGATCAGGGCGCGTAGAGGATCTTCTTCGTTGCCGGCAGGCGGCGGTACTTGCCGGACAACGGCCTCCAGCACAGCTTCCACATTCAGACCAGCCTTGGCTGAGATGCGCAGCACCTCCTGGGCCGGTGTGCCGAGCAGGTTGCTGATATCTTCGGCCACTTCATCTGGGTGAGCGGAGGGCAGGTCGATCTTGTTGATCACGGGGATGATCTCCAGGCCGGCTTCCAGCGCCATATAGAGGTTGGCCAAGGTTTGGGCCTCAATACCCTGGGTAGCATCGACCACCAGCAGAGCGCCTTCACAAGCCGCCAGGGCGCGGCTGACCTCATAGCCAAAGTCTACGTGTCCGGGAGTGTCGATCAGATTGAGCGTGTACTTTTCGCCATCGGGCGCATTATAATCGATCTTAACTGCCCGCGCCTTGATGGTAATGCCTCTTTCCTTTTCCAGATC
>CAZVRZ010000066.1:0-29236 GCA_964629965.1 uncultured Anaerolineaceae bacterium
TTTTCGGCTTCTTGGCTGGGTTGATTTTAATCTCTTCTACTGCTTCGAAATCCCAGCAGTTTGCCCGGTTGACGCTTGATCGATACTATCCTATACTGGAAAGTGATATGACCACATTGCCATCGATTCGCCTGGGTGTAGATATTGGTTCGACGACCGCCAAGATCGTTGCGTTGGACGCGGCAGGGGAGACGGTCTTTGCCGCCTACCGCCGCCACAATACCGAGACGCTGGCCGCGCTGCAGGCGCTGCTGGCGGAGGCCCGCCCGGCGCTGGGGGAGCGCCCGCTGCAACTGCTGCTGACCGGTTCGGCCGGGTTGGGGTTGTGCGAAAAGTTCGGCCTGCCTTTCATCCAGGAAGTGATCGCCTCGGCGCAAGTGGTGCGCGACCTGTACCCGCAGGTGAAGGCGCTGCTTGATATCGGCGGGGAAGACGCCAAGCTGATCTTCTTCGAGGGCAGCCAGCCCGATATTCGCATGAACGGCAACTGCGCCGGCGGTACGGGGGCCTTCATCGACCAAATGGCCAGCCTGCTGAACATTTCGTTGGCCGAGCTGGATGCGCTGGTGGCGCACAATGCGACCGTGTACCCGATTGCTTCGCGCTGCGGGGTGTTCGCCAAGACGGACGTGCAGAACCTGCTCAGCCGCGATGCGCCGCGCCAGGATATCGCTGCCTCGATCTTCAACGCAGTGGTCTTCCAGACGCTGGCTACGCTGGCGCGCGGGCACACCATCCAGCCGGCGGTGCTCTTTGCCGGCGGCCCGCTGACCTTTTTGCCGCAGCTCAAGGCGGCCTTTGTCAAGACGCTGGGGCTGGCGGCGGGCGATTGGGTGCAGGTGGAACATGCCGAGCTGCTCTCAGCGCACGGCGCGGCGCTGGCTGCTGGTGGGCAGGCGGGGCCGGCTTACACCCTGGCGCAGTTGGGCGACCTGCTCAGCGGCCTGCCCGCTGATGCGCTGCGTTCGGAACGCCTGCAGCCGCTGTTCCACGGGACGGATGATTTCTGGCGCTGGCAGGGCGAGCGCGCCCGTCATCGCGTGGCCTGCGCAGATCTGGCCCAAACCCACGGGGCCTGCTTCTTGGGCATCGACTCGGGCTCGACCACCACCAAGATCGCCCTGCTGGACGAGCGCGGCCGGCTGCTTTTCGACTATTATCACGCCAACCACGGCAATGCCATTGGGGCTGCGCAGGATGGGCTGGAGAAGCTGCGCCAGGCCTTTGCCGGGCTGGCGCGCCCGCCGTTCATCGCCCGCTCGGCCGTCACCGGTTACGGCGAAGACCTGATCCGGGCGGCCTTTGCCCTGGACGAGGGGTTGGTGGAAACGCTGGCCCACTTCCGGGCGGCGCGCGCCTTCGACCCGCTGGTGAGCTTCATCCTCGATATCGGCGGGCAGGACATGAAGGCCATCTTCGTGCGCGCTGGGCAGATCCAGCGCATCGATATCAACGAAGCCTGCTCGTCGGGCTGCGGCGCGTTCATCGAGACCTTTGCCCGCTCGCTGGGACGCAGTGTGGCAGATTTTGCGCAGGAGGCCTGTCTCTCGCAAGCGCCCTGTGACCTGGGTACGCGCTGCACCGTGTTCATGAACTCGCGCGTCAAGCAGTCGCTGCGCGAAGGCGCCGCGGTGGGGGATATCTCGGCCGGGCTGGCCTATGCGGTGATCAAGAACGCCCTGCACAAGGTCTTGAAGATCACCGATATCTCCATCCTGGGCGAGCATATCGTGGTGCAGGGCGGCGCTTTCCGCAACCCGGCCATCCACAAGGCGCTGGAGCAGGTGCTGGGCCGGGCGGTGGTCTGCCCCGACAAGGCCGAGCTGATGGGCGCGCTGGGCGCGGCGCTGGAAGCGCGCGATGCCTACCAACGCCTGCACCAGGGCGTGGGCCTGGGCATTGGCTTGAACAACCTGGCCTCCGCCGGGCAGTATGAGAAGCAGGCGCTGCACTGCCACGGCTGCGAGAACAACTGCGCCATCACCAAATTGACCTTCGCCAACCGCAACGTATTCTATACCGGCAACCGCTGCGAGCGGGCCTACAGCAACCACGGGCGGCAGGTGCGCCGTGGCGCCAACCTGTACGCGCAGAAGCGCGAGCTGCTTTTCAACCGGCCAATGGAGCTGGACGCGGCCGCCGCTGCGCCCAGGCTGACCATCGGCATTCCGCGGGCGCTGAACTTTTACGAGAACTTCCCCTTCTGGTGCACGCTGCTGGTGGAAAGCGGGCTGCGTGTGCGCCTGTCGGACCCTTCGTCCAACGCGCTGTTCGAAAGCGGGGCGCGCACGGTGATGTCGGAGAACATCTGCTTCCCGGCCAAGCTGCTCAACGGCCACATCTTCAACCTGATCGCGGCCGGGGTGGACCGCATCTTTTACCCGATGATCTTCTACGAGCAGCGCGAGTTTGGCGATGCGATCAACTGCTACAACTGCCCGATCGTGTCCGGCTACCCGGACGTGGTGCGCTCGGCGATCGATCCGCAGCAGGTCTATGGCATTCCCTTCGACCAGCCCGCCATCACCTTCCAGGATCGCGGCCTGCTCAAGCAGTCCTGCGAGCGCTATCTGAAGAGCCTGGGCGTACCGCAGGCGGTATTCGTGGGCGCTTACGCGCGCGCCCTGGCGGCCCAGGAAGAATACAAGGCTGAAGTGCGCCGGCTGGGCGAGCAGATTGTGCAGGCTGCCCAGGCTGAGCAGCGGCTGGTGGTAGTGCTGACGGGGCATCCCTATCACGTGGACCCGCTGATCAACCACAAGATCCCGGAGACGCTGACAGACATGGGCGTGGACGTGGTCAGCGAAGACGCCGCCCCGCTGGCCCCCGGGCAGGCGCTGCAAGACCCGTTGGTGCTGACGCAGTGGGAGTACCTGAACCGCTGTTTCCATGCGGCGCGCTGGGTGGGTGAGCAAGAGAACGTGGAGCTGGCGCAGCTCAATTCCTTTGGCTGCGGGCCAGACGCCTTTGCCATCGACGAGGTGCGCGGCCTGCTGGAAGAATACGGCAAGAACCACACCGTGCTGCGCATAGACGAGATCGACAGCCTGGGCTCGGCCCGCTTGCGGCTGCGCTCGATGTTGGAGACGCTGAACGACAAGCGCCTGGCGGGTTACCGCGCTCCGGAAAAGCGCATCCCCCGGGCGACCACCCGCCTGTACCATCCCTCCGACAGCCGCAAGGTGATCATTTCGCCGGAGTTCTCGCGCTTTTGCACGCCGGCTATCGTGCGCCCGGTGATCGACCAGGGCTACCGGGTGGAGGTGCTGCCGCACCCTGACCGCGCTTCGGTCGAGACCGGCCTGAAGTACACCAACAACGAGATCTGCTACCCGGGCATCATCGTCATCGGCGACGCCATCAAGGCGCTGCAAGCGGGGCAGTACGACCCCAAGGAGACCATCGTGGGTTCGTGGGAGACGGGCGGGCAGTGCCGCGCCTCCAACATCTCGTGCCTGCTGAAGAAGGCGCTGGTCTCGGCCGGCTACGAGGACGTGCCGGTGGTGACGCTCTCCACCCGCCTGAAGTCTTTTAACCAGCAGCCGGAGTTCAAGCTGAACCTGCCCTCGTACCTGATCAAGGCCGTGCTGGGCATGATCTACACCGACGGCATCTCGGGCATGTACCATGCCGCGGTGGTGCGCGAGCGCCGCCGGGGCGATGCCCAAACGCTGGCGGATAAATGGATGGCGCCTTTCGAGAACGGCGCTATGCCGGTCACTCGCCAGGCGGTGCTGGAGAACCTGCGCCAGGCGGTGAAGGAGTTCGACAGCCTGCTGCTGCGCAAGGAGCGCCTGCCCAGGGTGGGCATTGTGGGCGAGATCTACGTCAAGTACAACACCTTCGTCAACAGCAATATTGTCCAGTGGCTGATCGACCAGGAGGTGGAGGTGGTGCTGCCGCCGCTGCTGACCTTCTTCCTGGCCTCTTTTGTGGCTGCCCGGGAGGGGGTGAGCGCGCACATCCGCCGTCCGGATGCCATGTGGGCGCTGAGCGCGCTGGGACGGCGCATCGTGCAGTCGGTGCTGGACGAGGCGGAGGTTATCTTACACGGCTTCCCCAATTATCCCAACCACCGCCACATCAACCAGGTTGCCCAGACGGCGGCCCAGGTGGTGCACCTGACCCACCAGTACGGCGAAGGCTGGCTGCTTTCGGGCGAGATCGGCGAGTTCGTCAAGGCGGGGGTGAACAACGTGCTGTGCCTGCAGCCCTTCGGCTGCATTGCCAACCACGTGGTCGCCAAGGGCGTGGCCAAGCGGCTGAAGGATATCTACGAGAATGTCAACCTGCTGTTCCTGGACCTGGACGCCGGCGGCAGCGAGGTGAACCTGATCAACCGGGCGCATTTCTTCGTGGAGCAGGCCAAGGCGTCGGGGTGAGGTTTGTCGGGGAGTCGGGGCGGGTCTGCGATGCTGGAGAGGGCCGTTCTGCTGCGACTCCCAGCCAGTTTCCGCTTATTGACCTTCCGCAAGTGACTTGATCGTTATGAGCTGCTTCCGCATCATGATCAGGTCTCCCCATGCCAACAGGTACCTGCGCACTCTCTCCAGCCAATTTCGGGCCCCCATATCGATCTTTACCACAAGACGGCAGGCTGTGGGGCCGGTTTCTTTCACCGCGTAGGTGAGCGCCATCTGGCCAAATTGGGGCGCCATTTGTGGATGGATCACACTCGTAATGTGGCGGCCCTCTGCGAACTCGACGATCTGGCCTATCAGGAAGTTTTGACCGAGCGCCAACTGCTCTGCTCCCGGGGTAAGCCGGCGAGGGCTTTGACGCCCGCGGTTGTCGATCCAATCGTAGCTGTAGGGCGCAACTTTAAGCTGGCAGACCCACCGAAAGACAACATCTGCCGGCGCCACAACGTCGATCGCCCGGATCATGCTGCGATACGCGCCCGGCATGTACCGGTCGCATGGAAGTGCTTCTTTTTGCTCGTCACCGGTTGCGTTCCAGTTCCATGCCAGGTTCAAGACGCTCATTTTCCTCCTTATGTTCGATGGCTGTAAGTATGTTCACTTTACCTTAGGGCAATGGGCAAATAAATCGTATTCGTCGGGCCAAGAATGGCAAAGCGGCCGGTTAAGTTTGCATAAATGTAGAGCACATTTTCACTGCTGCTGCCGTAGGTGTCGCCGGCTTGCTGCCAACCGCTGCCATCCCATTGATAGAGTTGGAGGTTATCGTTGCCGCCGGTGATGAGGGCAAGCTCTCGAGGGCTATAGTACAGTTTTAGCTGGTAGTTGTTGTTGAAGCTGGCGAGAGGGGTGCTGGTGTCGCTGATAACGGCCGTTAGTTCAAATTGCCGCATTGTATATAATCCTGTGTTTGCATTGGCAATGGGAAGCTCGCTGACAGGAGCGCTCGTTGGCGGCAGTTCTTTATACGATACCTGCGTATTCTCGGCTACCGCGCCACTCTCAAAATGAAAAACCGCGCTGCTATCACTGGCGATCAGATCGTGGGCTGCACCAGGTGTGAGGATCAGTTCCCCTTCTGGCAAGGGCGGGAACCCCGCGCTGCCCCCATAATTCACCTTGATTTTATAGATCGTTGTTTTCACGGATAAATACAACATATTGGTGTACGGATCGAACACCATGGCGCTCAGGGAGTTTCTTTCATAATTTATCATCACCGGCAATGTGGCGATCAACTGTCCGTCATACAGGAGATGGAGGTACAGATGGCGTTCCGAATCATAGAGGCCATCGAAATCGGTCGTGGCGATGAACGCCCGCTTTTGATCCAACCAATCCACGATCAAGCCCTGGTCATAATAAGGTAAGTCGATGACGTGATGGTTGCCGTTGCCGGTCGTATCCAATTGAGCCACCCCCCCGTTAGCGAATGATTGACAACCAGCGGGCAGATACAACACATCCTCTTCGGGAGCCATACTGATGCCTCCTTCATCCACAAAGCAATCGAACAATGAGCCAACATGATCGATGTTGGGTTTCACGCCCCCGCCGGGTTGGTGAACAACAATTCTGTCCGCAAGATCATTGTTATCAGCAATATAGATATTGTCAACTGCGTCTAGCGCTAATGAATTGCCTGCATTTGTATGCCAGGAGCATGTGGGGGCTGTGGCACAAGCCAGCGGATTGCGATAAGAGGAACGAGCCGCCTGCGCTGTATCTGGAAAATGGCCGTGAAATGTGGCCGAATCGACCGTGCCATTGACGGGGTTATCGACGAAGATTTTAACAAGAGCCCCAGGATTGAAGAAGGGCTGTTGTAAAGCGGCGCCATCCATCGGGTAATATTTGTCAACCGGTGTTTGCGCGTTGAAATCTTCATTGATGGGAACCACGCTGGTCAAAAAATTGTAGCCGCGAATGATCCGGGCTACTAAACGATACCAGTTGTTGGGGTAAGAGCCCGCATCATACTTGTCAATGGCATATATTTGCCGGTAATAGCGGTCATAAAACAAGTGACGCTCATCTTCGATACTGGATATGGCATTGGAAGTCAACAGCGGGTCGCCTGTGGGGGTGAGTGAACGCGCATCCAGAAAATAGATTTTGTTGTCAAATCCCCAATAGACAAGCTCGTGATAACGGCTGCATAACGATCCCTCGCAGCGTACGATCATAGAATTTGGTATGCTCTCTACTTTCACCGCTCCAGCCAATTCAAGGATGGGCAACTCGTTATTTTCTGATAAGGCCGCCGCTTTGGATCGTGGTTCGTTTGATAGTGCTAACAGAACGCTTGTTGTCAGAACTAGAAAAAAGGCTAGATTTATACGCTTCATGATAGACCTCCTATACACTGGCTTGCCTGACTTAGCATTCGGATAGGCTCAATTGTTTCCGCCGCTGTTTCACCAGGTCGAAGATGATTTCGAAAAGGCCGCCTCGTTCGTATCGAAGATCGAGATAAATGCTTTGATATTGAGCGATCATTTCCGGAAGCGGGGTATCAGAAACGGCGTTCTTTGTTTATAGTCCAGGTATTCCTGCCCGAAGCGCAGCACCATTTCTTTCTCTTCAACGCGCTTGATATAGATAAGCAGCACGCCTGCCACCACCAGCACCACGAGCGCCGCGCCGATAGAACCGAACAGGATGGCAACGCCCAGGTACATGCCGATGGCTCCCAGGGCCATGGGATTGCGGCAGTAGGTGTAGGGCGGCTGGATGATCAGTTTCTGCGTCGCCATCAGCGGCACGGGCGTGCCTCTGCCCAGGGTGAACTGGCTGTAGATCGACCATATGGCGAACAACCAACTGGGCAGCATGACCAGCAAGCCGAGGATCAGGTTGAATGGTTGGGCGAGGATCGGCGGCAGCCGAAGCCATTGGTCAAGCCCTGCTCCCCAGCGGATGAAAAGATAGGGCAGCAAAAGCAGGAAAATGGGCACCATGCATGCCAGGGCAATGAAGCGCTGTTTTTCACTGTATTCGCGCCTGGCCTGTTCAAGGAATTTATTTTTCATATCGTCCTCCTGGTGAGGCGCGGCGTAGTTTATTCCGTGCCCCTACCTGGAATGATCCGTATAACAGTGATCGCAATCCGGATGCCCCTGCATGAGCGTCCGGGTGCGGGTAAATTCGATCTGGTCGTTGAAGCCCACCACCGAAGGCTCATCGGTCAGGCATACCAGGTGATAGAGCCATTTCTCGGCGCCCGCCAACCTGGCCAGGGTAACCATAGGGCATTTGGTGACAAGGAATTGTGTTTTATTTCCGGTTGTTTCGTAGGTGTACTCGAAGCCGCTGGCCTTGAGCGGCCCCCAGAGCAGGTTGATAAAATTGTCTAAGGAATTGTCGACCGTTTTGCCCTGCTGTGCCCAGTTCTTTCTACTGTTTCCATCGATGATCGTGTCGATTACTGCCAGCACTCTCTCCTCGCCATATCGATTCGCCAGATCATTCAACAGCTCCAGGCGATTCTCATTCACCCAGCGATCGGCGAGCTCTTTTTGGATTGCCAATAGAGCTTCATCCCGGAATAGCTGCGGGTTCTCAGGGTGAGTGATCATCCCATCCAGCCAGCCAATATATTCTGCTATGTAATCTTTCGACATTTTTTCTCTCCAAATGATCAATTTGACAGAAGCAAACACAAAGGCCAATGACTGTGGCCGGAATGATTGCTAGAGCAAACCACCGAAAGTACTTTTTATGAACCTGTAAAGAAATCGCGGTTTGTTCACAAATGCTTTGCTAAAATGATTATATACCTATTTTTTACCCCTTTACAACCTTACTTTATGATGCCGGGGAATCGCAATGATCTGGAGTCGTCTCAACAAAATTTTGCCATCTTGATGTACCATTAAGTGATAATGCATTTATCTTCGATTTTTGGAGACCCATGTGACTGGAAAAATAAATATATCCAAATGGATAGCAGTTTGCCTGGGTATCCTTTTAATAGGGGTTTTTACCTCAATTACAACCGTGAGGGTATGGGAACAAAACAAAGAAACACGAAATTATCTAAACGATGAATTGGCAAAACAACAAGCATTTACCGTTGACCTGATCGATGTGTCAACCGACAAACTTACGAACGGGCAAAATATCTTATTGCAGCTATCTACAAAGGATATTAATTCGGCAAATATGTACTTGCCTACCTATATACCTGCTTTGCGGAAATTAATAGATGCTGCTAATATGGAGAAAGGTACTAAAATCGCGCTTTGCCGGATGAGGTTGCTCGACGAAAATGGAGCAATACTACTAAATTATGTATGGGACGCAGAAACCAGAGAAGAAACATCCTCATCCGTCGAAGGTTTGGTACCGTGGTATCCCCACCCAGAAGAAGTTGTAAAAACACCCGAAGTAGAACCAGAGCCTTATCCAGCACCTAGTATTGAAATTGTTCCAACAGCCAGTCCTGATACTTCAAAGGCTTACCCTATCCCATGAAAATTTTAGCGATTGACACTGTAAGCGGGCTGACACCGGCGGCTTCGCCGCACCGATGGGCGGCACACGCAGTTAGAGCTCGAGTAGAGTAAAATATGCAGGAGGTTGATTTTTATGCGGCATACTCGTGAGGAAGTAATCAAGCGCACGATGCAGGAGTTCGAACACCTGGATCACCTGGTGAGCGATCTTAGCGATGAGGATTGGGGTAGATTGCTAACCCGGCCCGAGACCAAAGACCCTTGGACAGTGAAAGATGCCCTGGCGCATATTACCCATTGGAAGGCTGATGAGGTTAGAAAAATCAGGAAACAACCCATACCGGTAGAGGGGAAAGGGCTCAACTGGACTGATGGGAACCACCTCATCTATGAGCGTTGGCGAGATCGCTCCCCGCAGGAGGTCTTAGCCTGGCACAGGCAAGTTCACCAGGACGTGTTGGCTGCGCTTCAAGATGCACCAGAAGAATGGTTCGGTGACAGGGAGCGCCGGCCGGAATGGCCCTTTGATCTTGACGGTCACTCCAGCTACCATCGCGTGAAGGATATCGAACAAGCGCTGGAAAAGCCAACAAAGTGAGTGCCGCTAAACGAGTCGCCTTTGCCCAAGGGATGCTGGTGGAGATTCATTGATGATCAGGATGACACCCAAGGCACGGAACGTTATTTTCGTACTCTTGGGCGTTGCGGCGCTGGTACTCAAGAAGCATTACTCTGGACCTTTGGTGGAGATTATCCACAGCTACGGTGGTAACCTCTCGGCCTCGTTCGCTGTATATTTTGTGGTTAGGATTTTGACCTTTGGCTGGCGGTATAGAAGGTTCGCGACCGCCGGCATTGCTCTTCTGGTTGTAGAACTTTTCGAGCTTACGAATGGATTCGGGGTAATGACAAACGTGTATGACTCAGTCGACCTGCTGGCCAATGCCGTGGGGGTAGTGCTTGCACTGGCGATTGACACGCTGGTAGGGTTAAGATGGCGGAACGAACGAGACCGAGGTTGACAGATTCATGAAAACAACTTACTCGATTGAAGAATGGACTGAATCACATCCACGCTGGCACGAATTTGTGGCGTGTCTTGAAATGGTGGCTCCCGAACAAGTTCCTTTCGTGTTCGAGAAGGATTGTCGCACGCAGCAAGCATATTTGCTGGTTGCGCTTCAGTCGAATGAGGTTGTGGGCTTCATCAGGTTTGTGGTGCAGCCTATCGGCCCTGAAGCCAGGTGTCCACCGCTGTATCTTAACGGCGCTCAGCTCTCCGAGGCCAAAATCCATGCTTTTGCCGTGCGTGAGGACGCCAGAGGTCAAGGCATCGGCACGGAGCTGCAGAGAAAAACCATCCAGCGTGCCAAAACACTTGGGTGTTATCAGGTGGCTTCTTATAGCAGTTATGGACGCGATGCAAACTATCATATCAAACTATCTTTAGGTTTTGCCGCCCAGCCAGAAGTTCATGGGGACAACCATCAAGGCGTTTATTTTATCATGCCGCTGATGATCAACGCTCCCTAATCTATCATCTTTCTGGCTTGTGCCGATCGGCTTTTGGGGTATACAATTTATGCATGTCTGCTCACAAGTCGGAGTTGATGGCGGCAGAGTACTGCCGGGCAGCGCGTTGAACCGGGCGCAGCAGTAATCTGCTGGTGAAGAGAAAGGGTTTGCTATGATTTCGAAAAAATCTCCGGGGGGATCGAATTTTCCCTATTATTACAAGAACGGTGAATTATTCGGAACTCATTATGGGAGCTTTGCTTCCAGAGAAGAAGAGTTGCTGGAACTGATGAAAGCTGAGGAGGAATTTATTATCAAGCAAAGCCATCCATTGCCATTCTGGGTTGATTTTTATGGGACCAAACTAACAGATAAGGTTCTAGGTGAGTTTATACAAAGTATCCATCGTTTGCAAAGGTATACTCCCAAATTAGCGATAGTAGGCTGTTCGTGGCTTGATAAATGGCGCTTGGGGAGAGTAGAGAAGAAGATCAAAATGAAAATACCGGTTCCGGTTCGATATTTCAGCGATCCTGAAGATGCGAAAGCATGGCTGGTGAGTGAGATCTATTAGTGGGTGTGTTGATTTACAAAGCAAGGTAATGGAACAGAAAGCTGCCCAACCACGCGCGTAAAAGGAATTTTGAGACCATGAAAAAAGCCCTAGGACTCTTGATCGCCTTGCTCATCTGGACAACTGCTTGCCGGCTTACCCAACTACCGGCTCTGACGGTGACTCCTCAGTTGGGTACAACTGAGTTGAGTACAACTCTTGCGCCAACCCAGACCCGTGAGTTGAGTACGCCTGAGGTGAGTACACCTCGAGTGGGTACAACTGAGTTGAGTGCAACTCCTGCGCCAACCCAGGCCCGTGAGGCGAGTGCAACTCCTGCGGCAACCCCCACTTCCACCTCAACGCCAGAAACATTTGTCCCTACGCTCGTGGTGGATGGGGATTGGCGAGTCGCCGGCATTGATGTGCCAGCCCTCGCCAGTTTCGACAAAACTTTGAAAACCTATATGCAAAAACGCGGCATTAGTTCAGGCGCGCTGGCAGTTATCTATAAAGGTCGCCTGATCATGGCGCATGGTTACACCTGGATGGATGCAAATTTTACGACCCAACCGGATTCGGTGTTCCGCATTGCCAGCGTCAGCAAGCCGATCACAGCCGCAGCCGTGCTCAAACTGATCCAGGATGGAAAACTGAGCCTGGACACGCCCATCACCGACATACTCACCTTCAATCCTGCGGCAGGAAAGTCCGTTGATCCCCGCCTGAAAGATGTTACCGTTGCTCATTTGCTCTATCACCAGGGAGGCTGGGACATTGACCAACTGGGCTACGATCCTATGTTCAGCGATCAGCGCATTTCCAAGGCGTTAGGGGTGCCTCTGCCCATTTCACAGGCAAACATTATCACTTATATGAGCGGTGAGCCGCTCAGTTTCGATCCCGGAACAAAATATGCCTACAGTAATTACGGCTATATGCTTTTGGGGCGCATCGTTGAGGCGGTCAGCAACCAGCCTTACGAGACCTACGTCCAGCAAAATGTATTGGAGCCTTTGGAAATCTCACACACGCAGCTTGGCAGAACCCTGCCAGGAAATCGCCTGCCCGGGGAGGTAACTTATCATTCCGATTGGAAGAATACTTCCGTATTTGATGGACAGACAAACGTCTTCTGGCCTGACGGGGGATGGAATATGGAAAACATGGATGCCCATGGCGGCTGGGTGTCCACTGTCATTGATATGGCTCGTTTCGAGGCATCGTTCGATAACCCAAGGAACAATCCCATCCTGGGGCAGGAGATGATCAATTTGATGTTCAAAGCTCCTCCCGGGACGAGCGGAGAAAGATATTACGCCATGGGGTGGGAAGTTGTCCGTTGGGATGGCAAAAAGAACACCTGGCACACAGGTAGTTTGGATGGAACATTATCCTTAATGGTGCGCCGCTTTGACGGCATAGACTGGTTTGTGGTTTTCAACGAACGCGATAGCAAGAGTGACCCAACTGGCGACAGCTATTGGGAAATTGACGAACTCCTCCACACCGCAGCCGATGCGGTCAAAGCATGGCCTGGCCATGATTTGTTCCCGCAATTCCCATAAATCAAGTTGGCTGCCTGCAGTGTTAGGCGACTCTGGAGCAAGCAGAATAGAGATTGCTTGACAGTTCTTCCTGACGGGCGCGATAATCATAGATAGCCGATCACTAACAGACTGCTCATCATCTCGACCCTGGGAGGGCATATGCCAGCATACCGCCTGCATTACCTTCAAGCCGGCGCTCCGGCCTGGACGACTGTGGATCTCACCAAGCCCGTTTTTAACATCGGGAGCGTCGCCGGCAATGACCTGGCGCTCAACCATCCCTTCTTCTCGGCTTACCACGCCCGCCTGCAAATAGACCAGGCCAACATCTGGCTGATTGACCTGAACTCCACTAACGGTGTGACGATCAATGGGGCGCGCATTACTCCCAACGAGTGGGTGCTGCTTGCGCCGGGCAGCGCCTTCGAGATTGGCCCCCTCACGCTGCGGGTCAGTGTGGCTCAAGCCGCGTTCCAACCCCAACCGCAAGTCCCCCAGCCTTGGCTGCAGCCCCAACCGCGCTACCAGCCGCAGCCCCAGGCTCGCCCCAGCGCTCAACGTTCCAAACTGCCCCTCCTGGCGGTGGGCGGCGCGCTTGGCTTATGCTTGGTCATCGGGATCCTGGTTATCATTGGGGCGGGCTGGCTGATCTACCCCAATCTGGCAGGAGTCTTGCCAGCCGGCAATCCCTCGGCCCAGGCCAATGCCAACGCCACCGCAGAGGCCACTGTTAAGGTTGACTTGGCCCCGCCCGTCGCCGTCGCCGCCCAGACCTTGACGGCTTCCGATGGGCGCCTGCAAGACGAACACGGCGCAGTTCTCGAAATCCCTGCCGATGTGCTGCCCCCCGAAGAGAATTTGACTCTGGCAACCGCCAAGTTGAGCACAGGCATGCAGAGCGAGCTGGAACAGGAATACACTGTTGATAGCCTGGCCTACAGCATCACCGCCAACGGTATGGATGGTGTGGGGCGCGCCTCGCTCAGCCTGCCCGCCCCCTCCCCAAAGTCTCAGTTGGCCGTGCTGGTGGACGACCAATTCCTGGCCATCCTGCCCAACGAACCGCAGAACGGTGTGCTGAATGTGGCTCCGTTCCTCGGCGCGCCCGCCGCTGATGGCTACCCCACGATGGCTCAATCCGTCCTGCCCAATCGCTATTTCGTCATCACCCCCAAGGACACTTCCTCACAGTCTGGTGAGCTGCAAAACCGCCTGATCAGCTACTCGCCGCAAATTGCCCCGGATGGCTTCAAACGCTGCATCCCGCTCATCTGGCGCGGCAACCGCTGCTGGACGAACCAGGCAGGCTCGGTGGTGATCATGTATTGGAATACCGAAATGCCAGACAGTTGGACCAACCCCGATCCCCTGAAGTGGCCAGACGCCGTCGCCGGGATCATTAACACCATCGTGAACCTGATGACCCGATACCAGAAAGCCGGGTTCACCAACACCGCCATCAGCGGCAGCAACCCGGTTTATCTCATCATCAGCGCCAAAGAGAGCGAGCCGACCTACAGCCAGAAAACCGGCAATATTTACATGGGCTGGAAAGTTGTGGATGAGCTTAGCGTGGGCAAGGATATCTGCACTATCGCCCACGAGCTATTCCACTGGATAGAAGATGAAGAATACGCTATGAACGGCGCCGCCATGATGGACTTCCGCGCCTGGTGGCTCGAAATGGCTGCTGATAACGGCGCGTACCTGCTGGATGCGCCCGCTTGCCTGCAAAAAACCTTTGATACCTACCGGGCGGCCGAAGTTGACGACCTGCTGGCCTGGCAGGCCACCCCCTTCGAGTGGGATATGGATGAAGGCTCGCGCTACATCCAATCGCTGCAAATGTACCTGGCCATCTGCGATGGGGGCTCTCACTGCGCCGTCACCCTGTCCGAGTTCATCGCCTTCATCAACGCCGGGTCGTATCCCTCCTCCTTCCAACTCGACCGCTATTCCAGCGCCTCTGACGATATGGGGTTGTATCTGCTGGGCGATCATCCGCTGTTTGCCCGTACAGATGCAGTAAGCCTGGCAGCGTTCAAAACCGGCCAGGGGTACGGCGATTTTATCTGGCTCAAAGATGTATCCGCGGTGACGGTTGAGGTCAGCGGCCTCAACAAGCGCATCACCCAGCCCAACAGCCTGGAGGCCAAAGTGGACTCGCCCATCGCCAAGGGAGCGGTCTACCCGCTGTGGGTCAGCAACGGCAAAGGCTCGTCTGACGGCGGCGGGAATGGATTCACTGCCCCGCCAGGCATCCTGACTGTGGAAGCCGGGACGCCGCTGTGGTATTCCCTGGATAATGGCAAGGGCATCTACCATGACGGCAGCAAGGAGCTGGTGCTGGGCGCCATCTCGGATAAGTTGGGCATTGGCGTGGTGCGCCTGGTGGCCTTTGCGCCCACCGAAGCCGAGCAACTGCGTGCCACGGTCAAGCTGGTTGACCTGAGCGGCGATTGGGTAAACATGCTCTCCAACCCTGTTGTAACCACCCCTCCTTGTGTATCCAGCAGCGAAGGCGATGAAGAGGATTCCGGAGATAATGCTCAGCTTCAAGACATTGATATCGTTAGCCAGTTAAGCGCCTACGGCGCTTATGTAGCGGATTCTACCAATGGAGACGGCTCGCACTATATTTGGGTGGGTGAATTGCCCGATGGCATCCCGGCCAATTCCGAGATCACCGTCACCCCAGAAGAGATCATCGTAGAGTTTGAGGTGACCATCCCCCAGCCTGAGGACTCGAGCTTTGCCTCCTGGCTGGCGCGCCTGGGGATAACGCCGCCGCCCGCAGGCGCGGGGCTGCTCGGCGCCCGGCCCTCTGCCCCGGCGAACCCGGTCCTCCTGGCGCTGATCCTGCTTTCGGCGGCCGGGCTGGTGTTGTTGGTTTGGCTGCGCCCCCGCCTTCAGCCTCGCCCGGCGCTGATAGCGCGCGGCGCCATGTTGATCCTGTTAAGCGTCAGCGCCAGTTTCTTGCTCAGCGGCTGTTTCGGGTTTGCGATGTGGGGCGATATCTCTGGAACCTACACCTACCAACGCCTGGAGCACATTGACCCGGCGAACCCCCCGGCCAATCTACCGGCGACCGCCGCCGCCATGCCCACAGCCGCCTGGCTAGTGAAAGGCAAGGGAGATGTCACCTGGGATCTGCACTTCCTGGTCGCCACGGAAGATAGCGAGGGTAATACCACTACCGAAGAAAGCGCCTGCCTCGTTAGCTACACCGCCACCCTGGATGGTGTGGTCGGCCCGGCAGACATGATGCCCATACCCGAAACCGAATGAATTAGCATACCGGTTAGTTCGTTGGCCTTCTTGTTATAAGGCCGACATATCGCCTGGTTTGGCATCAATAATTACCTTAGAAATCTATGCCGCAGTCGTATGCGAGCAGCGGGTTGAATTGCACGTCCTGCAGTTGAAAGGGATCCTGCTTGTCCATCACGTAAACGTTTTCGAAGAAGCCTCCCCACTTCGTAAATGTCACCACTCGCACGGTCACCGTCGTTTCATCCACTACCAACTGCGGGGTGAAATCGAGCTGCTCCAACTGCTCTTTAACCTCTGGGGGGAATTCGAGTTCGAAACCGGCCAGTTCCTCGTCCACGCCAGCCAGGTGATCGCGGTCGCACAAGATTCGCGTATCGTTATACATCCCGTGCCACCACAGGTAAAACTGGTCGCCCAGTAAAGCCAGGGTGATGTATTCCAGGTAGCTCTCCGGCGTGTTGTCGATCTGGATCTGCATCAGGTAGTCGTAGAGATGCCCAAGCTGGGCATACGAGCGCTCGCCGGAGGTTTCTTCGCCATAGGAGGCCAGGAATTCGTCGTAGGATTGGAAGGGAGCGGCGCCCGACCGGCGCGCATAGACCAGGGGCTTGCCGCCCAGCTCGTCGCTGAAGTAGATATAGTCCAGCACGTAGCCCGGCGCCAGGCTCAGATGAGTCATCACCTGGAAATAGCGGTGGGGGTCGAAATCGGCAGCTTGCCTGAGTGGGTTTTCTTCCATCAGATGATCGGGAAATTTCAATTCCGCTTTCAGATCATCAAGCCCGTCGACGACGGCTCTGCATGCCTCTCCCATTGGGGCTGCGCCAGGTCTCTGAGCCAGCGATGAGGTTGGCAGCGGCGGTAGGGGCGTAGCAGTGGCAGACGGCTGGGGGGTGAAGGTGTTCTTCTTTGTTGGCGAAGGTTTGGGGGTCAGCGTATGGGTGGTGGTGGGCGTGGGGCTGGCCGTGCTGGTCGAGCTTGGCGCGGGTGTGGCGGTGAAACTCGGCAGCGGCGAGGCCGTGGCAGTGGGCGTGGGCGAAGGCGCCAACGCCGTGCAGCCTGCCAGGCTGGCGGCCAGGATCATGCTGGTGAGCGTTGCGATCAGTTTTCGGATCGAGTTAATGGGCTTCATCTGGCCCCCTTTCGATGAGCACTCTGATATTTCTGGCAAGGCCATCCGGCCATTGATCGATGCCCAGGTATTTGGCCTTTTTCTGCAGCGCGGCGGGGTACTGCTCGAACCTGGTTCCGGCCAATAACAGTTCTGTTTCGCTGGCGCTGAACTCGATCGTTTCACCGATATGGTTAAGCTGTTCCTTGTTCATCGGGCAGGGAAGCTGGCAGCGCAGGCAGTCGTACAGCGTGTGGTGAACGGACTGCGGCAGCCATTCCGGAAACGGGTCTCCGCTTTCATTCAGGCAAGACAGGCAGATCTCATTGTCGATCAGAAAGCGATCTTTACGAATGGCCCCGGTGGGGCAGCTATTGGCGCAGATGGTGCACTTTTCGCAGAGGGGAAACTGGTTGACGCCTACCCATGCTGAAGCGGAAACGGGAAGATCAGTGAAAAAGGCCAGGTACGAAAAGCTGCTGCCAAAACCTTCGATATAGGTGATGTTGTTCCTGCCATAGCTGGCAAAACCGCTTTGCACGGCCAACCTTTTTAGCGGCAGGTTTCTGGCTTCAACGATTTGTATTTTTCCCTCCTGGGCAGGCCGCTCTACGGCCTGCCTGGCGGCGGCTTCGAGATCGGATATGACCAGGCTGAGACAAGGGTACTGCCCGTTGTGATCATGGATGATGACGTGGGTATACATCGGATGGGGGATGGCGATCAGCAGGATGGACTGGATCTGAAAAGCGGCTTCCGGCAGATCCAGGCAGTACAAGCCGTTGACGATCCAATGTTGAAAGCCGTTCAATTGCTCGCTGGACTGGAAAAGCGCCAGTTCTTCGCGAAGCTGTTCCAATCTTTGAACGGGTATCAGCGTATACTTTTCGTTATTTTGAAACTCAAATTTCACAGTCATTTCATCCATCCTGTAATCCTTTACCCTCATAGTCTCTCATCTGAGGGCGAGGCTGCCGCCATCAGATCCACGAATCCCAGAATAAGGCGATCCGCAGAATATCACTGGTGTGTTCGGCTGTGTGCTGATACGTTTTACTGACAACCCAAGACAATGTCACTGGTCCCCAGACGGTTTCACGCCTCGAATTCCATGCTAGATCGTCAAACATGGTTAGCAGTTGAACTTGTTCATCTCGTACTTGCCTAAATTCGGCAAGCAGGCTTTCGATATCGTCGCTTCCTTGCCCCCAGGCAGTATCCTCGTCTACGCCTTCCACGGGACATGCTTGATCAAGCCACTGGCGCATACTTGGGATAGCAATGTTTTTTTCGTAGAATATCATATGGAAAACATGGCGTGCGGCTGTCCATTCGCCGAGAGCCTCGGGTGGGCGGATGTTTCGCCGGGCATTGGGTACTTGCTGTGCGCCCCATACGAAACCAGCGGCGCTGGCTTGAAGTTGGTCATGGAACCATGCGGATAAATTCATCTTGTGTGGCCTATCAACCTGTGATAAGGGATATCCCACGGTATTGATTCACCGTGGGATATCTTTTGTCTTATGCTATTTCGAAGTCCGTCTTGAGCGCCGCTTCGTCCAGCGAGTGCTGGGCGACGATCAGCGTGTAGGCGCTGGGCTCCACCGTCCAACCCTGCTGCGGATCGTAGTAGGCCAGGTCGCGGGCGGGGATCTCCAGGTGCACGGTCTGGCTTTCGCCGGGCTGCAAGCCCACCCGCCGGAAGGCCTTCAGCTCTTTGGGGGCGCGCTCAACCTTTGAGTGGGGCGCGGCCAGGTAAGCCTGCACCACCGTGTCGCCGGCAACCGGGCCGGTGTTGGCGACCTTGACGGAGAAGGCCAGGGTGTCTTGCTTGCCCAGGGCGCTCTTCTCCAGACGCAGATCGTCCAGCCGGAAGGTGGTGTAGCTCAGCCCGAAGCCGAAGGGGAAGGCTGGGGCGACGCTGTCATGCTCCAGCTTGCGGTAACCGTGCCACATATCGTAGGTGATGGCCTTGGCGTTCATGTCGTAATATGGCAAGTCGCCGGCGCTCTTGGCGAAGACCACCGGCAGCTTGCCGCTGGGGTTGACCTTGCCCAGCAGGATGTCGGTGAAGGCGCGCCCGCCTTCCATGCCGGGGTACCACAGCATGAGGATGCCGGGCACTTTTTCGCGCCAGTTCTCGGTGATGATGGCGCTGCCGCCCATCATGGCAACCACCACTTTCGGGTTGGCCTTGGCCACTGCCAGGATGAGGGCTTCGTCGTGGGGCAGCAGGGTGAGCACCTTGCGGTCGCCGCCCGGCGGCATGGCGTTCATTTCAGCCGGGTTTGCGCTGCCCATCGACATCATCTTCTGGGCGTAAACCATTTCTTCCGGTTTGGGCGGGGGGAAATTGCGGGATAACTCGGCCATGGTATCCGGCGAGACATATTCGCCTTCGTCCAGGAAGGTGTAGCCGACCACGATCACCACGGTGTCGGCTGTGGCTGCCACCTGGGCGGCGCGGGCCGGGTCGGAACCGTCATCATAGGCGATCTCGACCTGCTCGCTGAGCGCCTCTTGCAGACCCTGCAGCGGGGTGACCACGTAAGCCGGGCGGGTGTTGGAGGAGCCGCCGTCGCCGGTGTTGGCCGCGGCCGCCAGCTTGCCGATCACGGCTAGCTTCTCGACCGCCTTCAGGGGCAGGATCTGGCCCTCGTTCTTCAAGAGGACGATGGCCTTTTCAGCGGCCTCGCGGGCTACCTGCACATGCGTCGGGCTGCCGCACACTTCCAGCGGGTAATCCTGCGGATTGCGGCCCTGGGCAAAGCGCACCTGCTGACGCAGCACGCGCAGGGCGGCGTCATCGACGCGTTCCAGCGGCACTTCACCCTGCTCGACCAGCTTCTTCAGGTGCTGCACGTGGATCATGTCGAAGGGCATCTCCACGTCCTGCCCGGCCAGGGCGGCCTTCTTGGAGTCGCGCATGCCGAAGATGAAATCGGTCATGACAAAGCCCTGGAAGCCCCACTGCTGCTTGAGGATCTCGGTCAGCAGGGTGTAGTTCTGGCCGCACCACTCGCCGTTGCAAGAGTTGTAGGCGCTCATGATGGAGGCCACGCCATCATCCACGGTGCGCTTGAAATGCCGCAGGTAGATCTCGTGCAGCGAGCGCGGGTCGATGGTCACGTCCACGCTGAAGCGGGCGTTCTCCATCGAGTTAAGGGCGTAGTGTTTGGCGCAAGCCATGACGTGCTTTTGCACGCCGGTGGCCAAGGCGGAGCCGAACTCGCCCAGGTGGATGGGGTCTTCACCATAGGTCTCCTGGGCGCGTCCCCAGGCGGGGTGGCGCAGCAGGTTGATGCACACGCCGCCGAAGAAGTTGCCGCCCATGGCACGCATCTCTTTGCCGATCACCTCGCCCACGCGCTCTTCCAGCTCGGGGTCGAAGGTGGCGCCCCGGCCGATGGAAACCGGGAAGGTGGTGCCGCCGTCCATGATCACACCGCGCGGCCCGTCGGCGAAGCGCACGCCGGGGATGCCCAGGCGCGGCACGGCCCCGGCCACCCAGGGATGGTCGGCGTAACCGTCGTTCATCATATCGGCCATGCCCGGCCAGAACGGCGCGTCGCCCGACATCATCTTGATCTTTTCATCTAGCGTGAGCTGGGCCAACAACTGGCGCGCCCGGGCGTCGATCTGCTCGTCCGTCAGGTGCTCGCCGGTTTCCAGGCCGCCAAACGCCGGCCCGTGGTACTTGAGCTTGTCTTTCATTTGTTGTCCTTTCTGGGGCAGGGTAGGGGCCTGCCCTTACGTGATGGTTGGGGCGGGTCTGAGACTCGTGAGTTGAGTACAACCCCTGCCCTGACGTGATGGTCTTACCTTTTGGTCAGCGGCAGGTAGACTTGGTACTGGGTGCCGTAGCGCCACAGCTCGCCGCCGTTGGCATCGTTCCAGAAGCCGAGGTACAGTTGGCCCTGGTAGGCCAGGGTGGCGGTATCCCACAGGGTGGCATAGTTGTGGTTGTCGCCAAAGCCATCGATGTTGACCTGCTCGAAGGCCTCGTTCTCGGCCAGGCGCCAGACCTCCGCGCCGGTGGAGCGATTGTGCGTGACCGCGTACAGGCTGCCATTGAAGGCGTACAGCGATTCGATCTTGATGTTGCGCCGGTCGCCAAAGCCGCCGGAGGCAAACTGCGTCCAGTCGGCGCCACCGGTCGAGCACCAGATTTCTGCACCCGCATCTTCGTTGTAGGTGCCGGCATAGAGCATGTTATCGAACACAACCAGGCTGCCGATTTGCATGTTGGCTGCTTTGCCAAAGCCATTGGCGTTGACCTGGGCCCAGTCGAGGCCATCGCTGGTGCGCCACACCTCGGCGCCATCGCTCGGGTTTTCGCCGGCCGCGTACAGGTTGCCGTTGAAGATGGCAAAGGTGGTGATGAGGATATTGTTGGCGTTGCCAAGCCCGCCGGAGACCACCTTTTCCCACGAGCCGGGATCGCCGCTGGAGCTGCGCCAGATCTCGCTGCCAGTGATATTGTTGCCGGTGGCGGCGTACAGCCGGTTGTCAAAAACGCCCAGGCGCAGGATGGCGTTGTTGTTGGGGCTAAGGCCTTCGCCGATCACCTGCGTCCAGGTCGAGCCGTCCGGCGAGCGCCAGAGCTGCCCGCTCCCGCTGCCCCAGCCGGTGCTGGCGTACAACTGGTTGTTGAAGACCAGCAGATCGGTGATGGCGGGGTTGAGGCCCTGGTGGGCGCTGCCAAAGGATATCTGGCTGGCTGCTGTCCAATGCCGGCCGTCGCTGGAGCGCCAGACCTGCGCCCCCGTGTTCCAACTGGACGAGGCGGCGTAGAGCTGGCCGTTGAAGCTTTCCAGGCTGGTCACCCCGCTCGACCAGCGCTCGCCGAAGCCGTTGATGTTGGTTTGCTGCCAATCCGGCACGCCCAGAGCGAATTTCAGGATGCGGAAGTTGTCCCAATCGGCGATGTACACGTTGCCCTGGCCGTCTACAGCCACGCCGGCGGCGCTCTTCATCTGGTTGGGGCCGGCGCCATACAGCCCGCCGATGGTCGTCAGGTAGGCGCCGTGGGCGTCGAAGACCTGCACGCGGTTGTTGTTCCAATCGCTGACGAAGATCCTGCCCTGGGCATCCACGGCCACGTTTTCGGGCCAGTTAAGCTGGCCGAAGGTTTCGCCTGAGGTGCCGTCGCCAATGGTCATCTGCCAGGCGTAGCTGCTGTTGAACTTCTGCAGGCGCAGGTTGCCGCCATCGGTCACGTAGATGCCGCCCTGGTCATCGACGGCCACGGCAATGGGCGAGCACAGGCGGTCGTTGGCCGGGCTGCACACGCCGGTGGCGCCGAGGCGCCCGATGAACTCGTGGCGGCTGTTGTAGATCTGCACGCGGTGGTTGGGGTAATCGGCCACGTAGATATTGCCGTTCTTGTCCACCTCCACGCCGCCGACCCAGCCGAACTGGTAATCGCCGTTGCCGCAGCCGGTGCCCAGCGTATCGGAGTAGGTTCCCGAAGCGGTGATGATCTTCACCTGGCAGTTGTTCGCCACGTAGGCGTTGCCGGCCTGGTCCACGGCCACGGCGTGCGGGTAGACGAGATGGCTGTCATCGTCCTGATCCACGCCGGGAACGCCGAAGGTCCACAGCAGGCTGCCATCGGGAGCCAGCTTGATCAGCCGCTGGCCGTTTTCCTCGATGATCAGCAGGTTGCCGCTGGCGTCAACAGCCAGGCGGGCGTGGAAGAAGTGGCTGCTGTCCGTCAGGTAGGGCACAAACTTCTCGCCCAGGTAAGTTCCCTGCAGTTCGCCGCTGGGGTTGTATTGTTCGATGATGTCTTCCCAGGGGGCGGAGGCGTAGACGCTGCCGGCCGAGTCGACCGCCAGGTCGACATATCCCTTGGTGCCGGTGGCAAAGTCGCTGCACACGCCGGCGGGAGTGCATTTGCGGATGCGCCAGTGATCGGTAATGTAAATGTTCCCGCTCCTGTCGACCGCCACGCTCTGCGGCTGGCTGAGCGTATCGTCCAACACCGCGCAGCTCCAGCCCTGGTCGTAGGTGCAGCGCTGCAGGCGGTCGTTGTCCCGGTCAGCGACCAGCAGCCGGTTCTGTCCGTCGAGGGCGATCTTGGCGGGATGGTTGAAGTAGCCGGGCGTGCTGCTGATCACCCCGGTGACGCCGATGGTGGTGCTGTAGACCAGGGCGCCCCCCGAAAAATCGAAGACCTGGATGCGCTGGTTTTGCTCATCGGCAACGAACAGTTGGCGGTCGGGGGAAACGGCGACGCCGGTAGTATTGTTGAAGTGCTGGTTGTCGGCGCCGGGTACGTTGTCGGAGAAACTGGGAAACTGCTGAACAAAGCCCCCCGTCGGGCTGTACTCGACCACACGGTGACTATCGACGGCCCAGATGTTGCCGTCCTTGTCCACCGCCACATCGATGGCGTTGCAAAAGCCGTTGGACTCGCTGGCGCAAATGCCAGCCTGCCCCAGGGCCAGGATGGTATTGCGCTGAGAGTCGTAGGCCAGCAGGCGGTGGCCCACTTGTTCGGTGACGAAGAGGTTATCGCTGAGGTCGATGAACAGCCCCTGCGGGCGGTTGAGATGGACCGTATCGGCGATGTAGGGCTCTCCCGGGGAGCCGAAGGTCTGCAGGTAGCGGTAGCTGGTGCCGGGTTCGCCCAGGGCGATGGCGGGGGCGCTGGGCGATGCGGGCTGCCAGGCCAGGCCGGTTTGGAAAGATGCGAAGAAGATGAGTGCAACCCCCAATGCGGCGACACATAATAATTTGCGATTCATAGTTATTTACACCTCTGTAATGGATTCGATAGTGCTTGTAAATTCACATTGCTCATCGCCAGGCAGCTCAGCAAGAGGCCCGCCCGGCAGGCAAATTATGCCACAACTCACGGAGACGGGCAAGCGGAGGCTTCCACGAATGAGAACACGAATACACGAATAAATCGTCCCCGCCAGGTCTATTCGCACACCAGGCTGTCTGACATAAAAATAATGACTTTGGGTGGTATCCACCGTTCTATTCCGCTATATTCATAAAGGCAACCTTCATTCATGGCAATCAAAAAATCCGAACTCTACGGCTCCATGAACAAAAAATTTTCGTGCCTCGAACAACGCATGGTCAATACCTATGGCGTTTCGCCGACTTGAGAGATACCTGATCGAGAACGGCTACACCCGGATGGACGACTGGGACGGCAGTATCACACTCGAATATTTCAAGACCCACGGCGACGAGAAACCAACCAAAGGTGGATTCCAGTATGGCATCCACCATACCGGAATTTCTGCCAGTTACGATCTGCTGATGGA
Organism: uncultured Anaerolineaceae bacterium; assembly: GCA_964629965.1. Taxonomy (GTDB): domain Bacteria; phylum Chloroflexota; class Anaerolineae; order Anaerolineales; family UBA4823; genus CAZVRZ01. Next base: position 24,167 of record CAZVRZ010000066.1, read on the forward strand.
TAAGTCCCAAGTTTTTGGATTGTGTATTCCTCAACTAATCGCAAGGTGGAATCTACTGCGATCAGTTGAGGTGGCCAACAGTATCTATTAAAACCGGCTTGACAAAAGTTAACTAAATAGTATAATACATGCGAATATCGTTAATTTATATATAAATCGTAAATTCAACACATTGGATGGCTGCCCCATGAACGATCAAAAGAGGAAACGCTCCGGAAAAAAATATGCCCTGCTGGTTGAAACCGCAAAAGGGTTGTTTTTAAAGCACGGCATAAAACGGGTGACCGTGGAAGAAATTTGCGCAAAGTCTGCTGTCAGTAAAGTAACATTCTACAAGTATTTTTCCGACAAAATGCAGCTGGCTCGCTTGATCATCGATCAGCTGAATGATGAGGGCTTTTCGAAGTTTGATGAAATCAATCGCTTGGATCTTCCGTATCCTGAAAAGATCGATTTGATGACCCAATGGCGGGTTGCATTTTTTTCTCAAATGGCAGCCGAATTCATTGAGGATGTCTTACTATTCGAGGATATCCACCAGGAAGTGGAAAAGCGTTATCTGAGAAATATTGTCGATGCGCAAGAAAAGGGAGAGATCCGGCCCGACCTCTCTCCTGAACTCATCTTACTGGTCACTGAAAAACTCAACGATATCGTCAAAGATGGAAGTTGGAGGGCGATATTTACGGATTTTAATGAGTTTCAACGCCAGATCCGCAAAATGTATTACTACGGCCTGCTGGAAAACAAGTAGGCTTTCCATTTTAATGCTGAAATTCGCTTTTGAGGAGGTTCTAGATGAACAACCAGGTTCCTGCAGTCCCGCAAGAAAGAGGCTCAACGATGAAAAAAGAAACACCGGTTATCTTTCCCGTTGGTTACCACCGCTTCCATAAGAGCCAGGTTTACAATTACCAGTTGAACCGCTGGTATTCATTAGGTTTCTTCAAGTTTGAGGATATCGCGCATATCGGTGAGCGCATATCAACGTTCGCCGATTGGAAAACAGAAATGCTGAAACTCGCTGAAAAGGCGCAGGCAGAAAACCGTTTGCTGAATGCCGCCTTCTATTACCGGGCAGCCGAGTTTTACACACTCAACAAGGATCACCCGGGAAAAGAATTTTATTATGACCGCTTTATTAGCCTGTTCTACCAGGCCGTTGCGGGAGAGCCGTTTGAAAGGCTGACCGCGCCTTATGGGTCAGGCTACCTGCCAATCATTCGCATTGCGCCCCAGGGAGCGAAAATCGGCACACTGGTACTGCATGGGGGCTTTGATTCCTTCATCGAAGAATGGTATTACGCCATGAAGTATATTGCCATGCAAGGTTTTGAAGTGATCGGCTTTGAAGGGCCTGGGCAGGGCAATGTGATTCTGAAACAGGGGATAGCGTTAGATTATCAATGGGAAAAGCCGGTAAAGGCGGTTCTGGATGCCCTGGGCATTGAAGCGGCTGCCCTGTTTGGCTTATCGATGGGCGGTTGGTATTGCCTGCGGGCAGCGGCGTTTGAGCCGCGCATTAAGCACGTGATTGCCTCCGGACACGCCGTAGATTATTCCAGAATTCCGCCGGATTTTGCGCGCTCGATGATGCTGTTTTTTATCAAGAATTATCGGGAGTACACCGCCAGGAAGTTTCAAATAATCCTTGATCAAGGGCGAAGCGACATGCAGAACTGGCAGACCAGCAACCTGGCGCATATCACCAAACTACCGCCGCTTGAGGCTTTTGAATATTCCTTGAATCTTAACCAGGAAAATCTGCATTGCGAAAAGATACAGCAAAACGTTTTATACCTGACCGGAAGGAATGACCATATTGTTCCGTTTAAGATGCACGCAAAACAGATCCAGTTGTTTCCGAACGCCGCATCTCTAACCGACAGGGTATTCACCAAGGAAGAAAATGCTCAAAACCACTGCCAGATTGGGAACATCCCATTAATGCTGGACGTTGTCTGTGATTGGTTAAAGGATAAACAGGGCAAGAGAGGATAACCTCTTCGTTCTGATCTGCGGGTTTCATTGTGCGAGCAGTTTTGTATGTATGAAGGAGATCCTGGCCGCCTTTGATCGCCTGCCGCTCCGGGTGCAACATTTCGTGGTTGCCCGCACGAAGAAGTGTGATCAGTGCCGGTATTGTGTTCAAACCGACAAAACGGGCAAGCGTCCCCTGGCTGCCCAGTTGGTCAACTACCAGGGAAAGGAAGTCAATCTGTGCCCTTACTTCCCTGGATACAATTACTGTGAGCCAGAACTGAGTGACGATCAGGTGGATGATATGATCGCCATGCTGGGAGCGATGGACCGGCTGTTTGATGGCGTTTCATAGGGCAGTTGGCCCCTACTTTTTTAGATTATCCTTTAGCCATTCGGTATTTTCAATTGATTTTTCCCAGTTCTTGAAAGCCTCTTGAGTGCCTTGTGTGCTGATATCTGTGTACGTAATTTGATCCAGGAAGACGATCACCTCTGACAATCGCCCTTCAATCAAGTTCACCGCGGCCGGCCTTGTGGTTGTGTCATCCTTGGCGTAATGGTGAAACTCGTGAATCACTTGATCGATCAACAGCACTTTTTCTTTCAATGATTTCGCGGTTGGGTAGTTCGCAAGATAATGTTCAAACCTTTTCGTGATATGTTCGGCGCCGCTCAGTTGTTTCCCTTGTATTGTGGCAAAGTAGTCCTGCCACGGCAGCTGCCAGCCGCAGGAACATTTAAGGATCGTTTCCTTTTTAGAATCGTGTTCAATTGTATGATTGCATTGGGGGCATTTTGCATGCCCTTGCGTGGCGTGGACGGCATCCACAAAGCTTTGGCATCTGCAGAATAAGCCAATTCCTACTTCGTCGATGATTGATTCATCATAAATACCGGCAGCATCATTCCGATAGAACTCGAGTATCTTGGACTTCGGTATTCTTGGCGCCCAGGAAGGTAATTGCATCTATGTTGAACCTTTCTAAACAAAAGAGGTAACTACTCAGGTAGAAACAGGATGAAAATTCGGAATGGTCCATTCGTTAGTAATGGGCCCAAATTTTTCTGAGAGGCGATCCTAAAATTGTTTCAAGTTGGTTTATGCGCACATCAGTGATATCCACTTTAGGATTGCTAATCTCAATCAAGAACCGAGCAAAGCCAGCTGGCCAGTCATAAATAAGGTCATTCAATGTTGTTTCTATACTACAACAGGGAGCTTTTACATTCAGGTTTTGAAAACCATTTGTTGAGGCATAATCCATAGCATTTTGCCACCATTCTAGATCAAGTGTTTGGTTGCAGCATGGACAAGCTACTCGTTCCAAGTTCGCACCCTGATCAACGAATCGAGGTGAATCACTAACTGAAACACGAACCATATCGGGAAAAGGGAAATCTTCTTCGAGTAGAAAGATGGCTTTGTCAATTGCAATTTTGTCAGGTATGAACACTGGTGAAGACGGGATAAGCCGCAAATAATTATCCGACATAACAATTATCCGTAGTGGTTCAGGCAGACAAAGAGACGAAAGGAGGGCAGTAGGGCTTTCCATCCATGGCTAAGCGAAGAACAGCAAGCATACGCTGTCCATTCTTCCGGGCCGTAGAGAGATAAGCACGAACCGTACAGAATATCTCAGCGCCATGGTTGGAACGGAACCCACCCGACACTTTCATTTTGACTTTCATCATGCGCAGATCGCGTTCTGCCTGATTATTGTCAAATGGCACCTTAAAATCGCACATAAACGCGAGCACCGCGTCTTTGTGATCTCTCAGTCGCTCTAACAGGTTTCTGGGTGGGCTTTTAGCCGTTCGTCCCCGCTTTTTGGGCAATTGCGGATCTACTTCCGGCAGCGGATTAGCCTGGAGACCCTGCTCGATCAGCCGGTCATAGCGCTGCTCAAAATCGGCTAACTGCGTTGAGGATAGCTCCGGCTGCGTAATGCGCACTTGGTCAACGCTTTCCTTGATCTCTATGAGGAGATCCAAGAAACCTTGTTCCCATTCCTGCGGGTAGCGTTCTATGAGAAAAAGCAGTTCGCGCAGGTGATGGGCATTGCACAACCCGTGCAGAATGGCGGAATAGCGAAAGTAGGATTTCCAACCATCGTGCATGGCCCGACCGTGTAAGTTGGGCAGAATGCCCATGGCATCGGTGGCTTCCTGGCCTCGTTTGGCGTGGCAGGCATAGCAAGTGAGCCGTGCGGTACTGGCCGAATGAAACCAATGCAGCTTGCCGTTGATATGTGTGCCGGTTTCGTCGAAATGGACCACAGCTTCTTGCTCGGTCAGGTGTCGTTTGATGGCTACATTGACCGGCGCCACCTGTTCGGCCACCACCCGTGCAGCCTCAAAGATCGTGCCTTCTGCCAGGGGATGCTCAAACACATCAGCGAAGGTCTCGCTGACCCGTTCTAAAGGAAGCATCTGATATTGGTTCAGGTACACGGCCAGGGCGCGGATCTCCGGGCCATATTGAACCGGCTGCGTCACCCCTTCTGGAAAGCTCGCTCGGTTCTCAGCTCCACAAGCCGGACAGTGCTTGATCTCCCCTTGATGTTCGGTTACTTCTACTCGGGGCTTGGGTAGGTCAAACACCTGACGCTTTTCAAGGTTAATGGCGCTGACCTGCTCCAGCGCTGCCTGGCAGCGTTTGCACTGCTTTACAGAATGCACCTGGATGTGATCCGGATGGGCAACGGCTTTCAACGTGTTCCCTTTGTGACCGGGCTGTCCGCCGCTTTTCTTTCCCTGCCGCTTCCGCAGGCTTTTGGGTGCCGGTTTGGCCAGCCCATCACTGGAAGGTGGTTTGCCACTGTTTCGACTGTTCTTGGATACGCGATCTTCCAGCGCTTGTACCCGCGCGGCTAACTGACCAACCGTTCGATGAAACAGGACAACTACAGCTTCTTTGCCTTGATCATAAGCTGCACCGATTTCTTCATCGCTGGGTAACTGGAACGGTTCCATTGCCTAATTGTGCTCGCGTTTTACGATTTTGACAATGTTAATGTGCTTTTGGCTTTATGCCTGAGATACCGTGACAAATGTCAAGCCTTTGATGTGGCCCAACTGGGGTCA
>CAZVRZ010000067.1:0-13209 GCA_964629965.1 uncultured Anaerolineaceae bacterium
CCCTGTTTCGGATCGCTTGTCTGCTCAATACTCTTCGCTACTGCTTCGAAATCCCCTTAAAAACAAAAGACTGCCCAAAAAGGCACTTTTGGACAGTCTCTCCATCAGTGATACTAGCTGCGCAGTTTCGCACCCAGTTCTTGTTCCAGGCGGCGAACGATCTTTTGACGCACCTGGGCCACATCCTTATCGGTCAGAGTGCGCTCGGCAGATTGATAAGCGAGGCTGTAAGCCAGGCTCTTTTTACCGGCGCCGATCTGCTCGCTGCGATAGACATCGAACAGGCGCAGGTTGACCACCGATTTACCACCCGCTTGGCGGATCAAACCTGCCACGCGATCGGCAGGCAAATCCTCATCGACCACGAACGCCAGGTCTTCGAGCACCGGCGGATAAGCCGGCACCGGGCTGATATCGTGCCGTTCGGGTGTTACTTGCAATAGCAAATCCAGGTTGAACAAGCCCATTAACAGGCTCGAGGACGGGAGATCGTAACGCTCCCGCACCTGGGGATGCATCTCGCCGATCACGCCAAGCTGCTGCCCTGCCAGCGTGATACAGGCGCATTTGCCCGGGTGAAAGACCGGATAGGTATACGGCTCGTAACTCACAGCGGGTGCTTTCAGCCCGGCAAGCAAGGCATCCACCAAACCTTTCAGATCGTAGAAGTCCATCGCCGCGGTATCGGCAGGCTGCCAGGCGGGGAAGGCGCGCGGGCCTGTGATGGCAATGGCAAGCTGCTGCAACTCGTCGGGTAGGTCACCATCTTCGGAGGCCATGAAGACCGGACCAATCTCGAAGATGGCGATACGCTCTTGTAAACGGGCATTGCGTTCGAGCACTTCCAACAAGCTGGACAGTAAACTTTGGCGCAACACGCTGCGATCACTGGAAATGGGGTTGGCCAATTGAACGTAAGGCCGGTCGGATGGCGGAGTGCCAGGCGCCAGGCGGCGCGCTTCACGCTCGGGGTGCGTCATGCGGTAATTGATCACTTCCTGCAAGCCCAGGCTGACCAACAGATCTCGTATCCGCTCCTCTTTATCTAGGGTGGGGTTGCCACGCTGTGGAGGCAGTTCATCTTTCAAATGCGTTTCCGGAATGCGATCATAGCCATACACCCGGGCAATCTCCTCCAGCAGGTCGGCCTTGCCCACCACACCCAGGCCAATATCGAGGCGATGATCCGGGGTAGTGGCGCGCACCACATGCCCATCCAACTGCACTCCGAAATCCAACCGGGCCAGGATATCGGCGATCTGCTGCGCCGTCAGTTCGATCCCCAGGATACGGCCCACATCACCCGGGGTAATCTCCACTGTGGGATCCTGAGGAGGCAGCGGGTAGTTATCCGCCAACCCCTGGTACACCTGGCCGCCCGACCACAGGCGCATCATCTCCAGGCCGCGACACACACCGCGCTCGGCCATGGCGGGGTGCACCCCCCGCGAGAAGCGATAGGAGGCTTCCGAATTCAAGTGATGGCGGATGACGGTCTTGCGAATGTTGATGAAGTTCCAGGCTGCACCTTCAAGCAGTACGCGGCGGGTAGCCGCGGTCACTTCCGACTCGGCTCCACCCATCACGCCGGCAATCGACAGCGCGCCTTCTGTGTCGCACACCAGCACGGTGAAATCATCCAGATCGCGCTCGACGCCGTCCAGTGTTGTCAGGCGCTCACCCTGTTGAGCCGTACGCGTGATGATGGTGGGCTGCTTACCACCTGTGCGCTGCAAGAGCACATCGTAGTCGAATGCGTGCAGCGGCTGCCCGACTTCTAGCATCACGTAGTTGGTGGCATCCACGATATTGTTGATCGGGCGCATGCCCGCCAGGCGCAGGCGGAGCTGCACCCGGTATGGGCTGGGGCGAATCTCAATGTTCTCGATCAGTCCCAACACAAAGCGCGGGTTCAGTTCGGGCTGGCGGATGTCGATCGAAACCATGTTGCCCATCGCCGGCCCATCTGCCTGGTAAGCGTATGAAGGCGGGTGCAGCGGCTGCCCGCTGATTGCCGCAATCTCACGCGCCACACCCAGGATGTTGGCATCCCGGGCGATATTGGGCGTGATCGCCACATCCAGGACGGCATCCCCCATGTAATCGACCAGCGGCATACCCACCGGCGCATCCTCGTCCAGGATGATGATGCCTTCGTGCTCATCCGAAATGCCCAACTCTTTTTCCGAGCACACCATTGAGTACGAATCAACGCCGCGGATCTTGGCGCGCTTCAACGTGGTCACCACGTTGCCTGGCTGGTGTCCATCATAGATCTGGGCGCCTTCTTTGGCGTAGGCCACCTTGAGCGGCTTTGCCAACGCTCCTTTGCCCTTGTAGTCAAACAAGTTCGGGGCGCCGGTCAGCACAATATGTTCCTGCTGCCCATCGTCAAGGCGGCAGAGCACCAGGCGGTCGGCATTAGGGTGGGGCATCACTTCGTAGACAGCCGCCACGACGATCTTTTCGGGATGCCATGCCAAACCCGAGATTTTCGTTTCTCGGCGTGTAGAGGCGGTGAGCTGCGGCATGGGCAATCCAACATAATGCACCGCTTCTACCTCCAGGCCAGCAAAGGTCATGCGAACGACCATCTCATCCAATGGGAGGGTGATATCGACAAATTCTTTGACCCAAGATAAAGGTATTTTCATATGCTAACTCCTTTATTTAGAACTGTTCCAGGAAACGCAGATCGTTCGCCCAGAAGTAACGAATATTCTCGATGCGGTACAGCAGCATCGCCAAACGTTCCGGCCCCATGCCAAAGGCAAAGCCGGAGTAACGCGTGGGATCATAGCCGCCGTTGCTCAGCACGTTTGGGTGAACCATGCCACAGCCCATGATCTCAAGCCAGCCGGTGTACTTACAGACCGGGCAGCCCGCGCCGTTGCACAGGAAACACTCAAAATCGACTTCGGCGCTGGGTTCTGTGAAGGGGAAGTGACTGGCGCGGAAGCGGGTGTGGATATGCTGTCCGAACAGGCGACGGCCAAAGTCGCCAATTGTGCCCTTCAGGTCGCCAAAAGTAATCTGCTCGCCGACCGCCAATCCTTCCACCTGGGTGAACTGGTATTCGTAGCGGGCGCTGATCTGCTCGTAGCGGTAACACATACCCGGAAGCACGATACGCACCGGCGGAGGGTTATCTGGATTCTCAGCAGAATATTGGCGCATGGCGTGGATCTGGCCGGGGGAAGTATGCGTGCGCAGGATAATGGGATTGTCGCCACGGTTGCGGCCAGTATCCACATAATACGAATCCTGCATCTCGCGCGCCGGGTGCCCAAGCGCAAAGTTTAACAGTTGGAAATTGTATTCATCGGTTTCCACTTCGCGCGAGCGATACACCTGGAAGCCCATCTCCGCAAAGATACTGCAAATCCGGCGCAGCGTGCGGGTGACCGGGTGCAAACGCCCGTTCGCCATAGGCCGTCCCGGCAGGGTAACATCCAGGCGCTCAGCGGTCAAGGTGCGCGCCAGGGCTTCCCGGCGCAAATCGCCCGCTTTCTGCTCCAGCGCAGCTTCCAAGGCCTGCTTGACCTGGTTGGCGCGCCGCCCAATCGCCGGGCGCTCTTCCTTGGGCAAGCCGCCCAAGCGATCAAAGGCCAGCATCAAAACCGAGCTGCGACCCAGGTGCGCCACCCGCCACTGCTCCAATGTTTCGTCGTTTGCGACGGAAGCCAGCGCGGCCAGCGCGGTGCTCTCGATCCGATCCAATTGTTCCAACATACTTGCCTCCTCTTCAGTTTTGTCGCTCGCTCTCCAGGCTCAAAGCCAGGGCGAAATCGACAATAAAAAAAGCCCGTCCCACCCAGGGACGGGCAAAACACCCGCGGTACCACCCTCATTGGCCGCCTCAGCAGCCCACTTTGGCCAACGGCTTGATCTTCATCAAGCGATTGGCTTCCCCGCTAACGCTGGGACTGCGGTCCAAACTACTGGATCCAGCTTACCGCCAGATCGTTCCCCTGGACAGCTCGGGAGAGAACTTCAACCATCTTCCACTGGGCCGCAGTCTCAGTCAACGCTGCTGGCCTCCCTGTCGGTTTCGGGCGCTTTGCGCGCCATGGCTTACTTTTCTCCGTCACCGCTTCCACACGTTCAGTTGTTATCCCTATTATCCTTTAAATAACGAACCTGTCAAGGAGCATTGCTTCGATCATGGGCTGCTATCCACGCCTACCAGCGGGCTTGAAGAAACCGCCCTCTCCACCAGCCCCTTCAAGCGAGGATGATCGGCGTATACGCCCCAATACTTAGAGGGCAGCATGGCCGCGATACGGCACATGATCTCATCCGTGTTATGCTGCAAATCCTGATCCCTTTGGCGGCGGTCGACCGGGGGCAAGGTGAAAGCCGGCCCAACCGTGACCACAATGTGAGATCGTCGCAGGCGTTTCCAAGAGGCGACTGACGCTTCGGTGCCGGCGATCGCAAAGGGCACTACCAGCGCGCCCGCCCGGTCCGCCAGATACGCCACGCCAGTTTTGACTGCGCCTAATGCGCCGGTACGGCTGCGCGTGCCTTCAGGCGCAATGCCCAGGCAGCCGCCGTGCCGCAGATATTCGATCGCGGCCCGGATGGCCTGCGGATCCACTTCTTCCCGGTTCAACCAGATGCCTCCCACATGATCTACCAGAAAACGCAGCGCCGGGTTACGCCTATGCTTGCTGGCTACCAGGGCAGTTATATCCGTGCGATCCACCAGGACAAAGATCACGGGTGCATCCAGGATCGAAAGATGGTTAGAGCATAATAGGCAAGTCCCGGTCAAAGGGAAGTTTTCTAGCCCGTGCACTTCCATCTTGAACAACAAACGGAATAAGAACGTAAAAAATGAGTGGAGAAATTTTCGCATCATAGTCACAAATTATAAACAACTTTCGTTCTATCCGATACTCCTTTTTTGCAATTGGGATGCACGAAAATGGCGTTGGTAGTAAAGTCTCTAAAACAAACAGGGTTTTAACTCTTCCTGGCAATTGCTACGCACCAATTACCGGGTATAATCGGCAAAGTGAATAAAAAGATTCTGATCTCACTGACCATTTTGACGATTGCAGCGTTTCTGAGCGGCTGCGGCAAAGATATCCCCATACCCTCTGCCGCCTCTCCTACGCCTACTTCGGTCCCGCCTGAAGTAACCGTCTTGCCTGCGTTCACGGCAACACCGTCCGAACCTACGGCCACCCCCATTCCTCTATCGGCGCAGGTGAACGGCGACGGCATTACACTGGTCGAATATCAAATCGAGCTGCAATCCTTCCAAAAAGCGCAACTGGAGGTCGGGGCCGACCTGGTGGAGTTCCAGGCAGCCAGCACAGAACAACTGGTATTAGATAATATGATCGATGAAACATTACTGGCGCAGGCTGCAATCCAGTCTGGTTTTATATTGGATGAAGCCGCGTTGCAAAGCCGCCTGGATGCCCTGGCTAACCAGGCCGGCGGAGCACAAGCCTTGTCAGATTGGCTGCAAAACCAGGGTTACAGTGAGGAGATCTTCCGCCAGGCCTTGAAACGCTCGATCCAAGCGGCCTGGATGCGTGACCAAATTACAGCTTCTTTGCCCGAAACGGCCTTGCAAGTACACGCCCGGCAAATTTTGCTATATAATTTAGATCAGGCCAACCAGGTTTACGCCTTGCTGCAAAGCGGCCAGGATTTTAAAGCAACAGCCTTCTACTATGACCCTGTGGCGGGCGGTGATCTGGGATGGGCTCCCCGGGGTTACCTGGCTGAAAAGGCGATCGAAGAAGCCGCCTTCCAGTTCAACCCCGGAGAATATAGTCCGGTCATCGAAACCCGTTTGGGTTTCCACATCGTCCAGGTGATCGAAGTCGACGCGCAGCGAGTGCTGGATCCAGATGCCCGAGAGACGCTGCAGATCCAGACTTTAGTGCAATGGCTTCAGGAACGCCGGGCGCAAAGCAACATCGTGATCCTGGTACCATAATTTGCTCGGATAGAAAGCGGGAGTGGAAGAGATATGGATGCTTTTGATTTCGTGGATGCTGAAAAGGCGCCGCCGCCGCGCCGCAACCCCGATTTGGCGTGGAATATTCTCACCATGATGGTTCTGCTCGTTGTCGGATGCCTGGGGATCTTTCTGCTGACGATCTTTGTCAACCCATCATCGGGTCTTAACCCTTTTCCTCCGCCAACGCTGCCGCCTACCATGGCCCTGCCAACAGCAACGGCCACATCGGCCATTCAGTTGCCGCCAACCTGGACGCCGGAGCCAACCCTTGAGCCAACGCTCACCTTCACACCTCGGCCTACCTCAACACCCTTCCCGACCGAAACGCCCGGGGTCTTTGCATCTGCCACCCCCATCACAGCCACCATTCACACGCCCGGAGCTTTCGCCTTTATCGTACAACAGGGTTCCCCGCAGGCCATATCCAGCCGTACTTTTCATGCAGACATCGCCTGTGACACCTGGCTGGGGATCGCTGGGCAGCCCTTTGCATTGAATGGATCGCCGATCACACAGGGTATGATCATTCAACTGGGTGGAACTTTAGACGGCAAGCTGTATGATTGGATGAGCATCGTTGGCACCGCTCCGAACTATGGCCCGGCCGGGTACGAATTTATGATTTCAGATCGATTGGTCGAATCGAGTGGAACGCTGTGGATCCAGCTTCTTGGCCAGGACTTCCTGCCTATGTCAGACAAGATCTACTTCAACACCTATGCCGACTGCGAGAAGAATCTGACCCTGATGAACTTTGTCCAGGTAAAGTAGGCCGGGTTCAAAATCCGCTAAGGATACAACCGCTCGACATGTTTTGCAATCAAAGAAACCGCTTGCCGGACGCGCAAGCGGTTTTCTTCTAGCTGGTGCCAGCGACTGGCCCCGGAGGTGTGCGGCAAGGGCACGATCCAACGCCCATCGATCTGCTTTTCCGAGCCGATGATCTGGTCTAGAGTTTGGTCAATAGGGTAAAACAAGCCTATGGCCAATTTGCCGATCGGGATGATCAACACTGGGTCAACCAGGACAATCTCGGCCTCCAGGTAAACGCGGCACAGACGCTGTTCTGCCCGGGAAGGAACCCGATCGCCGTTGCCAGACCTGGACCGCCCCGGGTAACATTTGGTTACAGAGGTCATATACTGCGTGCGGCGGAACCAATCTTCCGCAATGTTGGCCTGCCCCAGCCATTGGAACAAGCGCTTGCCGCTTCCGGCGTTGAAAGGCCGCCCGGCTTCTTTTTCAGTAATGCCAGGCGCCTGGCCAATCGTCATGATGCGCGCACCCAAAACTCCAGAGAAAATCGCCCTGGGGAAGATATCGTGGCCGGCCTCAAGGCACAGACGGCATTCTGACAGGCGCCGGTGCAGCGCAGCCAGTTCAGTGGCTCTTTGAGCAGCAGTCATACCAGTTTTTCCCCGCTCAATTCTAGCCACCTATTGCGCATCAAGAGAGCATCATCTTCCATCACAGGGCTTTCGCACAAGATACGCCCACAGCAGCCAAGATCATAAAGCGCCTGCAGAATGGCAGCCAGGTCAAGATCGGCCTCCTGCAAAGGCAGGTGTTCTTTCTCGCCCTTGGGCCCATATTCGATACCCGATAAGTGGATATGCAGCCGCTCCAGGGCCGGCTGTCCCAGGACGTCACGATAGAATGACAACGCCCGGACCCATTCCTCATAAGTATTCATGGATCCATCACCCCGGCGAGCATGCAAATGGGCGAAATCAAGGCAAGGCTCAACGCCCGGCACGTTGGCCGACATTCCCAATACATCCTCCAGCGAACCCAACATGGCCGACTTCCCCATCGTTTCAGGGCGCAAAACAACCGGGTTGCCGGCAGAGCGAAGCTCATCCACGCAGCCGCGCAATCGATCGATTGCCAATGGCAGCACATCCTGCGGCGCCTGTTCGAAATAAGAGCCCGGATGAAAGACAATATCCGTCACACCTGCCAGGTTGCCATAATGAGCCGCATCCATCAATCGCCGGCGCGATTTTGGCCATTCTTCAGCATCGGCATTCAGATTGATGAAATAAGGGGCATGTACGCTTAGCGCCATGCCTTGTTCCAACGCAGCCTGGCGAATGGCGGCGCAAGTCTCTTCGGTGACGCGCACCGAGCGCACCCAACCCAACTCCAGGCAATACAAGCCGAGCCCGGCAGAATACTGGATGGCGCCCACGCTGCCACCAGGCTTTTTGGGAGTTGAATTCGGTGAACCTACCGTGCCAAACGCGAATGATAAAACCGTCATCATCATGACCTCTCACTTTGAAATTATCAACCACAACTGCAACACACGCTGCCAAAGCGGCGGTCCCAAAATCAGCAATCCTATCAAAACCGAAGAAGCAGCCGCGATCAATACGGCGGCAGCGCCAACATCTTTTCCTACTTTGGCAAGGTGGCTGTGACCAGGGCTTGCCAGGTCAACCACCGCCTCCAGAGCAGTATTGAGAAATTCAGAAGTCCAGACCATGGCAATTGCCAGGAAAATGACCGCCCAATCGCGCGCTTCGATCCGCAGCCACAACGATAATGCAACCACGCTAATACTGACCACAGCATGGATCCAGGCGTTACGTTGAGTACGAATAACATACCACCAACCGGCAAACGCGTAACGGAAAGAACGTCCGCGCGAAAGTAGAAATTCTTTTAATGCTTCCAAGTGAACTCTCCCGGAAACCTACAAGCGCGCCAGGATGCGCGCCTGCAATGTCCACATGATGTTTGTCTCTGTCTCATCGGCATGGTCATAACCTAACAGGTGTAATACACCATGGACAGCCAGAAGTAATATTTCAGCACTCACAGGCTGAGCATTGGCCTGTGCCTGGGCTTGGGCACGCGGGATCGAAATCAGGATATCTCCCAGGTAGCGCTCGCCGCTGTCTGGATCCTGGTAATCAGCAGGAAAGGAAAGCACATCCGTAGGGGCATCGATTCCCAGGTATTGCTTATTCAACCGCTGAAGCTGCTCATCACCTGTCATCACAATAGCCATTCCAACATTTGCCTGCCCTACCTCAGCCAGGGTTTCGCAAACGGCTTTTTCCAAAAGCTCCATCTCAATCGGAAATCCAAACCCTTCATCAACCTGGATATCGATCATAACGCCATCATTCCTTTGAAGCGCCTGCTTCTGGCAGTTTAGGATACTCAATGCGAGGATGGTATAGACCACGCAAAGTGGTCATAAATGAATCTACAATGATCTCCAAATCCTTTAATGTAAGATCGGTATCATTCAACTGACCCATTTTAACGCGCGTATCGATTGTATCCTTGATCAGTCTAAGCAGTTCCTCTTCATTTTTGGGATGTTCCGCACGCATACGCGCTTCACAGCTATCAGCCAGCATCAGCAAGGCAGTTTCGCGCGAGCGCGGGCGCGGGCCAGGGTAGGAAAACTTGCTGGTATCTACCTGAATTTCACTGCCCCCGGCAGCTTCTACGGCCCGCACGTACTGGTAACGGGTCAGCATGGTACCATGATGTTCGCCAATGAAATCATAAATACGGCGCGGCAGGCGATTCTTACGGGCCAGTTCCAGGCCATCGGTTACATGCCGGATGATAGTTTCCGCACTGAGGCTGGGATCGATATCATCATGGGGATTAATATTTCCGGCAGGCTGATTTTCCACAAAGAAGAAAGGATTGACCGCTTTTCCTACATCATGATACAAGGCGCCAACACGGGTCAACAAACCATCGGCGCCAATCCGTTCGGCGGCCTGTTCAGCCAGGTTTGCCAACTGCAGGCTGTGTTGATAGGTGCCCGGAGCATTCCTCAATATAAATTGCAGCAGCTTATGATCCGGGCGGGTCAATTCCACCAGTTGTAATGCTGTGGTCAGCCCAAGAGCCTGAGCCAGAAAATATTGTAGGAGTACGGCCACGCTAGCCGAGGCCACGCCATTGACCAGTGAAGCCGCGCTCAAAGTAAGCAGCCCTGCCAGGTCGGTCGAGGCTTCAGTCAGGCGGTATAGAACCAAGACAACCACGCCAGATATCGCAATCGAAAGTCCGGCGAAGAAGAAGGATGTGATCCGCCTGCCGCCATGCAATGCCAGAACTCCAAAGAAACCGCCAAATGCAATATACAGGGTCAGATCCAGTGCGTTCGGCATGCCATATGCGACCAATACCGCCTGGGGCAGGATCGAGATCAAAGCCAATTCGGTCCCAAAGAGTACCGTAACCGTCAGGCTAAAAGCTGCCGCCGGGAAGAAATAGGGCAGGACAATATGTCCAGGGATGATCAAACGAGCGCCAAAGATGAAGACCTGGAAGAGCACAGAAAAGATAATGATGTCCAGGGGATCTTCGGCCAGCTTTGGATTACGGCTCAAATAATAACCGAAGAAGGAAACCGCCAGGAGAGTCACCAACAGACCACTGGCAAAATCCTTCCAATCAACACGCGGCTGCACCAGGCCAAATTGGGCCAGCGTCTCGTAAATTTCCGGAGAAATCACCTGGCCGCGCCGAACAAGCGTCTCGTCAGCGACATAGGATTGAACGACCGGCTGAACAGCATCACGAGCCTGTTGGCGTGCGGCTTGCGTGGCATCATCGCTATAAAAACTATTCGGCGCCACAAAGGCTGTCACCAGCTCCGCTACGATCAAAGCCTGGTTTTCTGGAAGTGAAAGGCTTATCAAGGCTGGAACAGACCGGCGAGCTTCTTCCAGGCGATCATTACGGATGGTGGTGCGCATAACCTGTTCCAAAGCCAGGATCGACTCTTCCTTTACGGCCTGCCAGCGAGAATCACTTAAATTCAGGATAGCTTGAACCGTATCACTATCCAAATGAATATCTTCCAAAGCAGCCAGATCAGTTTGCTTTTGCCCCAAGGTGCCATAACGATCTGCCCGCACGCTGGAAATAAACGCCAGAGTGGCATCCAGGTGTTCCAACTGCCGGCGAGCAACACTTGTGTCGAACGACGTGTAAACCGAAGACACGGAATCGGCGCGCAGATCGCGCGCTCTCTCTGTTAATACCTGGCTTTCGTAAACCAACGCTCTCGGCGCCAATGTATCCTGGACGGCCACATCTCCGATTTGAACATCGATATGCCTCAGGCGCTCGATCAGCGGGATAAGCACAGCCAGCAGTATCAAAGACGTATTTAATACCGCCAGGATTAGCAGAAATATATTCCGCCGGCGAGATTGCCAATGATCAACCATGATGTGTCGCAGTCCGTGAATGGTTGCTAACCCAAAAGCTTGCGCACTGCCTGGCTGGCCTGATCGCCTGTTGCCTGTCCTTGTAAGCGAGGCATCAGTGCTTTCATCACCTGGCCCATCTCGCGCGGGGAGGTGGCGCCGACCTCTTTGATCACTTCTTTCGCCAACGCCTCCAATTGTTCGGGGGTAAGAGCATTGGGCAAAAACTCCTGTAAAATAGCAATCTCTTGTTCTGCCGTCGCAATCAAGTCAAGACGGCTGGCGCGCTGAGCATCCGCAATGGATTCATGGCGAGATTTGACCTCTTTCTGTAAAATGGCCAGGATCATCGCTTCATCTGGAGCAGTATGCTTTTCGATCTCCGCCATCTTGATCGCAGCAACCACCATGCGGATTGTATTTTTGCGAAGGTCGTTCCCAGAGCGCATAGCATCCTTTAGAGCATCGTTGAGTTGTGTTCTAGTCGTCATATAGTTCTCATCCCTTTTGTTCGATTATCATTTGATCTCAGGTTTTATCTTCCGATCAGCCCTCGCAGCCCATCGCTGGTAATCTCGGCCAGGCGTACGGGAGTAATCGTATTCCAGAGAGAACTGGGTCCCTGGGAGGTTACCCGCAGGTAATTATCCGTCAGCCCGCTCATCAACCACTGCTCCGATCCCAGGAAAGTGATACTTTCCCAAAGCACAGGGAGCTCATCACCCAGGAAACTCGCCTGGTAGTCATAGGCGGCTTTATCCAATAATACACGCATCTGCGCGTTCCGCTCTTTGCGTTGTTGATAGGCCACCTGGTGGGGCATACGGGCTGCGGCTGTTCCAGGTCGCGCCGAATAAGTGAAAACGTGCCCACCAGCAAAACGCATCCGTTCCACAAACGCCAGGCTTTCTTCAAATTCAGCCCGATCTTCGCCGGGGAAGCCCACAATGATATCGGTGGTGATGGCAACCTCAGGGATGGAGCAGCGGGCAGCCTCAACCAGTTCGGCAAATGAATCTGGGGTGGTTTTTCGCGCCATGCGCTGCAATGTAGCCGCACTACCAGATTGCAAGGGCAAATGCAAGTGACGGCATAGGCGCTCATCCTGCCACAAAGCAAAGAACTCCGGCGTCAGATCCCACGGCTCAAGCGAAGAAAGCCGCAAGCGGGGCGTCTCTGTCTGCTCCAGGATGCTCTGCACCAGGTGAGCCAGGCTCAAAGGCAGAACGAAATCCTTTCCCCATGATCCAAGATGAACGCCGCTGAGCACGATCTCGCGAGCGCCTCCTTGCAAAGCCGCCCTCACATCCGCTGAAACAACTGCCACAGGGCGACTGCGTTCCGGACCGCGTGCCAGGCTGGTTATACAATATGTGCAGCGGTTATTACAGCCATCCTGCACCTTAATAAAAGCGCGGGTACGCGAGCGCTCACCCGGAAGCGGTTCGCGTTCGATGAATTCACGATCAAAAACCTGTGGATCGATCTGCAGCAAGCGCGATACCAGTCTATCCTTATCCCAGTTGGGTACCAAATCTGTTACAGATGGGAGGGCTGCCGCACTTTGAGGTTGGAGGGTGGACCAGCAGCCGGTCACAACGATCTGCTTTGCCCCCGCGCGGGCTGCCTGGCGGATTTTCTGACGCGAATCAGACTCTGCCGCTGAGGTTACCGCGCAAGTATTGACTACCGCCATATCGGCCTCATCTGCAGAAGCCACTAGCGTATGCCCCGCCATGCGAAAATGCCGGGCGTACATCTCAATTTCGCTCTGGTTTAAGCGGCAACCGACCATATCGAGAAATATCTTCATTGCCCGGCTCTCATCACTTGAAAATTATCGAACAAGATCTTTGTACTGCCATCATCCATGATACCTGCCAACAAGCCAACGTTTCCCGCGGAAAACTCAGAATCTTGCTGCACATCCAGCAACTGTCCATTGACATAAAGGGATAATGAATCCTTAACGCATTCTGCCTGGATGATGTTTTCCTCTTCCCCTGTGTGGATCACATCGCTGGGGGACATCTC
>CAZVRZ010000067.1:13219-29218 GCA_964629965.1 uncultured Anaerolineaceae bacterium
CTGCTCGATTGATCAAAGTTGGTACTCCGTTGGTCATCTTTCCGATACCATAATAGCCATCACTGCTGATCACAAAAAAATAATAATTCTGCTCGTCCACATAACGGCAGATGATGCCGTACTTGTTATTGTCTGTGCCTTCATCTTTCCGCGCCATCACGGTTACATTGACATCTGGCGGAAAGTTAAAGCCGGCATCTGGGTTAGCCCAGGCATCTGAGTTCGGTACGTTCACAGAGATCTCATAGAACCCATCCACATACTCTGTCACACCTTCTGCTGCGCGCACGCGATCCCACCCGCTGGTGTTGTTTGCAAAATTATCCTGGTAGAGCAAGTTCGAGGTACACCCAGTCGTGCAAAAGATCATAAATAGCGCCAGGGCCGCGGCAAAATACCGACAGAAGATATTGGATTTATAGAGAATGTTCTTTGGTGACATAGAGATCCAAAATAACAGTGCTTTCCCGAGCCTTTACCTTCCCTGGCTCAGCTTCGCACTGATATGCGGTCAGGGCTTCCGAACAACCAGATTGTCAAACAAGATATCGACGCCCTCTTCACTATAAGAGCCCGCAATCAAACCGATGTCACCAGAAGACAGGTCTGAGTCAGCCACTTCAACCGCACTTGTGCCGTTAATGCTCAGGCTCAATTTGCTCCCCACGCAAGAAGCAGAAATATGGTTGGTAGCATTACCGAGGTTGACAAGCGTATCATCGAACATCAACGATTCCATCCCTATCAACGCCTCAGTGCCATCGATAAACTTACTGATACCAAAATATCCATCGCTGCTAACGGCGAAGTAATAAAAATTTTCATTATCTTGGTAACGACAGACAACGCCAAAATCGTTATCATCTGGCCCGCCAATTTTCGTAGCATCCACATCGATCACCAGATCGGTGAATTTTTTACCCGGATTACTCCAGAAAAACCAGTTCGCTTTGTTGACCAGAATACGGTACCCGCCATCATAATAATCATTGGTTCCATCGACATCCGTAACACTATCCCAACCACTCTTGGGATCTGAAAAATCATCTTCATAAAGAATATCTGGCGATGATGTTTTTCCACCACCAACTGAACAAGCCAATTGCACCAGGACAAGCATGGCCGCAACCATCAAAATACTCTTTTTCATTGTCATTGTTCCTTTCTTACAACGATCAAGGTGGAAAAGCAACGTAGTTATCGAAAAGGATGTTGACGCCAAAACTATCCTTCTCAGAGCCTGCGATCAAACCAATATCGCCGTGAGTAAAATCCGCATCGCTCACACTGATCAATTCAGAGCCATTGGCATCAATCGACAGATCTTCACCTAAGCAATCCGCCTGGATGATGTTGGTTGTTTTACCGGCATGAACATTCTCGCTGTATGCCAATGTATCCATGCCGATCAAAACAATCTCACCGTTTTTCATCTTGCCAATGCCATAATATCCCTGGCTGCTCAAAATAAAGAAATAAAAATTCTTATCGTCCTGATACCGACAGATCACACCAAAATAGTTATCATCCGGTCCGGCTACTTTGGTAGCATCTACTGAGATCGAGACATCAGTCAGATTCAAGCCAGGTGTCGCCCAAAAAAGTTGGTTTTTCGCATCGACTAGAATTCGATACGAGCCATGATCATACTTCATAGAGCCATCGTCACCTTCATATCCTGGCCAACCACTGGCAGGGTCAGAAAAGTCATCGTAGAAGAATTCATCATCTACCAAGGGAGCAGCAGAAATCAGTGTTTCATCCAGAACAGGCAGCGTTGCTTCTAACGACACAGACGGTGATTCTACCACAGGCAAGGTGGCGCTATCAGCATCTAGCCAGGCGCCCAGGCCGAGCAGCCCCCCTCCCAAGGATAGCACCCCACAAACCACACCAGCCAACAGAAGCAAGATGACACCCACGATAACGGGCCAGCGAGAACGCTTTACCGGGCGAGGCTGAGCAATGGGATAAGCCGCAGAATAAGGATGCGCGGCAGCGATGTTCGGTGAACTGGGGGGCCGAACAGATGCTTGGGGCTGAATGGAAGGGTACGAAATCGCCTGGCCCGGAACCACCGAACGCACAGGCAGAGAAACAGGTTGCGCACCTGCCAGGCCCGGAGAGCTCACCGGAGAGACAGGCGGCGGAGCGGGTATTACAGGTTTTTGCTCTGGAGTGGGTGGTGATTCCACCTTGGGAGAAGGCGCAATGAAAACCGGTTCCGCAGGTTGTTCCACCCGTGGTAGAGACGCAACATCTTGCGTCTGCGAAACAGGCTGGCCCGCCGGGGCAGCATAGTCAGGATGCTCATGGTTGGCAACCGTAGCTTGCTTGCTGACCACAACCTCCAGCGCCGCCACCAGTTCAGCAGCGGCAGCGAAACGCCTTTCGCGCATTTTCTCCAGCGCACGATCAATCACGCTTTGAATATCAGCAGGCAGGTTAGAATTAACATCCAGGATACGCGGGATAGGGTCAATGATATGTTTCATGGCAACGCCCATCGGCGTTGTGGCAGAATACGGCTGCTGTCCCGCAAGCATTTCGAACAGGATCGCGCCCAGTGCATAGATATCGCTGCGCCCATCGATATCCGGATCGCCGCGAGCCTGTTCAGGACTCATGTACGCCGGGGTGCCAATCAACGCATCACCGGTCAGGGTATTGCTGGCCTGTGCCAGGCGAGCAATGCCAAAATCCGAAATAAAAGCCGTTTCAAACTGATCAAACAGAATGTTGGCGGGTTTGAGATCGCGATGGATGATGCCGTGAGCATGTACCTGGTCGAGGGCAGGCGCCAGGCGCTGCATGATGCGGAGCGTATCACCCAGAGACATTGGGCCATTCACAATGCGATCCGAAAGCGATCCCCCCGGCATATATCTCATCACCAGGTACGGCTGTCCATTTTCCTCGCCATAATCGTACACGGGGACGATGCCGGCAAACTCCAGCGATGCCAATGTTTGAGCTTCACGATCGAACCTGGCGCGGAACATAGGATCGTGCAAATAGGCCTCAGGCAGCACTTTGATGGCAACATCGCGCCGGAAGCGCGGGTCCAGGGCGCGATATACGGCAGCCATACCGCCCCGTCCCAATTCTCCTTTCACTTCGTAACGACCAATTGTCTCAGGAATCATAAGCTTGCCAGACCCTTCTTATCTGACCAATCCAGATGAACATCTTTATTTTAGCACACCCGGCAAGCCGCTGATAGTATAAGAATACCACTCTCATGGAAGATAATCACTCAACAAACGCTGCGCGTGAGCATCGTATGGGGTGTCAGGAGCCAGATCGCGCACCCGTTGAAGATATGATTGCGCCCGCACCGTATCCCCCATATAGAAATAGACCGTTCCCAGGTGTAGATTGACAGGGGGGTAATTGGGGTCGGCCCGATAGGCTCGATAGAAAAACCTCAGCGCACTGTATTGATCGTCTAGCAAAAATAATACCTGGCCCATCACATCTAGGGAAGCAGGATCTTGCGGCGCAAGGATAACGGCCTGGCGAGCCGCAGGCAGAGCGGTGTCTTTGAGATGGACCTGGTAGCGCACCAAGAAATTTGCCAATAACTGCCAATAGTAAGCGTCATCCGGTGCCTGGTCTATCGCCTGCTGATAATAAATTTGAGCAGTTGACAGATCAGCTTTGCCGGCATAGATCGCGCCTAATTCAGCCAGGTAGATCGGGTTCTGAGGTTCCAGGGCGGCGGCCTTCTCATAATAAGGCAAGGCCTGGTCAAAATCGGCCTGGCGCAGCCAATATAGCCCATTCATACCATTCACTGCCGCCGAATCGGGCGCCAACGTCAGGGCTTGCTGTAAATGTACCTGGGCCAACGCGAAATCTACTGGAGGCATATGTTGCTCGGTCTCCCCCCAAAAAGCCCACGCTTCAGCATAATCAGGTCTCAACTTGACTGCGTGGGCGAAGGATTGCTCGGCCAGGAACCAATCTGCTCGATCGGCGAACCAGCGTCCGGCCTGCGCCAGGGTGTAGGCAGTTTCTTCTTCAAGCACTGCTGCGCGAAGTATGCTTTGCAGGCTGCGAATGCTCTCCGCCTCGGGTCCGCCCAATGCCAGGGCCTGGTTTAAAAAAACCAGGGCTGCCTCCGGATCGGAAGCAGATAGATAACGACCATAACGGGCGTATAGGAACGACAGATGGGGACGGGCTGCAACCAGGGCCTTAAGATCGACCAGGGAGTTTTCATAATCATTTTGCTTCTGGTGTAAAGGCAGCAGCCGCGCGTACGCACTCCAGGCATCACATCCGGCAGACAATGCCAGGCGCCATGATTGCTCTGCCAGCGCATCATCCCCGCTTGCCTGGTAAGCATCGCCAAGCATTAGCCAATCTGCTGCGGTTAAACAACACTGCACAACCTCACTCGTTAGATGCTCGATAGCCGCCGGGACATCATCCGACCAAAGAGCATAATGACCGGCAGCAATGCGCAAATCTGCTCGCTGTGGTTCGCGTTCAGCCAGCCTGCCCAAAGCCTGGGCTGCCGCGCCATAATTCCGCGAGTTCAATGCCTGGCGAACCAATTGGCGGTCGCGTCGCTCATCGTGCGGGTACACCGTCAATCCCAACACAACCAGCAAAACCCCTATAAGCAACAAACGGCCCCAGATCGAACTATCCTGATATTTCTCCACAATGCGATTATAGTATAAAATGCCGGAAGCACCCTGAAACAGGTTACGGTGGGAGGTATCGCATTGAGAGTGATTTTCCCCACGCGAGGGGAAAAGGGGTTCAGGCGCGCCGGAGTTACTTCTTCGAACCTTGCCAGGTGCGGGTATAATCAAGCTCAAGAGATCGAGTTGTATCCTGTTAAAAGGCCGCTTAAAAAGCAGCGATACTACACCCGCTTGAGCACATAAATCGGAGAGCTATTTTATGGAAGTCGGTTTGGTAAAAAGCGTTGATATAGATCACGAAATGCAGCAGGCCTACCTGGATTATGCCATGAGCGTAATCGTGGCCCGCGCCCTGCCCGATGCACGCGATGGGCTAAAGCCCGTCCACCGGCGCATCTTGTATGCCATGTATGATATGGGCCTGCGGCCCGACTCCCCCTTTAAAAAATCTGCTCGTATCGTAGGGGAAGTATTGGGAAAGTATCATCCGCATGGAGATCAAGCGGTTTACGAAGCGATGGCTCGATTAGCACAAGATTTTAGCATGCGTCACACTTTGGTCGATGGGCAGGGAAATTTTGGCAGTGTGGATGGAGATCCTCCAGCCGCCATGCGATACACCGAGGCGCGCTTGACCGCTGCCGCCATGCACATGCTGGTAGACATTCGCAAAAACACGGTAAATTTCTCAGACAACTTCGATGGCAGCCTGACGGCTCCAGATGTGCTGCCAGCAGCCATACCCAACCTGTTGGTCAACGGCGCCACAGGGATTGCAGTGGGCATGTCCACCAATATTCCCCCGCACAACCTGGGAGAAGTCACCGACGCGTTGATATTTATGCTAGAAAACTGGGAAAAGCTGGATGATATCAATGTGGAACACCTGATGCACTTCATCCAGGGCCCAGATTTTCCCACCGGCGGTTTGATCATCCAGAGCAATGGCGAGGATGATCTAAAAGCAGCGTATGGAACGGGGCGGGGCAAAGTAACGATACAGGCACGCGCCCATTTCGAAGAGATGAGCCGAGGGCGCAACCGCATTATCATCACCGAACTGCCCTACATGACGAATAAATCGTCTTTGATCGAACGGATCGCCGAGCTAGCGCGCGAGGGCAGGCTGGAAGGATTGGCTGACCTACGCGATGAATCAGACCGGCACGGGTTACGCATCGTGATCGAGCTGACGAAGAATGCTGAACCAGAACAAGTATTAAAGGATCTTTTCAAAAGTACCCCGCTGCGTACCACGTTCGGCATCATTATGCTGGCACTGGTAGATGGCGAGCCGCGCATGCTTAGCCTGAAACAGGCATTGCGCGTGTACCTGGACCATCGCCAGGAAGTGATTCGCCGCCGCGGCGAATATGATCTCGAACATCTGCGGGCACGCGCCCATATCCTTGAAGGTTTGCGAGTTGCGCTGAAAAACCTGGATGAGGTGATCAATATCATCCGCCGGGCAAACGATGCCGATGCCGCCCGCGACCGTTTGATGAAGCGTTTCAAGCTGACCGAAATCCAGGCCCAGGCCATCCTGGACATGCCCCTGCGACGCCTGGCTGCACTGGAGCGCAAGAAAATCGAGGATGAGTACAAAGAGGTCCTGGCTGAAATCAAAAAGCTGGAAGCCCTTTTGAAATCTGCCGTCAAGATACGCCAGGTGGTTGCCGATGAATTAAAGGCAGTGAAAGAGGCCTTCAGCGATCGACGCCGTACGCAAATCGTGCACCTCAAACCAGGGGCCGAGATCAGCGCTTTACCCTTGACCACCACAGATCTGGCCCCCGACAAGGTGACCTGGATCTCAGTCACTGCAGATGGATTGATCTCACGCTCTCTGGATGAAAAACCTCCTCGCCAGAGTGGAAGCGGAGCGCCCATGTGGCTCATCCAGGCCAGCACGCGTGATACAGTCTACCTCGTTTCGACCCAAGGAGAAACTGCTGCGATCCCTGTGCATGCTCTTCCAGATGTGGAAAATCTCCAAGAGGGGATACTCTTCCATAAGGTTTCGCCATTAGCAGATAAAGATGTCCTGGCAGCCGTCTTTACGCTCCCCAAAAGCGAAGAACGCGTCGAGAACGGTTTTGTCCTCACAGCAACTCGCCAAGGTATGGTAAAGAAAAGTGTTTTAAGCGAACTGCCCGGACCATCAGCCCACACTTTCACGCTGACCAGAGTGAATGAGGATGACCGGCTAGGTTGGGTGCGCCTGACGAATGGCACCAATGAAATCTTGTTGGTTACCGCCGATGGTATGACCATCCGCTTCACAGAAGATGAAGTGCGCCCGATGGGATTAGTAGCCGCCGGAGTAGGTGGAATCAAGCTGGGGGCGCGTGATGAATTGGTGGGAATGGAATTGATCCCATCGCGCGGCGAGATTTTGCTGGTTGCGTCCGATGGTAAAGCCAAACGCCTGCCAACCGACCAGTTTCCGCGCCAGGGACGTTATGGACAAGGGGTGATCGCCTGGAAACTGCCGCGCACAACTCAACTGGCAGGTGTGGCTGCCGGCAAAGGCACCCTGCGCCTGACACTGCACCTGGAAAAATTGACCCCCAAAGCAATCCGGCTGGACGAGGCCGTTTTACAAACCCGTGCTGCCCAGGGTAAGCCGGTGGTTGAGATCAAATCAGGAGACCGCGTAACCGCCCTGACAGCGCCCTGGGAAATGCCGAAGAGCAAAACGGGCAAGCTTACCATCGATGAGGATGGAGAAGACACACCCAAGCCATCTCGTTCCCAAAAAGAAATTGCACCGCTCAAACAAGCCAGCTTTGAAAACCTGGTTGAAGAATCCAAATTAAAAACGGTCGCGCAACGCGTAATCCCTGCAAAACCTGCTAAAGCAGCCGTTAAACCCAAAGCAACTCCAAAAAGCAAGGAAAAACTTGCATCTTCCAAGTCAAGCCCTTCTCCCAGTGCTGGTAAAGCCGACCGTAGAGACGCAATATCTCGCGTCTCAATCGCCAAGACCGCCCCGAAATCTGAGCCGCCCGCTAAGCCTGTCAAATCGGCCGCTCACCCCAAGGCGACGGTTGGCAGTCAGAGCAAGCCTGCGCCCGCCAAGGCAAGTCCACCGGCCAAAGCCAGCAAAGGAACCGGCCGTAAGGCCGCGGCAAAGCCGACCGTAGAGACGCAATATCTCGCGTCTCTATCGCCAACCGCGAAACCGGCCAAACCCGGCAAGAAAACGGTCAGCAAAAGCACCAAAGCAGCACCAGCGGGTGAAAAAAGCCATCCTGCTGCGCCAGCTGCTACTCGCAAGAAGCCTACGCCTGCCGCTAAGAAACCGCCTGCAGCCAAGCCTACGACTCCTCGCTCGCAGACTGCGAAAAAGCCCGCAGCCAAAACGACAGCGAAGCCGAACAAGAAATCGACCCGCTCATCCCAATGAGCCAGGGCGTCTTTTACACCAAGGTTATCCTATGGAGCAAGCGCAGCCGGTAAGACCTGTTCAAGCGGCGGCAGTTCACCGCCACAATAAGTGCGAAAATATTCGGCTTCGCTGGGGTATTGCTGGCGCGCCTCCGCTTCAGCCTGTTGGCTGACGCGCAATCCTTCATCCAGGTTTACAGGCATGGCGTTGCTCCAGGCGCGTGGCAGAAGCATGAGCGGATCGCCTATCGCTTGCTCAAGCTCGCCCTGGGGAATCCAGTTATACAATAAGGGGCCGCGCGAATAAGCTGTAAAGCCCAACCGGTAGCCGCCCTCACGCGCAATCCGCACAGAAAGCGCAGTAAAGTTTCCTCCAGGCCAGATAAATGCAATCGGGGTTTGTCCAAAATTTTCAGTAAGAACAGGTGTGGAGTCTAAGATCTCAGCGCGAATTTCCTCTTCAGAAGTTTGTTCAACGATATACAAATCGCCGCTATAACCGTGCGATTGCACCTCCAGCCGGCCGCTTTGATACAAACGCTTGATCTCATCCATCGCCCACTGCATCTCATTTGGGTTGGCGATATAAGCCAGGGTCAACATCCATTCATTCGCCTGCAGCACTGGCATGAATCGATCCCGCACCACGCCTGGCCGCCGGTCGTCCAGGATGATGATCATCGAACGCGCCGGGATGACAGCATTATTCTCTAAGAAATCCAATAGCTGAGCGCTAGTGATCGTCTCGAAGCCAAGATATTGAGCATACTGAACGTAATCTCGAAACTGATCTTCGCTGATATCCTTAGGATCTGAGATAATACGCCCGCTTTCCACAATGCTGTGGAACATGATCGGTACTACCACCGTGCCAGGCGGGCTGGCATCCAGCCCCCATTTACGGCTCAGATAAGTGCAGGTATTTGTAATGTAGGTTCGCGGGCTGACTCCCGGCCGTAATTCACGACTTTGGAAGACAGGAAGCGGCTCCGGCGTCATGGTCGGCGTTCCGGTTTGAGTGGGTGTCGCTGTGTTCGTAGGTGTTGGCGTGACGGTGCTAGTAGGCGTCAGCGTTGGTAACGGCATCAACGTCTGGCTGGGCGCCGGGGTCGATGAAACGGCCACCGGTGTAAGCGTCTCAGTGGATACACTTACTCCAGGCGAATGATTCAAGCCGCAGCCAGCCATCCCCACCAGGGAGATCGCCAGCCACAGCCAATGAAACAAACGCCGAAACTTACTTGCCTGCCTGCGTGGATGATTCACTGCCCACTTAGAGAGGCTTGGCGGTAAAGAAGGTGTAATGATAGGCAACTTGTCCGTTAAACAAACCTAAGGTGTCATTTCCATTTTCCACAATGGCGTTCGAAGCAGTCGCCGTCCAGGTCAGGTGGCGGGAGTTGCCCGTTCCAGAGAAACCCGTCAAAATGAAATTGGCATTCGGTAAAGTCTGGTTGAACAACATAACATACCAGTTACGAATTGCCTCCAAACCGAGCGTGGTGCGCGCCGAAGTCACGTGCACAGAGGTCGGCATATAGAAGGCCACCATTTTATTGGGATCGCGTTGATTCAAAGCCGCAATATATCTCTCGCAAATATCTTTTGGAGAAACACCAGCAGACCAGGAATAATCACGGATCGTTTCCCACACGTTGGGCATAATACCCGATCGAGCATCACCATATTCCCAGAAATTCGCCGCAGCCAGGTTCAATGCTTTAGCGGTGTTCAAGAATTCAAGCACTTCTCCAGCGGAAGCCTGCCAGCCATGTTCACGGAAAGCCGCCCCTGTGGGAATGATCGGGCGAGAAGGAGAGATATTTTGGAATTCGCGCACGGTGCGGACCAACTGCTCGCCGGCATTGTGACTCTTCAGCCAATACACTTGCGGCATATTGATATCGCACTTCTCCAGAAATTCTCTCCAGGGGAGCTGGGGATGAAGAGATGGATAGCGATAGGAGCTTAAAGCCATTGGCAGGTTCGGCAAAGCTGAACGCAGGTCCTTCATGTAGCGCCTGGCAGCCTCTTTTTTACCTTCTTGCTTATACTCAGACTCCGCATCGATCACGTAACCATCTAAATTCAATTGCTGAATACGGCGTATCGCCACGCGCGCCTCACCGGCAGGATTTTCTCCATAGACATAATGCCAACCCCAAACCTGGATCCCCTGGCTGCGCAGCGCCTGGACAGCAGCAGGAACCATATCTACCCTGGCGCCCGCATTACCATAGTAAGGCGAATCGCCATCGGCAATCTTTATCAGTAAATGAGTCAGTCCGGCTGCCTTGGCGACATGTGCAAGTTGGTTGGCGTCGCCGTTCTCACACTTTGGAATTTTCCAGGTAAAAAAACCTTTTCCAGTTAGAGCCATTGTAAAATCCTCCTTTTGCCGGTTAAAAACACACGCTCACACACCTTTATTTTACATCAGACAAATCTTTTTGCCTAAGCAAACTTCCCAGCACCACAGGATTTTCTGAAAGTCGAAAGTCCTGTGCACCCACCCCCGGCGGGGGAGAAAGGTGAATTTGGGATACGGCAGGATGGCAAAACCACCCTGCCATATTCCACTTCTTGCTCGCATCTTCAGGTAGGCCCTAGGGACTGCTGAGCACCTTTTTCATGATCTCAATGACAGACTCTTGAACGGGCAGCAAGACCTGCGAACCGCTGTAATTGATCCAGGAGACCACCTGCGCAGGCCCAATCGAATACCGTTGAATACCCTCCAGGTCACTCAATTGAGCTGCCAGGGGTAAGAATTCAGCCATTTGCTCAAAGGTCATGTCGGTGGTCACGTTCTGGCGATAAATTTCATAGATCTGCGGGGCGCGTGTCAGGGCATCCATGCTTAGCAACTTTTGAAATATAGCCACGATGACTTCTTGCTGGCGCCGGCCGCGATCAAAATCACTGGTCGTATAACGAGAACGCACATACCAAAGCGCCGTCTCGCCATCCATATGTACGATCCCCGCCGGAACCGAATAATTGCCATACCGATCGCGATGATCGGTTAAGGAAACCGCCACACTCACATCGATGCCACCCAAGCTATCGATGACCTCTTCAAACGACCACAGGTTGATCAAAACGTAATGATCCGGGCGAACACCAAAATTATATTCAAACGTTAGCGCAGTAAGCGGAAAACCACCAAACCCATGCGCCATATTGATGCGCTGCACCGTCCAACCAGGTATATACACATACAGGTCGCGTGGGTAAGAAGTCAGGCTCGCTGTTCCGGCAGATGGATTCAAGGTCAGTAAGAGAAGGGTGTCCGTGCGAAAACCACCATCATCAGGCCGTTGATCAGAGCCTAAAAGCAATATATTTACCTGCCCTAAAGGCTGGGATAATAGCCCTGCTGGCGCCGGCACTGCAATATCAGGCCAGATGGTGGGGCCAGGGTAATCCGCCCATGTTTTGGCCTGGGCGGGTATTACGCCCGGGGTTGGTGTAGGCGGGTCGGGTAATGGCATTGAGGTGGGGTAAGCCGTTGGAAAATAAGTTGCCGTTGGAGCTAATGGCAAGAAAGGGGTGGGCGTGACAGTTGATCCCACAGCTGCTACAGCAATAATATTACTGACCGGCGCGGGAACAATCGCAGCCGGTTGTAAAACAACAGGAGAAGACATATTACATCCAACCAGGCAAAATGCCAATAAAAACAGCCTCAAGCGACTTAACATAAGCTTCTGATTATCTTTTCCTGGAAGGAGAAACAGTGGTCGCCGTGACCGTAGGGGGAAGAAGGGTATTCGTCACAGTGGCTGCAACAACAACTGTATCTGTAGGAGTGGGAGTGAGCGGTGGAAGCGTTGGAGTCGGCGTGGATGTATCTGGATATACAGTTGCGGTGGCAGTCGGTGTATCCGTTGGAGTGACCAGCGGAGTATTCGTCGGCGTAGGAGTCGCCGTATCTGCAGGAAAGCCGGTTCCGGTCGCGGTTGGGCTAGGCGTGGCAGTGATCACGGGCGTATCCGTCCAGGTGGGCGGCGGCGGCGGGAAGGTTATCGTGGATGTTGGGCTGATGTAGGGGGTTGGCGTCAGGGTAGGGGTGGGCGTGGAGGTACGCAGCGGCACGTATGGAACGTAAATGCGCGTACCAGCAGAAATATGGTTGCGGTCAAGAATACAATTATAAAACTGTAGATCGGCAACAGTCGTTCCAAACGTACGGCTGATGATCAACAACGTATCCCCCGGTTTGATTATATAGGGAACCCAAGTTGAAGGCGGCGTGCCGCAGGCCATGGTAGGCGCACGAGTCGCCGTAGGCAGAGGCGTTGCCGTCGGGATGGGCACCGGTGGCACATATAAGATCGTTCCAGGCAGCAATTCATCCACCACCAGGCAGTTGGCTTGTTTGATCAGATCGAGAGTGGTTTGGTATAACACCGCCAGGCTCTCAAAAGTATCTCCCGGCTGTACCTGAACAGGAACCCAACCTGCCGGCGGGGGGCAGGAAACAGGCGGAAGCAGCGTATTCGTAGGCGATGCAGCTGTGCTGGGCGCAGAAGTAGCTGTTGAGGATAGAGTTACTCCCGGTTGGGGCGAAACCCTGGTTACTTCAGGTGTCAGCGTAGGTGCAACCGTGGGCAAGGCACTCTGTGTCAGAGTAGCCGTAAAAGACATTGACAGCGTAATGCCCCCTTCTACCAGGGAGGTCAACAGGCCTCCCAAGACCAGGCCAACGAAAATCAACGCGGTAAAAACGCCCAAGATTACCTGGCGGCCTTCATTCTTTTTCACCGCTCTACCAACCATCCAATTTCTTCGATAGCCACAGGCAATAAGACGCTGTAAGTCGATCCCTGTCCAATGGTGGAATCAACCCAAATACGCCCACCGTGCGCCTCAACCAAAGCCTTGACAATGGTTAGACCCACGCCAGTATCGCCTACTCCTCCGATGGTGGGGTTATCTGTTCGGTAAAGGCGAGAAAATACGCGTGGCAAGTCGTCTGTGGAGATTCCCGGACCAGAATCAACGACCTGAAGCAGCACATAACCGGACTCATTCTCTCTCGCTTCAACGCTTGCCCGCAGGCTGATCTCACCTTCTATGGGGGTTGCTTCTCCCGCATTGTGCAGCAGGTGAAGCAAGATCTGTTGCAAAGCATCACGATCCGCATTGAGCGCCGGTAATTCATCCGGCAAATCCATCCGCAGGATGATATTTTTTTCGCGCAGGCGCGTCATCGAATTCGCAACCGCATCATCGATTATGCGGTTCAAATCAACTGTTTCTGTTTTGAGGTTTACCTGGCCATCTTCTAATAAGGTCAATTGGATCAGGTCATCGGCCAACCCCCCCATGCGTTCGACCGAGGCTTTGATGCGCTCCAGGAATTTACGCTGCAAAGCACCCAGAATACCAACCGACTCGCCCAAGAGTAAATCTGTGTATCCTACGATGGAAGATAAAGGTTGGCGCAGCTCTTGAGCAATCGATACAACTACCTCGGCCTGACCCGAAGAAGCAGCCGCAGAGGGCGCGGATTCAAGCTGGATAGGAGCAGGCTGAGCCTCGAGATAATTCACCTGTGTTTGTAATTCCAGCGCCTTCTGATCCGCCTTGTAGAGAGCGTCCTTGATGGTAGCCACATCTTCTAAAGCCATTTGCAACTGCGCCTCCAGGAATTGATATTCCTGTAAGCTCACCATTGTATCGTCCGCCAGGTTTCCAACAGCGGGCTCCTTTTGGCGGGCGGCATCATCCGAATCGCGACGAGAGATCAAATCAGCCAAACTTTCAGCGCGGGTTCGTTCTTCTTCCATCTTCGACCGTGCTTTTTCTAGCTGGGCCAGGAGTTCTTGATTCTCAGCCTGGATCTGATCGGCATACTCGCGCATTCTGCGCAAGCTATCACGCGCTTGGGCTGCATTTTCCTGCTCATCACGCGCAACCTGTTTCTCTTTCAACACCTGTCTCAGATATTCGGCCGATTTGCTCAGTAACGTCTGATCTTCCTGCGTCCAACCACGATTGGAAAAAGGAGATATCAGGATGATCCCTTGCGCCAGCGCATCACCCGCCAAGGAGATGGGGACAAATAACAAATGCCCGACGCGAACCAGGTGCAGAGCCTGCGCCAACACCAGCAGATCCGGCGAGGTACTGCTAGCCGGTAAGCGCAAGAAACGTCCCCGGCGCAATGCATTGGTGACGACCGGCATTTCTTGTGAATCCAGGGGGAACTGTTTCACCCACGCTTCCTGGATCAGGTTATAACCGCAGGGAACCGACATAGTACCCTGCCTGCCATCCAGAGAGATGAACAGGCAATAATCCGCCAGCACCATTTGCGAGACCACGCGAGTGATATTCTGGCACAGCTTCTCAGAAGAAGTTTCCGTCGCCAGGCCAATGAATTCCTGGATGAACGAAGGGTCCGTGCCATATCCATAACGCCGGCGCTCGGGCACCAGCGGCTCGACAGCAGGGCGAGTGCTTTCTGGGATTGGGAAACGCTGAGGCAGAGCAAACAGCAAGGGATAAGCAGCCAATTGCGCCAGCCGGACCGCTCCTGGAAAATCTCCACCAGGCTGGCCAAAGTACCAATGCGCCAGGTGGCCGGCAAACAATATGATCGACATCGCCAACCCGACTCCCCAGGCATTTGGACGCCGGATCAACAGTATCAAAGCGCCCAAGGCACACAAAGCCATCGCCAAAAGGCTGGCAGCCGTATCAGGCAAGGAGCCATTAAAGCTCACTTCGCTGCTCTGCGATCTCCACCAGACCATCGTCAAAGCAAAAAACGTAATGACCAACATCCCTAGCATGATCGTTGCCGCGTCTGCCAGCCTCTTTGGCTCCGGGAAAAGCCAGAGCCAAAGGATGATCACCAGGCCCAACAAGGTTACCAGGCGATCGACAGGCGGCAAGATTAACCGGGAAGATAGCAAGCCAGGCCAGGCCAAACCGGTGACAGCAAATTGGGCAAATAGAACCAACAACAAAGCTGCCAGGCCCAGTACCATGCGGCGCCCCTGTGGAAATCCACTGCGACGCCATTGACTGACCGAAGCCTGCCAGGAACCAGCAATTGCAAAAGCCAGCACAATATAATACGTCAGGTTACCTGGCGAAGTTGTCAATATAAGGAAAATTTGTTGAAAAAAGAAACTCATACTTTTGCTCGCTTACGAATTATAGCATGCTCCTAAACTTGCCGTAAAGCAAACTGTTGACAAAAGGCAGAATCAGTGTAAAATTAGCCCACTATGCCGGAGTGGTGGAATTGGCAGACACGCTAGGTTCAGGGCTTAGTGGGCATTACGCTCGTGTGGGTTCAACTCCCACCTTCGGCACAGTTCAGGTTCTAAAACCCCACGAATGCGCGGGGTTTTTTATTTAAATTCCCCCTATCGCTGTTTTATTAAGCCCTTGAGATTGGCCTCATTCTTGCATAAATACAATGGCTGCGGTATGATGCACTTATGAAGAAAATCGGTATATCTGGCAAACAAATATTGATCGTGATCAGCCTGATCGCAATGGTCTTGCTCATCCGAGATTTTAACAGCCGGATGACAGATTTGCGCCGGTTAACATTGGAAGAGGAGCGCGTTGGCGGGCGTGTGACTGCTTTGCACACGACCAAACAGGCATTGCAGACCGAGATTGAATATGCTCAGTCGGATGAAGCAGTACACGAATACCTTTACGAGCAAGAACGGAAAACGCTGCCGGAAGATATTCCGGTGGTATTGGTGACAGCAGAAAATATCCAACCCACCCCCACACTGTTCATTCTTCCCACCGCACAGGTGGTCTCGAACTGGCAGCTCTGGGCAGCGCTCTTCGTGGACGCGCCTTGACGCCAATCCGGGGCCGTGCTATAATACCGTCCGCTCGATTGCCGGGCAAACAACATACTGCGGGGTGGAGCAGTGGCAGCTCGTCGGGCTCATAACCCGAAGGTCAGTAG
>CAZVRZ010000068.1:0-10818 GCA_964629965.1 uncultured Anaerolineaceae bacterium
TCGGCCGTGCAGGCATCCAATGTGTCTTGAACCACCGACTGTTCAGCGCAGCCCGTTCGTCCAAACGCTCACTGCAACCCGGTGTCCGCTTTCAGCCGCTTATTGACTTCTACCATGCCCTGAGCCCCAGACAAAAGAGTGATAAAGGCATCCAGCAGCTTTTCCGATGGGCTGTATTTGACCATCTTCTGTGCAATCTTCACCTTTTGTTCAACCGGCTCAAACACTTTCAGTTTCTTGACCTTTCTGCCAATTGCCGCCAAAGCAGCGTGGCTAGAAAAATGGGCTTTGATACTTTCGCTGATAATGATAGACTTGTTCATCCCCAGTGCGATCTGCTCGATGTTCTTGCGCGCAGCATCCCCCAGCAAGCCCCGCAGGTAGGCCTGGCTCCACCCCATCTGTTCCATACGTTGAAAGGCTGGCGCAAACAACTCTGTATACTCCGTCATCTCAGCCATAAACTGCTCAACATCTTGCTCCGTCAAATTGCATGCTGGCGCCGGGTAAGTTTCGGTTACAATTCCTATTGGCATGGTTTTCTTCGTCTCCTTCCCACTTGGCCGTGGTCGGAGAAAGATACCATGCCTTTCTATTTCAGGCTACCCTGCCTGTCCATTGTCAACCTTGTGCTGTAATACTAATTATCTCATCAAATCCCTGCTTGTGTTCAACTCGTTCATTCGAATTCCAACCAATTACTAATTTCCCCTTGCCTTACGGCGCATCCGCCTCTATAATCTCAGCATGAGCCAGTCATCAAAATTTCACCGCCTCCAACAAATAGACAGCCAGCTCGACCAGGTTCGCCAGCGCCTTCAAGAAATCCATACTATTCTCAACGATAATGCAGCTAGCGAACACTCTCAGGCTGAAGTAGATTCTGCCGACCGGGCGTTGCAGAACGCTCAAAAGGAACAGCGCCTGGCAGAAAACCAGGTACAAGATCAAAAAATCAAGATCGGACAAAACGAATCAACCCTATATGGCGGTAAAGTACGCAATCCAAAAGAACTGCAGGATTTGCAAAACGAGGCAACCTCGCTCAAGAAATATCTGGTTGTGCTGGAAGATAAACTATTAGATACGATGTTAATTACAGAAGAGGCTGAAGCAGTAGCGGAACAGGTCCAAAAGGCATTCGCCCAGCTTCAAGGTACATTGGTCGAAAAACATGCTCACCTGCGCGCTGAACAGACAGCCCTGCAGCAAAATTTTGATCGCCTGATGGTGGAACACCAGGTCGCTGAAAGCGCAGTCACGGGAACAGACCTGGAATTGTACAACAGGTTGCGCCGTACTCGCAGCGGGATTGCAGTTGCTAAGATCGTAGATAAAACATGCTCGGCCTGTGGTTCTGGATTGCCACCCGCTCTGATTCAGACAGCCGCCTCGTCAGCTCAACTGGCTCATTGTGGTACCTGTGGACGTATCTTATACGCTGGTTAGAGATTAAGAAGGCAGCCTATGGATTTTTTGAGATATAACATAGATAGGTACTCCTTTTGGATAGGCTTTGCAGCAGGCATACTTTTTACTCTATTTATCGTTCAACTGCGTCTATTAATTCCCAGGCTGGTTCGCAGCATTTCTTCTCAAATCGACTCTGTCCGAAAGAGCCTGACAACGGAATCGGAAAATCGCCTGCGGAATGACGTGCTCAACCTGGCTCAGCGTAAACATCTGACTTCCATGATGTTCTCCCTGGATGAAATACTGATCGAGCCAAGACTATTGAGCCCTCCGGTATTGGATGATGAAGATCCTTCTGTTCTGCGTGATGCAATCCAATTCCAAACGATCCCCTATATGCCCGACTGGCCTGAAATGGGCTCGTATTATAACTCACCAAAATTAACGCTGCCGCAGGCTATGCAAGGCGGTGCCAATTTAATGATCATAGCTCAACCTGGAATGGGAAAGACAGTGGCCTTGGCTCACCTGGCCTCCCTCGTTGCTCGCCAGGATGAGTCAGCCAGTGATCTAAGAAAAATGATACCTTGCCTGGTGCATGCTGCCGATCTTTTAGGCAAGCTGGATGAAAGAGATCCTGCCGGCTTGTTGATTAGCGCTGTGTCTGCCTATGCATCAAAGATCATCATGCCGCGCTTACCCGGCATGATCCGAAGAGGCCTGGAAGATGGCAGCATATTACTGCTCATCGATGGCGCAGATGAATTTAGCCCTGATCTGTTACAAACCTTTAAAAAATATCTTTCCCTGTTGTTAACCCATTACGCCGGCTTGCGCGTGGTAATTGCTGCCTCGCCGGAAAATTATGGTGGTTTACATCAATTGGGTTTGCTGCCTATGGCGTTGGCTTCCTGGAGCCGCCAGGACCAGGTCGATTTTGTGAACCAATGGAGTGAAAACTGGACGCACTACATCGAACCAGAAGAACTAGCCAGTTCCACTTTCACCGATCCTTTGCTGTTGACCCACTGGTTATCAGCACATAATCCAGGCGGCTCTCCGCTGGAATTGACTCTTAAGGCTTGGGCGGCCTTCGCAGGAGATATTACTAGCCCTGATCTTGCAAGCCTGTTAGATGCATATTTTTTGCGGATGACTACCAACATTCCCAATGCTCGCCTGGCACTGGAACGATTGGCATCCCAAATCATTATCAATCAAAAACCAGTCTTCTCTCAGCACGAAGCAGCCGGGCTGGTATCCAAATTCGCTAAGTCGATCCAGTACACCCAGGCTATCGATTCTCAGAACGCAGATCCTGGCAAACCCGAAGAAACTACAGAAACCTTTGAAAGTGATGAACATCAGCCTGGTGAAGAGGTGCTGGCAGAGCAGCCTGCTGCTGAGAAAAAACCCAAAGATAAAAAGAAAGGTCCCAAGAGACTTTCCCAGACTGGGTATATCCTCGATGATTTGACCAGCGCCGGTTTATTATTATCACATCCCAATTCCCAATTGACCTTGAACAATCCACTTTTTACCAGCTACCTTGCTGGAAACGCTTTGGCGCAAACCGAGAATTTTTCGGAATTGGTTGGCCAGCCCACCTGGAGCGGAAAATGGCTGACGATAGGTTTTGCTGGCTCTCTTCGCGATATCTCCGAGATTGTAACCAGCATGATCAATCAATCCGCCAGCACTCCCTTGCAGATAGAACTACTGGCTGCAGGCCGCTGGCTGCAGAATAGCGCTAAGACTGCTCCTTGGCGTTCCACCATCATGCGCTCTCTGGCAGCATTGTTGCAAAAAGAAAGTCGTAACTTGCCGCTGTGTTTTCGTATTGTTACCGCCCTGGCGCTTTCCGGCGAAACGGGTATCGGACCATTGTTCCGTCAATTGTTGAAATCTAATCAAGATATTCTGCGACAGGTGGCCGCATTAGGTGCAGGGCTAATTGGAGATGTTAAAGCCGTCAATGATCTGTATGCCTTGACGGATGATCCAACGTTGACTGTCGGCCGTGCAGCCTGCCTGTCCCTGGTATCGATTGGGAATAAGAGCGCTGTTGATGGTGTAATTACCACCCTGCTGAATGGCACTGAGGAGCTACGCCGAGCGGCAGCCGAGGCTTTGACAAATCACCCGGCCGAAGGATACCCAATCCTGAAAGAGGCTATTACAATGGACGACCTGCTGGTACGCCGGGCAGTGATCTTCGGTTTAATGAGGGTTAATGAGCCGTGGGTTATCCCCCTCTTTGAAAAAGTTGCCGTGGAAGATGGTCAATGGGTGGTACGCAACGCAGCTACAGAAGCGCTGGATGAATTACGCGGTTCCAACCCATACATCCCACAGCCCGCTCATCCTTTAGTCGATACACCTTGGGTGATCAAATTTGCCGGTAAGCAGGGCGTTGGCGTCAAAGATGAAAAACAGGGGACAGAACTGGTGATCAACGCTATCGAACGCGGCGATAATAAGGAGCGGATGCAAGCTCTATTCCACCTGAGAGGCCAGGGTGATGAAATAGCAGTAGCCAAAATCTATCATGCCTATTTTGGATCCACTCCCGAGGTGCGCGATGCTTGTTACCTGGCATTGTGGCACATTGCGGCTTCTGGTGTTAATCTGCCAGCTACAGCGCAATACGGGTTAGGCTAGTTTACCGCCCAACATTCTTTAATCGTTTGAGAATCCGCAAAACCAGGAAAGTTAACCAGGGAGACGGTTTCTTTTTGTCTGCGAACGACCAGCCTTTCCAGAATTGATACATGGAACCTGCAGTGTATCTTCCATCTCCATCTGCTTGCGATGTGAGTGCCGCAAGCATTTCCTGAAAACAATGTTCAGATTGAAGCGAAGGGAAAAGGCTGAGAACATCCATCACATGCAAAATGTCATACCATACAAAAGGATACTTTAGTTTGCGGAAATCTGTACCCACCCCAAACAAATAATATTTCACGTCTTTCTGCCGCTCCCAATGCCGCATTAACATTTCTACGGCAGAATGGACAGCAATTGAATCTCGATATGCCGGCAATAATGCCAGAGCTTTGAGAGCATACACATTCGCTATCGGGCAAGGATCGGTGCGTCTACCAGGCCCTCTAAAGCGCCCCAATTCAGGTGCAGCAGAACAGCGAAAACCACCCTCGCCAGCTAATTCTGCCAGATGCATCACTGCCCGTTGGATACACTCATCACCTTCCAAACCCATAGCAATTATTACATAAAGAACTGTAGGTGCATCGCAAGCTATCCAAGCCCATTGATCTTCGCCAGTTCCACCATAAGCCGGGGCAATATGAAGCAAGCTCTGGAAAGCGCCATCGCCAGATTGATGAGCCAAAACGGTTTCGAGGATTGGCGGTATCCCAGGATCTTTGGCACTCAAACCAAAGTCTGCCAATGTGCTCAGCGCATATAATGCATGGCTTGCGTCATTGTGCCGTTTTAGGGGATTGATGCCCCAGGTAGCAGCGGTTTTAACTAATGCTTGTACTTGGGGATGAGCCAGCATCTCAGCACGAGCCACCAACACCTGTGCTTCATCCGGCGATCTATCAAGCAGATCGATCAATGTTCGGTAACGCGTCCAGGGTTCGCTTTCCAGCAGCCATTCAATCTGATCCATATCAGCCTCCCGGTACTGATGCAATAATATCATGTAAAGAACACCAGGCCAACTCTTCCTGGTCAGCAATGAGGGGCAGCAGATGGCAGATTTTCTCCAACATATCACCTGGATTGCTAGCATGATAGGCCTGTTCGAACAGCCCAGCCGCTTCTTGCCAACCATCACCTGCCGCATACATGTGTTGCGCTACATCCTTCAGATCTGGCTGGTTCACCAGATCAGCAGCCTCCAACAAGAAACGAGCGTACATATAGCGGAATAAGCCGCCTCCCGTGCCACCACGGGCATCGATCATGATGGCGGTGTTGATGCAAGTATCGCACAGCTCTTTTGCTGCCAGAATCCGAGGCCACTCGCGTATGCGCTGCGCGGCTTTACGGATTCCCTTGATCCCCAGGTTGGTGATTGGCGGCGTGAGCATGCTGCGGGTGCATTGCGCCATTGCCTGGAATATCTCAGTTGGTTCAGCTTGACGAGGGCGTTTGCTAAACTCAAATTCATACCAGGTGTTCTGTGGCGGGAAAGGCTGGTAAGTCGATGAACGCGCCTGCTTCAAGGCTTCCAGCGACACCGGGTGCAGCGCTTCGTCCCGGTCAGCCAGCAGCACACTGCCGCTCTCAGGATCGCATCCGCAAACGACTACGGCATGGTAACCGAAGTGGTACTGCTCACCACCAAAATCAAAATACGGTAGGAAACCCATATCCAGCAGAATCATCACCGGCTGTCCAGCCAACAAGTGTTCCAACATAAGCTTCTCTGCCCGATCTGCACTGCCGCTGCGCTTGATCTCCACTCTCACACCCGTGCAGCGCCCTACTGCTCTTTCCAAGCCTTCCTCGCCAGGCCGTCCGGCATTGGCGCGCCCACCCAGAAAAGGCTGCATACCTTTCATGTGCCAATAAATAAAGCCTATTCCTGAACCTAATCCGAGAAGCATCTCTTCGCTGATCGGATAACCATTAAAGTGATAGATGTGCCTCAATGAACCGGTGACACAATGATGGGTAGTGAAATGTTCAAAACCTTGCAATGGTATTAAAGACATAGATCACTCCTGTTCTGTTTCCTGAGCCTGCCGGAGCACTCGCCTCAACCGGGTAAGCTGCCCGGCAGTCATTAGATCTATACGCTGCTCTACTGCCCGGATGAAATCCTGGCAATTTTCGTGATTTACAGCAATAACGATCTTCTCTGCTCTCTGCGGGAGATCTTTGGGGCGGCAGACCATTAGTTGTTCCAATAGATAAGGAAAAATAGCTCGTCTTCGTTCGGCGCTGCTCGCCGCCAGATGAGCCATGACCAATGTTCCAGCATCTATCGTGATCACTGAACCCTTCTCGATCGCTTTCTGGATCTCTATTCGCTGGGTATCAATAACATCTGCTGCCAGCATGGCAATGGTCGAGAGAGCGATCATTCCTCCCCACACCAATCGGTTGTTCCGACTGCGAAGCAATTTTACAAAGCTATTGGCATAAGGGGCGATTAACTCCGGGTGAATATAACCGATCTCGTAGAGCACTTTGATGCAATCGGATTGGATATGAGAGTCTTTATTCCATAAATTATCGGCAATCTCACGGATACCCACACTATCACGAGTATCTGCCAAATGGAGAGCTAATTCCTTATTGGGAGCATCATCGCGACGATTCTGGGAATAAGCAATTTGATTCAACGCAGACATGGAATACCTCTATAGTTTCTCCATGCACAAACCAAACACCACGTTAGTTTCGAGAAATGCACATACTGACAGTTCTCTTCATAAAGATTACAGCCCATTTATGTCGATATGTGACATAAAATTCATTTTCGAACACCTACTCGATTCATAGAAAAAAACACTAATTTGTGAAGAATTGGACAATCTCCAATCCTTTAGTATAATATGCCCTTACTAGCATATCATAATTCAGATGGTAAACTTTAACGCGGTGAAAGGGCGTAATATCCAAGGTGAGATTATGAAAAAAGAAAGCCAAGAGGGTATCGCAAAACTTATTGGTAGTTACCCTAAAAGGGAATCGGCTGTTTTACCAGTTATGCAACTCCTTCAAAAAGAAAACGGGAATTATCTGAGCACTTCTGGGATGGAAGAGGCGGCTAAAGCAGTTGCGGTGAGCAAGAGTCGTGTCTATGGTATAGCCACCTATTATACGATGTTCAACACGAAGCCGGTCGGGAAGTATCATCTCCAGGTTGATACTTGTGTTCCTGGCTTCCTTCACGGGGCAGATGAAATTGTGGAACATCTCAGCAAAAAGCTTGGTATCAAAGTTGGCGAAACGACTGAAGACGGCATGTTTACGCTTTCCACGGTTCAGGATCTTGCTTCCTGCGCCACAGGTCCTGTTATTCAAGTAAACAATCGTTACTTTGAGAATATGACTGCCGAAAAGACCGACCAGCTCATAGATGCGCTCAGAAAGGGAGAAGAACCCAATAACGATCCATCTATGACCGTTGTATCGGAATGTGGAATATTGCTTAACGATCGATCAAAGGAAAACTGCCGTACATTAGGTTTCTATAAAGAACACGGTGGCTACCAGACTCTGAAAAAAGCCCTGGCAATGCCACCCCAAGATGTGGTCAAAGAAGTGAAAGAAGCGCAAATACGAGGGCGGGGTGGTGCAGGGTTCCCTGCTGGCACAAAATGGTCGTTTCTGCCCAAGGATGATCCCCGGCCCGTATACCTCATCTGCAACGCAGATGAGGGCGAGCCAGGCACATTTAAAGACAGGCAGATCATGGAGTTCAATCCACACCTTCTCATCGAAGGAATTGCCATTAGCGCGCACGCGATTGGCGCAGTTCAGGCATTCATATACATTCGCGGTGAATTTTCGTGGATTGCAGATATCCTCGAAACAGCCATCAAAGAAGCGATCCAGGATGGGCAGCTTGATCATGTGAATATTATTGTCCATCAAGGAGCTGGTTCTTACGTCTGTGGAGATGAAACAGCTCAGATCGAATCCCTTGAGGGGAAGAGAGGCAACCCGCGTGCCAAACCGCCATTCCCGGCCAGCTTTGGATTATATGGATGCCCGACCGTAGTCAATAATGTTGAAACCCTGGCCAGTGTGCCCTACATCATTCAGCATGGCGCCGCAGCTTTCAAACAGATCGGTGTTTCCAATAATTATGGTCCCAAGATCTTCGGGGTATCAGGTCACGTCAACAAACCTGGTGTTTTTGAATATCCCCTGGGAACACCACTCAAGACAATCCTGGATGCTGCCGGTGGAATTAAAGGTAATCTAAAAGGTATTATCGTGGGCGGGCTATCTGTCCCGATCCTTACGGCCTTAGAAGCTGAAGGCTTAAACCTCGATTATGACTCATGCGTAAAAGCAGGAACCTCGCTCGGATCAGGGGGGATTATCGTCATCAACGACACCGTATCGATCCCAGAGCTTGCTTTGCGAACCATGGAGTTCTATCATCATGAGTCCTGTGGTCAATGTGTACCCTGCCGGGAAGGTTCTCTTGTTATTGAAAATAAACTCCGTGCATTGGTCGAAGGCAAAGGCAGGCGGGAAGATATCGATCTGATCCTTCAGTTGTGCAAAACGATCCGCGGGCTCACGCTCTGTCCCACAGGCGAGGCCTTCTCGATGCCGATCCAGGCAATGGTTACAAAATTCAGACCAGAATTCGAAGCTCTGGTCAAATAAGGGAGTCAATTGGGAGAATCTGTAATGGCAAAGACGATTTTTATTGATGGAAACGAAATAACTTTTGAAGGGGATAAGACCGTGCTTCAGGTTGCGAGGGACTATGGCCTGTACATTCCCTCCTTGTGTTACCATCCCAAACTTGGGCCAGCCAGTATGTGTCGAGTTTGCGTGGTAGATGTAGATGGTGTGCGCGCCCTGCAAACTTCTTGTTCTCTCATGGCAACAGATGGCATGAAGATCAACACTGCTTCGCCGCGTGTGCTTGAGGCTCGTAAGATGGTTGTCAATCTGCTCCTATCAAATGGCAATCATGATTGTCTTTCCTGCGAAGTCAACGGAGATTGCGAACTCCAGGACGCTGCCTATCACCTGGGCATCGAAACCCCAGCTTTTCTTGTTGAGGAGTGGGAAGAAAGAGATTGTTCAGCCGCCTTTATCCTGCGCGACCCCAACAAGTGCATCCAGTGTGGCCGGTGCATCGAGGGGTGTAACCGTATGGTAGTGAATGAGGTGCTCGACTTTGGGTATCGGGGCGGACACACCAAGGTGATTTGCGATGCGGATATACCCATGGGCGAATCTACTTGCGTTCAATGCGGCGAATGTGTACAGCTATGTCCGGTAGGCGCCCTGATTGATAAAAAGGCCATCGGAAAAGCCCGCACCTGGGAAACAAGGAAGGTAAGAACAACCTGCCCATATTG
Source organism: uncultured Anaerolineaceae bacterium (assembly GCA_964629965.1). Lineage (GTDB taxonomy): Bacteria > Chloroflexota > Anaerolineae > Anaerolineales > UBA4823 > CAZVRZ01. The sequence goes on from CAZVRZ010000068.1 coordinate 9,447, forward strand.
CGGTGTCGGCTGCCAGCTTCTGCTGCATGTCAAGGGCGATCAGATCATCCGCGTGACAGGGGTGGACGAGGCGCAGCCGAACCAAGGTCATCTCTGTGTAAAAGGTCGCTACGGTTACGATTTCATCTACTCTAAAGATCGCCTGACAAACCCCCTCATCAAAGAAGGAGACGGGTTCCGCGAAGCCAGTTGGGATGAAGCACTTGATCTTGTTGCTACTAAATTCAAGCAGATCATTAAAGAATCTGGGCCAGATGCAATCGCGGGCGTCAGTTGCGCAAGAAGCATAAACGAAAACTCATACAATATGCAAAAATTATTCAGGGGGGTGATTGGCACAAACAACATAGACCATTGTGCCCGTACCTGACACGCCCCTACTGTTGCCGGTCTGGCAACTTCATTTGGTTCGGGCGCAATGACAAACTCGTTTGGCGAATTTGAAAACACAAAGCTTTTCTTCCTTATCGGCACCAACATGACCGAGGCTCATCCCGTGGCATCATATTTTGTCAAACGGGCCGTGAACAAAGGTGCAAAGCTGATCGTTGTCGATCCAAGAAAGCATGCGCTTGCCCGAAAAGCACATCTCTTTGCTCAGATCAAGGTAGGCTCAGATGTGGCTTTCTTGAATGGCATCATGCATGTTTTGATTTCCGAAGATCTCTACGACAAAGAATTCGTCGCTGCGAATTGTACCGATTTTGAAGATTTAAAATCGAAAGTTATGGAATACCCCCCGGAACGAGCCTCACGAATTTCGGGAGTGTCCGTCGAGTTGATCCGCGAAATTGCCCATACCATGGCATCGATCAAACCCGGGATGGTCTGTTATACGCTCGGTATAACTGAGCACACCTGCGGCAAAAACAATGTGATGTCGATCGCCAACCTACAGATGCTGCTTGGCAACCTGGGCATGGAAAACGCAGGCGTCAATCCTCTCCGTGGACAGAATAACGTCCAGGGAGCGTGCGATATGGGCGCCTTACCTGGAACCTTCCCCGGATACCAAAGCGTCGCAAACGCAGAGAGTAGGGCCAAGTTTTCCCAGGCATGGGGCGTGGACCAACTCCCCGATAAATTCGGCCTGATGATGCCGGATATGATGGCAGGACTTCCGACCGGGAAGATCCGAGGGTTCTTTATCTTTGGCGAAAACCTGGCAAACTCGGAGCCGAATATCGCCAGCGTAGAGCACGAACTTGGTTCTGCAGAATTTATCGTATGTAATGAGATTTTCCATACAGAAACCACTCGTTTTGCTCACGTCATTCTCCCAACGGCTGCCTGGGGCGAGGACGATGGAACCTTTACGAGCAGCGAACGCCGGGTCAACCGTGTGCGCACGGCAAGCACGGCTCCCGGAGAC
>CAZVRZ010000068.1:10828-28708 GCA_964629965.1 uncultured Anaerolineaceae bacterium
GGTGGATTTTCAAAGAGATTGCCAAACGAATGGGCTTTGAATGGCAGTCAAACAGCGCACAGGAAATCTGGGACAACGAAGTGTCCGTGCTCACCCCGGCCTATGCCGGAATAAAACTCTCTCGACTGGAACAGGACGGATTACAATGGCCCTGCCCCACCATTGACCACCCCGGAACCAAGTTCCTCCACAAAGGTGGCAAATTCTCTCGCGGCCAGGGATTGTTCAAGGGAATCGAATGGACGCCTCCAGCCGAAATCGAAGACGATGAATATCCCTTCGTCCTTAGCACTGGGCGCCGCCTGTTCCATTACCATACCAGGACACAAACGAGTAGAACCGGCCTCGATCAGATGCTTTCTGAAGAGACTGCGGATATCTCTCTTGCTGATGCCGAGAGATTGGCTATTAACAATGGCGAATATATTGTCGTGAGTTCGCGCCGCGGCTCGGTAAGGGTCAAAGCCAGAGTGACCGAAGAGGTTCCTCAAGGATTGGTATGGATGGCATTCCACTTCCGCGAAGGAAATGCCAACTGGCTCACCAACAATGTATACGACCCCGAAACTAAGACAGCAGAATATAAGGCTTGCGCTGTAAAAATTGAGAAAATTGGATAATAAGATATCCCCAGGTAAAATATGCCTGGGGATACCTCGCAAATTCATTATAATATAACGATCTCCGAGCCCTCAGGCCTAAGACAACCTGTTATGGCCTGAGGGCCGGTCACTGAGAGATCTCAGGAGATGCACCGGTCAGAAAATGTCCGGTGCATGCAGGGTAAAGGCGGAAACGCCTTTACCTCCCGCCTTTCGGCTTCACGCCTGAAAGGCCTTGGAAAGGAGATACAGATTGACCTTGCCATCTGGCAGGTACAAAGCTGTCTCTATTTCCAAGAGACAGCTTTTTGGTTATCGAGGGTAGCAGGTGCTAAAGATTTATTTTTCGCCAACCGATCTGGTGATAAAGCACATCGCCAATATCGAAAAAGGAAGCCAACTGTGCCTGGTGACAGGTGAGAGTGGCGTCGGAAAAACCAGTTGGTGCCAAGAGCTAATCTGCCAGGCGCGTAAAGCCGGCCTGCAGCCGGCCGGTCTGATTTCACCGGCAGTATTCGACCAAGGCATCAAGATAGGGATCGAGCTGACAGATATTGGTACCGGCGAGAAGCGCAGATTGGCAACAAAGAAAGGCTTTTCATCTTCCATATCCAATCAGGCCGGTTTGATCAAACATGAATGGTTATTCGATAAAGATACACTTGTCTGGGGTAACCGGATATTGGAAAGATTATCGTCCGGGGAATTGCTCATACTGGATGAATTGGGACCATTGGAATTTCAGGATAACGAAGGGTTTACCGCCGGTCTGACACGAATAGACAAGGGAGGCTTCCGATTAACCTGTGTGGTAGTGCGCCCAACCCTGTTGCAGAATGCCCAAAAGCGCTGGCCTTGGGCGCAGGTGATTTCCATAATCGATCAGGCTGACAGGGATCAACGATAATGATCCAGATCCATGAGCTTTCGGTCCGCTATGGAAACATCCCAGCACTCGATAATATTTCACTAAGCATTGAGGATGGTGAATGTGTGCTAGTGACGGGGCCCTCCGGATGCGGGAAAAGTACGCTGGGACGAGTATTGTGCGGTTTGATTCCGCATGCGATTCCTGCTCAAATAGAGGGCCAGGTACTTGTGGGTGAATTGAATACCCTGGCGCATACTATCCCACAGATCGCGCAAAAGGTTGGGATGGTTTTTCAACGGCCCGCCTCGCAGCTATTCCATCTGCGGGTCGAAGATGAGGTTTCTTTCGGGCCTCGCAACCTGGGATTGGAAGAAATCGAAGTCCAACAACGCGCGCAATGGGCTCTGCAGGCCACAGGTATGTATGCTCTACGAAATGAAAAACCGACCGCATTGTCGGGCGGTCAGAAACAGTGTCTGGCAATAGCCGCCGCCCTGGCTATGCGCACGCAGGTACTGGTGTTGGATGAGCCAACCGCTTCGCTAGACATGCCCAACACGCGCAAAGTGATGGAAACTCTGGCTGCCCTGCGGGCCACGCTTGGCATCACGATTATCCTGATCGAACATCGCCTGGCAGAAGCCGCTCAGTTGGCTGACCGGGTAGTTGTCATGGAAAACGGCCGGGTTATTGCAGATGGCGCCACTCAGGGGGTTCTTGCTGATCGGCAGCTCCGTCTGCGCTTAGGATTGCGCCATCCGACGGAGCATCCCGCTCTCTCATGGGAAGCTCTTATTCGCACAGAAGAAATTCATCCAGATGAACGCCAACCTTTGCTCCAACTGCAAAATATCTCTGCGGGGTTTAATGGTCATGCGGTCATCCATAATATTAATTTAAACCTTTATCCAGGAGAATTCGTGGCTCTGGTTGGTGATAATGGGGCAGGTAAATCGACTTTGGCAATGGCAGCCGCGGGATTGATCCAACCGCTATCCGGCATAGTTCGTTTTCAAAATGGCGCAAAACCTCGTCCTGGATTGGATGTGGCTTTGCTCTTCCAGGATCCCCAAGAGCAGCTTTTTACCGACTCGGTAGATGAAGAGATAGCCTTTGCGCCTCGTAATTATGATTGCTATGATCCTAGCTTGCAAGAACAGATCCTGAAAGAAGCCGATTTATGGGATTTACGGGTTCGTCGTCCTCTAGCTACATCTGCGGGACAACAGCAGCGAACAACACTGTCAGCCTGCCTGGGTCTGCGCCCTCGCCTGCTTATTTTGGATGAACCTACCCTCGGTCAGGACTGGGGGCACTTGCAGCGCCTGATGGATTATTTAAAGAAACTGAACAGCCAGGGCACCACCATCTTGCTCATCTCCCATGATCACAAATTGGTTTACCATTATGCCCATCGAGCAATCCTGCTGCAGAATGGACGAATAGAACGGATTGGAAAAATACGAACTTCCCTGAAAGTTGGAACGGAGGTAGAAAATGAAACTATCCACTCGTGAATTGGCCACGCTGGCCGTGTTTGGCGCTCTATGGGGATTGGATGAAATCAGCTTGGGCGCAGTACTGAAAACCTTGAATATTCCCCTGAGCGGGATGGTTCTCTCGGCGATCGGTCTGTTGATTGCCTTAACTGGCCGAGTGTTTGTACCTCGCCGGGGCTCAACCTTATTCATTGGAATCGTTGCCATGTTCCTGAAGTTGTTCAGCCTGGGAGGAGTAGTTATCGGGCCAATGATTGGCATCTTGTTTGAGGCGTTAATCGCTGAGAGCGTTCTTTCTCTGGGAGGCAAGCCGCGGCGATTTTACCTCTGCCTGGCCGGTGCGTTGGGAGTGGCATGGGTCATGCTTCAGCCATTTATTACCAGCCCTCTGCTGTATGGACGTGCCATATTCACTGTTTGGTTAGATCTCTTGGACCGTGGCCAGCAGTTGCTAGGCCTGCCTCCCTCAGCAGCACTGTGGATCGTTGCGGGATTGCTTGCCATCCACCTGGTCACCGGAGGACTTGCAGGCTGGCTGAGTTGGGATATTGCCCAGTTACTACAAAAGCGCCTGGGGCGATCTGCCTCGGGAGGCATTTCGGAATTGCAGGAAAAGGAGTAAGAGATGAAACGTTTTACAATGATTATGTATATATCGATACTATTGATCATGGCGCTAACTGCTTGCACATCTTCTAAGGATGGAACATCCGTTTCGAGCACAGAACCAATCTTGCTCGTTTCAAGCGGTGATACGAGTAAAACCTATACTCGCGCCGACCTGGAAGCCTTAGGCGCCAGTCAGGCAGTGTTCAAAGATATCACTTATGTGGGCGTTAGTTTATCTACCCTGCTGCAGAATGCTGGTTTCTCTCTGGACGAGGCAAAAGCAATTAAGGCTGTTGCAGCGGATGGCTACAGCATCAATTACGAACCTGTGCAAATCTCAGCGGCAGATGTCATCGTTGCCTATGCCCGCACAGATAGTAACTTGTCAGAGGAAGATGGCTCTTTCCGAATCGTAATTCCAGGTGCAGAGGGAAAAATGAACATCCGTATGCTGGTCGAACTGCAAGTAATGAAATAATTCGCTGCAACAACATGGATCCAAGACTCTCAGGATTATCAAAAACCGGGCGCCTGGGCTCAATAGGTTACCTGGCAATATTTTTTTGTTCCATCGCGGCCGTAATGGTCACTCCAGCTCAACACCTGCCCTGGGCTGCCGCGGCTTGCCTGCTGATAGCCGGGGTTATCTATCCACGAGCATTCCGCTCACTGTTCCGATTGCGCTGGCTGGTGATGGTCGGGCTGTTGGCGCTTCCGCCCGTCTTCTTGGTTGGAGAAATCGATCGCAGCTTGCTGGGTATACCCTATTCTGCAGAAGGGCTGTTAAATGCAATCCAAATAGCACTGCGTATCCTGGTGGTATTGATCTCCGTACAAGGTTTTACTGGAGCGGTCGATATCTCATCGATTGCCGGGTTATTGGAACGGGTGGGCATGCACGGGCTCGGCTTTTCCTTAGGTGTGGCGCTCAACCTGCTGCCCACTCTACAACAGATGGCACAGAATGCCTGGCGTGCTTTATGGATGAGAGGCGGCTTACGTAAACAACGCTGGCGAGCATTACGTTTGCTGGCCGTCACAATCATTACCAATGCACTCAACAGGGCAGAAGAGATTGCATTGACTGCTGAAGTACGAGCGTTTTCACCGGCTCGTGCCCGTAGTATGCCAATCAAGATCGGCGCATGGGATTGGGGAATCGTTTTCTTGGGAATCGTGGCAATTTTAGGGCTCATATTAGGACTCTGAAAGCAGCGCTCATTTAGGGAACAAAAAGCTGCTTATTAAATGACACAGCCAAGAGTCTTATGCTATAATTCTTGCGATCAGTATTTCTTTCTGGACAATTTAGCTCTGTCTGACTTGCAAATGAGCATAACGAGGTTTTATCCCCCCACTGAGGAGAGATGTCATGATTGAGTACAAAAATGTTTTAACCACCTGCCCTTACTGTGGAACGGGCTGTGGCTTTCATCTTCAAGTGTTGGATGATACTTTAGTTGGTGTGTTACCGGCTAAGAACCACCCGGTCAGCCAGGGTGGCCTGTGCATTAAAGGCTGGAATGCACATGCTTTTGTTAATAGCCCCGACCGGCTGACAAAACCTCTGATACGCAAAAATGGTAAGCTTGAAGAAGCGACCTGGGACGAGGCGCTTCAGCTTGTGGCCGATAGGTTTGGAGAAATCAAAGCTCAAAGCGGGCCCAACAGCCTTGGTTTCTTTACCTCAGCCAGGTGCACCAATGAAGAAAACTACCTGATGCAAAAGCTCGCCCGCGCGGTTATCGGCACGAATAACATCGATAACTGCGCCCGTCTCTGACACGCTCCCACTGTAGCCGGTCTGGCTGCGTCCTTTGGAAGTGGTGCCATGTCAAATTCAATCCCTGAATTTGGCACAGAAACAAATTGCTTCTTCATCATCGGTTCCAATACTTCAGAAGCCCACCCATTGATTGCGATGCACGTGTCAAAAGGTCAAAAGCGTGGCGCTAAAGTGATCGTATTGGACCCACGCAAGACTCAAATTGGCGGCTGGGCTGACATCTATTGCTCTTTCCGACCGGGAACCGATGTCGCTTTGATTAACGGTTTGATGAATATCATTATCAGCGAAGGCTTACAAGATGAAGCTTTCATCAGGGAGCGCACCGAGGATTTCGACGCGCTGAAAGAGTTGGTTGCTCAATATAATCCGCAGAAAGTTGCCGAGATTTGCGATGTTCCGGTCGAACTTCTCTATGAAATCGCCCGCACCTATGCCAAAATCAAACCCGCGGCTATTTTATACACCTTAGGCATCACCGAACACGTTACTGGTTTAGATAATGTTAAATCTACCGCCAATCTGGCTATGTTGTGCGGTAACATGGGTATCCCTGGCGGCGGCGTTAACCCATTACGCGGCCAAAACAACGTGCAAGGCGCTTGCGATATGGGAGGTCTACCCAACGTCTATCCCGGTTACCAGGTGGTGACGATACCCGAAGTACAGAAAAAATTTCAGGATGCCTGGGGTTCAACTGGACCTGTAACGGTAGGCTTGACGAGCACGCAAATGCTGCCTGCCGCCGGTGAAGGGACAATCCGCGCTCTTTACATTGTTGGCGAGAACCCTATGATCGCCGACCCAAACATCAACCATGTCCATCATTGCCTCGAACACACTGAATTCCTGGTGGTACAAGATATCTTCTTGACAGAAACAGCCCGGCTCGCTCACGTTGTATTACCTGGCGCTTCATTTGCTGAAAAAGATGGCACCTTCACCAACACCGATCGGCGCGTTCAACGGGTGCGCAAAGCAATCGATCCGATCAGCGGGTCAAAAGAAGATTGGCGCATTACCTGCGAAATTGCTCAAAAGATGGGCGCAAAAGGATTTGATTTTTCCTCACCCAAGGCTATCATGGAGGAAGTGAACCGATTAACCCCGGCTTACGGTGGGATCACCTACGAACGCCTGGAAGAAGTCGGATGGTTGCAATGGCCTTGCCCCACAGTGGATCACCCCGGAACACTCTTCCTGCACAAAGGCAAGTTCGCGCGCGGGCTGGGCAAGTTCTTTGCGATCGAATTCAGAGAAGCAGACGAGTTACCCGATGAGGAATATCCTCTCCTGCTCACCACGGGGCGCATCATGTTTCACTATCACAGCGGTACCATGACCCGCCGTTCGAAGAAATTGGAAAGCGAGGCGCCCGAAGCCTATATTGAGATGCATCCAGACGACGCCCGTATGATTGGGTTGAACGGTCATAAGCACGTGCGCGTCACAAGCAGACGTGGAGAAATCGAGTTGGGAGTGCGTATTACCAACGATATCAGGCGCGGTGTAGTCTACATCCCCTTCCATTGGTCAGAAGCAGCCGCCAATTACCTCACAAACAATGCCCTCGATCCGGTTACCAAGACCCCTGAATATAAAGTCTGCGCTGTGAAGGTTGAAGTTGTATCATGAATCACCGTCCCCATCCAGAAACTCCAGATGGGGACGATTGACTGTTACTCATTTATCAAACGCTAAGCTATTTTCTTGACGGGCAGCTTGATCTTCTTCTGCTCCTTCTTCTTGTCAACCTGTTGCTGTTTTTGCTTTTTAGCCTTTTCTTTATCTTTCTTACTGCCTTTTTCTCCCATTTTGTATCTCCTTTTTAGGTATTCTACCCGTTCAAATGAGGGGGAGGCAGCCACCAAGCAGCCTCACATAAGACTATTATAGCGCACATGCGCTATATTGGATTAATTTTAAGGTGAGATGCTCGCTCACTAGAGCAAACCGTCATTATGATTGCCAATTTATCCAAAAATACTTTCAGCGATTTGCTTTCATATCAGCGTATAATTAGGCGTAAATAACCAATCACCCAAGGAGGATGGTATGCGCAACACCCGAGGTATTGTAGGATCAACGATCGCAATTGCAGTTGTGGTCATCGTTGTCCTGATTATATTTGCTGCCATTGGCAGCCGTTTCTTCTACTTCTTTTCTAAGGTCGACCAAAACCAGGTCGGCATCCAAATCCGTGGTGGACAGATCTCTGCCATCGTCCCGCCTGGCGTATATAGTGATGTAGGTCTATATGTTGAATTGAAACGTGTTTCTAGCCAGGCAGTGCCCTTCAGCGTGGAAGATCCAGAGATTATTACCAGCGACAAGCAGCGCATTGGCCTGGTGGTGAGCGGAGACATCTTCCGCCCAGGTTATGCCCGCAGAGAAATCCTACAAGAAAAATGGGCTCAATACAGCAACCTGTTCCTGGATGACACGCTGTTGGTCACACGCGTAGAAGCGCTGGCCCGTCAAGCCATGAAGGTCTGCGTAGGCGAGCGGAAGTTCGATGATGCGATCATTGGCACCGCTCGTGACGAGCTGCGTTCCTGTGTCGATGATGAACTCAGCTTATTAGCCGAAAACTACGGGGTAGAAATCCAAAATGTGACTATACCAAACGTGGAGCTATCGCCAGAAGTGCAAACTGCGCTGGATGCCATTGTGCAGAGCCGCCTGTCTACCGAAAAGGCTGCCCAAGATAAGCTCAAGGCTGATGCAGAAGCTGCCGCCGAACAGGCCCGACAGGAAGGCGAGATCCGCGTAGCACAGAGCCGCATCCAAGAACAGGCACGCCAGGAGACCATTCTGGCGCAGCTCGAGCAGGAAAAATTGCAAGCGCAAAAGGCCGTGATCGAGGCGCAAAAAGCCAACGATCTGTTGGCGGCTCAGCAAGACCTGGCGATCAACAAAGCCCTTGCAGCCGCAGCAGCCGAACGAGTGAAGGTAGATATTGCCCGGGAAGTTGCCCTGGCAGAGCTTTATTCCAAACATCCTGATTATGTGCAGTATCAGATTGCGCTGGCCAACGCCGCGGCGCTAAAAGCAACCGACAAGATCATCTTCACGTTGGAAGGCATGATGCCTTCCCTAGTGATTCCAGGCCCAGGTATCATACCCACGGTTGAGGCGGGCGGAACACCCGTTCCAGATTAATCTCGGAATATAGGCTGTCCCAGAGGATCATCTCTGGGACAGCCCTACATGCATTCAGCTTATGAAACGCAGGCTTGCAGCGATCCTGATCGTTATTCTGGTATTTGTAATAGTGATTGTTGTATACCAGGCAGCGCGATCCATTCAGCACAACCATTACCCGGCACAGGCCACGGAGAGAATCGTGCAGGTCATTCCACTCGGTGGACTGGCTGCAAAAAGAAATGCTGAAATTTCCGGGATGGCCTGGTATGGGGACACTTTGATTTTATTACCGCAGTACCCTGATCACTTTTACAAGGATGGGAGCGGTGTTCTTTTTGGCCTGCCGAAACAGGCTGTCCTGGATTACCTGGACGGCAAGAGCACCGACACGCTGCTGCCGTTAGAGATTCCCTTCGATGACGGGGGAGCCAGTAACAAAAACGAAGACGGCATGACTCGATTCGAAGGTTTTGAGGCGCTAGCTTTTTCAGGCGAACGTGTTTTCTTGACAATCGAATCCCAACCCAAAACCATGTTGGGCTACCTTGCCGTGGGAAGCGTCCAACCTGGATTGAGCAGTATCACGCTGGATAGAAATTGGGTTGAAATCCAACCACAGGCTATGCTGGACAATTACACAGACGAAGCGCTTCTTGTTCACCATGAACAGGTGATTACCATCTACGAGGCCAACGGCGCACAAGTCAACCCCAATCCCACAGCGCATGTCTTCGATTTGCAACTCAATCCTATGGGAACGCTCACTTTTCCAAATATCGAATATCGCATCACAGATGCCACCCCGCCGGACAAGCAAGGCCGCTTCTGGGCCATCAATTACCTGTTCCCCGGCGACCTCCTAAAACTCCAAGTAAAAGAAGACCCATTGGCTGCGCAGTACGGAGAAGGCCCCACCCACTCCCAATACCAGACGGTTGAACGTTTGGTGCAATTCCAAATCAGCGATGAAAGCATCCACCTGGTAAAAACGCCACCAGTGCAACTGGCTCTGTTAGGCGATGCCGCTTCTCGCAATTGGGAGGGCCTGGCTATATTAGATGGGCGCGGCTTCCTTCTGGTGACTGACCTTTACCCCGAAACAATTCTTGGATTTGTACCTTTTCCCTGAACTGGCAATGCAGCTATTACGAGAGCATCCTCAACTACGTTTAATGTTCTCCGGAATGCTGTTAAGCACCATCGGCGGCAGTATGATCTGGCCTTTTTTAATGATCTATGTGAGTGGTAAATTAGCGCTTCCTCTCTCACAAATAACGTTTTTGTTAGCACTTAGTTCTGTTAGCGGCCTGATATCATCTTTAATCGTCGGGCCTATCGTTGACCGGCTGGGACGTAAAAGCACCATGGTGCTCAGCATGCTGATCCACGGTGGGGTATATTTGCTGCTGGGGCAAGCGCACAGCCTGTTCGTGTTTGCTATCTTGATGACAATAAGCGGCGCTACCAGCCCACTTTACCGCATCGGCGGCGACGCTATGCTGGCAGACCTGATCACATCAGAAAAGCGTCCCGAGGCTTATGCTCTCATGCGGATGAGCAACAACGTGGGAATAGCCATCGGGCCTGCTGTAGGGGGATTCATTGCTACGACATCTTATACAGTCGCTTTCCTTTGCGCAGCGGGTGGGTTAAGCGCTTACAGCCTGCTGATGGCAGTGTTTGGAAAAGAAACGTTACCCACAGAAAGCCGCAATGCTTCGCCCAAAAGAGAGCCTTTTGGTGGCTATGATATTGTCCTGCGAGACAAGCAGTTCATCTTCTTTATAAGCTCCTTCCTTTTGACACAAATATGCGCAGTTTTAGTATGGGTTCTGATGGGGGTGTATGCCAAAACCAATTTTGGTATTCCAGAAAATCAATATGGCTTGATTGCCACCACAAATGCATTAATGGTGGTTTTTTTGCAATTTGCTGTCACTCAATTGACCAAACGCCACCTTCCCACGCGCATGATGGCATTGGGAGCATTGTTCTATGGATTGGGAGTGGGCAGCGTGGCCCTGGCGCAGGGCTTTTGGGGATTCTGGATCAGTATGGTGATCGTCACAATTGGCGAACTGATCCTGGCGCCTACATCATCCACCTACGCCGCCAACCTTGCTCCGGCGGATATGCGCGGCCGGTATCTGGGGTTGTATGGTCTGAGTTGGCCTATCGCCTCAGGCATTGCTTCCATCACTGGAGGTTTTTTGCACGATTACATTGCCCCCACTGCGCCGTGGTACGGTGGTATGCTTGCTGGAATCATGGGCATGCTCATGTTCCTTTCACAGAAAACAACCGTTAAATCATTGCGTAACTGGGATACAAAGAAAAAGAATAGCGTATAATTAAGAAGAGTTGCGCCTCCCCACCTCCAGGCGCTTTGCTCACCGCAGCGAGGTGTGTCGCTCTAATAGCCGTTATCAAAATAGAAAGGGAAAAGCCTATGGCAAAAGTATATCTTGAACGTATGCTTGGAGAAAGCGAACGCATCTTGCTTACAGCACGCCAGCACTGGTTCATACTGGCAAGCAATATTGCGCTGGAAGTATTCATCGCCCTGATCGTTTTTGGCGGCGCCATTTTCTCTGCCATCACTGCACCAGCTTTTGCAATATTGATCGCTATCCTGGGGTTCTTACTGCTGATGGTGCCTCTTGCCAGTATGGCGCATGATATCCTGAAGTGGTCAAACCACCAGTACATCATTACCAATTGGCGAGTCATGCAGATCTCCGGCATTATCAATAAGGATGTGATCGACTCATCGTTGGAAAAGGTAAATGATGTGAAGATGAGCCAATCCTTTTTCGGACGCCTGTTCGATTATGGAGACATCGAGATCTTGACCGCCAGCGAATTGGCTGTCAACACATTCAAGCGCATCGAACAACCGATCGATTTCAAGATCGCCATGATTAACGCCAAGGAAGCTCTCGAACGACGCGACCAGCCCCGCCCCACCAATGATATACCATTGATGATCGCCCAACTTGACGAATTACGAAAAAAAGCTCTCCTGACCGAGGAAGAATTCCAGGCGAAAAAAGCAGAGTTATTGAAAAAGATCTAACTCAAGCGTCCAAATAGAAGGTGTGATACTTTGCCGAGCACGGGTTGCCCCAGGCAATGTGCATAGCTCGGGCAGTCAGGTCAATTACCATTGAATTGACTGTTTTCTCTCGATCAAATGGATCGGCCTCGATATCGGCATGGTTGCAGATGCTGTTAGGAAAGTTGATGTGATCGCGCTGGATGTCTTGCAATGATTTGATCGTGTGTTTTTGGCTTTTTAGCAGCAAGCGCAAGGCGCGAAAATACCGTACTCGTGTGTTGATCTTCTCATCCGGGTCCGATTCCAGGGCCGCCATACCAGCATCTAAATAATGATTGGTATGCACCAGTAAGTTATCTTCCGGGTATAAGATAGCAAAGTTACGCGCAGAGACTTCTACGTTATACATTTCACCGCTATCATGTATGATCTGGTGATTATAACCGGCGGCGCGGCGCGGCATGAGGGTGGTACGAACAGCGTCTCCGGGAGTCTTGCATGCTAACACGGCTCTCGAAACAACCAGGCGAGGAATGCCAATCCGGCTGTCAGAAGGGTAGACGGAGTCGCAGCACTGCGCAATTCCATAGGCATTAAAACCAATGTTCGGGATCAAGCCGCCGTAAGTCATAGCAAGAAACGGGGGTTCATCATCCGGTTCAACATGAACGATATACACATCATCTTCATCTTCAGGAAGCCAATCTTCGTTGTGGGCTGCCAGCACATGCCCATCCGCGGTACGATCACCATTCACTGCAAAACTGGTACATTTGGTCAGGTGCAGCGCATCCATCGTAACCGCCTCCATCGCGTTGAGCACGGCAATATCATCAAAACTAACCGCCGCGCCTTCAGCAATTCCAAGCATTTCTTCGACATAGCGAGGGTAGCGTTCCTCCGCAAACGGTATGTATTTCCGCGCCTGGATCTGCGCACCTTCCCAGGTCAGTTCCAATACATTATAAGTGGACTCAATTAATGCACGACCGCTCTCCAGGCTATGCACCACTTGTTGGCGGCAGGCTTCGCCAACCTGGCGTCCAATCTCACGGTGAGTTCCCTTGGCATGCACCAAAGGTGGAGGCGTTGGATGAATAATGTTCGCAGGTTGATTCATAAGCATCCCCATCAAACTTCTGTGTGAATTCAATTATAATGCAACCATCACATTTACTTTTGTGAGTGGGAAGAATAGGATCGTAATGAAAATACATCATAACATATTACTTCGCTCCGTATATACAATTATGGGCGCGATCCTGGGAGCATTAAGCTTTGTCGTCTCATTCAATCTCATCCCAGCCTGGGCGGATTTCCAGATAGAGGAACGATATTACTTCACAACGGATGGCGCGCCTTCAGCCGCTCTGGCCGTATTGCTGCCAACCAATGGACCCTACCAGCGCGTCGATATCGCCTCCGTTACTTGGGAAGGAGAGCAAAGTCTGAGCACCCATGGCGATCTGCAGGTGCTGCGCCTGTGGGGAGCATTGCAGCCGGGTGAAAACATCGCCAGTATTCGTTATCAGGTGAAAATCAGGCAAGGACAAATATCCTGGCAGATGTCATCCATCCCTGAATACCTGCAACCACAACAGAATATAGAATCGGATTCTCCCGAAATCCAATCGCTTGCCTTGCAGAATCAAACAAATAATGCCCGAAAAACAGCCTACCAACAGTATCTCTATGCCTCACAGGCGCTTGACTGGCCAACAGAAAGCCGGGTCAATGAATCCAGTTCGGCATTGAACGCGCTGCATACCGGTATTGGCGGGTGCAATGAGTATGCAAACCTGATGGTTGCTCTAAACCGCACCTCTGGCATCCCAGCGCGCGTGATCAGCGGATTGGCCTACCCGTCTGCCATGCTACCATGGATGAGCTATTCCACTACCTGGAGCCACCCAGCCGGTGCCCACGCCTGGGTGGAATTCTATACTGAAAAAGGATGGGAAATGGCCGATCCCAGTTGGGCCAATTCCCTGCCGGTTTTCCTGTACTTTGGGCGCAATGATGGCTCTCACCTGCGATACGGAGAGCAAGCTGCCGAAGAAACTCTTTACCAGCAAGAGGCTGCCTGGGTCAAGAGCTTCGGGAACATGGTCGCTGGCATGAGCGCGCCACTCAAATTCGCGGCCGCTGCCAGCGAAGAAGTCACTTTCACACCTTCAGTAACTGTAAGGAAAACCTGGGACAGCCGCTGGACCAACACGACACTAGCCATGATTCTAGTCGTCCTGGTTATCTGGCTGCTAGATCGATTCACAAAACGCTATTTACCGATTCGAAAGGAACAATGAACCATGAGCGACGAAACCATCATTCAACCACAAAAACAACCGGAAGAACCCCAACTCGCTTCCGACCCAGCGGCCGCGGTTGCCGCAGAAATGGTAGCAGGGATGTCTGAACCCGTGCCAGATCCGGCGACATCCATCAGAATGCCTGCCTCACAGGAGACCGAATCAAATACGGATTGCTTGAGCGCAATCATCATGGCACTGGTCATTTTATGGGTGGTGATTACCGTAGCCGGGCGGGTGTTGACAGAATTCATCGTGGCCGGAATGGATACTACCCTACCCAACTACGCTTTCGCTGGCTTTGCGTTGATCGAAACGATCGCGCTGGCATTACCCCTGGTACCGCTGGCAATTTTCTGGCCCAGGCCGCGTTACAAGGCTGTTTACCTGGCCTGGTCGCTGCCGCTGCTGCTCATGGTACTGAACATTCCTATCCGCCTGCTCAAGGCCTGGGATGCGCAAAACACCGCCCTCTGGCACATTGCCTTCGGACTGATCTACGCCGCGCTGGTCGCCGGGATACATCTGCTGCGAATGCGTCGCTCCCAACAATCTGGTTTTTCCAGCCTGCAAATGTACGCCAAGCCCAGCTTCGGCCGCCGCCTGGCCTTGGCTGCTGCTCTGGCAGGCATCTTTGCCCTTCCCTGGCTGGCCTGGGGAGCACTCGGTTCCCTGGCAGACTCGCTGCTTCAATTGCTGGCAGCGTTAATATTTGGGCTGGATGCCACCATAACACTGGAGCTGTTCCTTTTCCGCCCGCTGCGACAATACAGTGGCGGAGCGCGCAGCGATTTCTTGTTTGGCGGAATAGCAGCCGGTATTGCATTGATGATCATGGCCTCCGGCACCGGTTTTCCTTATGGCGGGTTACCTCTATTGTTAATCATCGCCTTGCCCTCGCTAGGTTGGGCTGCGGCCGGCCTGATGAGCGGAGACGCGCCCGAAAAAACTTTCAAGCAAAGCTGGCCAGCCCTCATAAGCTTGATCGGCCTTTCAGCAGCCGCACCCTTTGCCTTGATCGATGCCGACGAACTGCTGCTGGTGATCGTTTCCAGCGGAGGCGAACTGTTACAGTGGGGAATGTACGCCGCCCTGTTATCCGGTCTGATAGGCTGGTTGTTCGGCCTCGCCTGGCTGGCAGTACGATTGGTGCGGCCTTCCAACCGCCGCGCCCAAGAAGCAGGGAACTGGGCGGAAAAGCCCGGGCGTAGCCAGGTTGTGTTGGCCGTGAGCGGTCTGATCGTGGCCTGGGCTGCCGCGTTGCTCATCTACTTGACTCTTGGCCAACCAGGCTTCTATGGCGAGGGTTTATTCGTGATCTTAAAAGACCAGGCGGATGTCAGTTCGGCTGCCGATATCCAGGATTACGAACAGCGCCGCAGCTATGTTTACGATACACTGACCGCCCACGCCGAAAGCACCCAGGCCGGGCTGCGTGCCAGCCTGGATCGCCTGGGGATCGATTACACCCCCTATTATCTGGTCAATGCCATCCAGGTGCGAGGCGGCTCCCTGGTACGGCTGTGGTTGACTTTTAATCCACAGATCGACCGGGTGCTGGAGAACCCCTGGCTGCGCCCGCTCCCACAAAACCAGCCAGTTTCCGAAGGCCCCTGGACATCCGTGACAGATGCGCCGGCTTGGAACCTGACCTTGATTGGCGCGGATAAAGTGTGGAAAGAGTTGGGCGTCACCGGACAGGGCATCATCGTTGGACAATCAGACAGCGGCATGCAGGGTGATCACCCGCAACTGGCTGACAGCTACCGCGGTGCGCAACCTGCCCTGGGAGTAGTGGGCAATAATTACAATTGGTTCGATCCCTGGTATGGCACTACCCAACCTACCGATATTGGCGGGCACGGTACGCATACCCTGGGTACTGTTTTGGGCAACCAGGTCGGCGTTGCACCAGGTGCAACCTGGATCGGCTGCGTCAACCTGGCGCGCAACTTGGGCAACCCGGCCTTGTATCTTGATTGTATGCAGTTCATGCTGGCACCCTTCCCATTGGATAGCGATCCTTTCAAAGATGGCAAGCCATCACTGGGCGCTCACGTGCTCAACAACTCTTGGGGCTGCCCGGATATCGAAGGCTGCGATCCACAGTCGCTGCTGTACGGTGTGCAAGCATTGCGTGCTGCCGGGGTCTTTGTAGTAGTTTCGGCGGGCAATGATGGGCCAGATTGCGAATCGCTGAGCGCCCCTCCAGCCATCTACGATGAAGTATTCTCTGTGGGTGCAATTGATGAGAACAAAGAACTGGCTAGTTTTAGCAGCATCGGCCCGGTCAGCGTGGATGGAAGCAACCGAGTCAAGCCCGATATCCTGGCACCGGGTGTAGACGTGTTCTCCAGCACTCCGGGGAACACCTACGCCAGCTACCCTGGCACATCCATGGCCGGTCCGCACGTGGTGGGTACCGTGGCATTGATGTGGTCAGCCAATCCAGCCTTGATCGGTGATATCGAACGCACCGAGGAGATCCTGATCCAAACGGCTACATCTTATACCGGTTATAAGCCCACCTGCGAAGGGGCGTACGATCACCCCTCGACGGCATCCGGTTATGGGATCGTCAATGCCTACCAGGCGGTTCTGCTGGCGCTTGAAGAAAAATAAGACTGGGTGGAGGGCTTAACGTTTAGTATACTTTTCCCAATGGATCACCTCATCCAGAGATTTCTTGCTCTTGGCAGGCCACTCCACCGGCACGCCAACCGGCACCAGAGATAGCAAATTTTTCTCTGCCGGTATATCTAAGGCAGCCTTGAGAACCTGCTCGCATTTAAGCGCGTCCCCCTCTACCCAGCACGAGCCGTATCCCAGGGCGGTGCATGCCAGCAGCATGTTCTCGATGGCTGCTGAGCCGTCTTCGACCCACCAGCGCGAGCTGGGATCCATAACCACTACAATGATGGCCCCGGCTTTATCCATCCAGGGTCCCGCTATCTTAAGCTCATCGATGGTACTCTTGTCCGTGACCACGATAAAGTCCCAGGGCTGGCGATTACTGCCGGTGGCAGCCAGCCGCCCGGCATCGACGATCATCTCCAAATGCTCACGCGAAATCGGATCGCCGGTATACTGGCGTACACTTCTGCGCTTTCGGATTGCTTCCAATGTATCCATACTGTTATCTCCTAAAATCTATGCGAATATCGCGAAAAAGTTGTTATTGTCACTGCCCTGCAACTCTGAAGGCAAAATTCCTGTCTCTACTTGATGGCGCCAAAAGCTGCGAAATAGCAATTCTTGTGAAGCACTTCCACCTGGCGAAAACCCACAGTCCGCAGCATATCCAGTTGAAATACCAAGGAGCGCGGCGTATCTTCTTGCTCAATATATTGGAAAACATTTGCGCGGTAAGCTTCGCCGCCCTGTCCAAACAAGTATTCTCCGTAACGTTCCTTCATCAACACCTGGATAGCTGCATTGTCATGCTCGATCAAGTCGGCGATCCATAACGAGCCACCGTGGCGCAAGGCAGCATAACATTTGGCAAATACCTGCTGCCACTCTTCATCGGTGCGCAAATGATGAAAAACTGCGCCAGCCAGAAGAATATCAAAGCAGGCATCTCCTAACTTGACTTCGCGGATATCACCCTGGATAGAGAATACCCTGCCGCAAGCGATCTGGGAAAGGCGTTCCACTGCCCGTGTTAACATCGGCTGGCTCAAATCTATCAATGTGATATTCAGATCTGGCAGTATCTGTAACATCTTCAAACTGTAATTTCCCGCCCCACAGCCAATATCCAATAAATCGTTTGCTCCTGGGGTTATCGCTGCCGCAGCCTGCGAAATCAAATCCAAGAACAGCCGCGAATCCACTATCGATGTCTGGGCTGTTTCCAGGTTTGAAAAACGCTCAACATCCTGATCAAAACGAGTACGAATCTGGTCAACCGTGAACTTCATGTCATATTGATCCTGAAGGTATAATTAACCCAAGTTGCTACCTTACCAGGTAGTTGAGGCTGCAAGCCAGGGCAAA
>CAZVRZ010000069.1:0-28466 GCA_964629965.1 uncultured Anaerolineaceae bacterium
CCTGTTTCGGGTCGCTTGTCTGCTCAATACTCTTCGCTACTGCTTCGAAATCCCTATCATGCGATTTGTAAGGTTTCCCCTTCTCTGTCCTTGCAAAAAACACCGGCCCTGGCAAGATGGAAGAATTTATTCCAAGAGAATTTATGGTACGATATATCTCATGCGAAGACACCATACACCCATTCTTTTTGTCTTCTATCTTCTGCTGCTCAGCCTGTCGGCTTGCACAGCCAAAGATGAGGCGACCGTGGTGGTGTACACCTCCGTTGACCAGCCTTTTGCCGAGCCAATCCTGAAGGCTTTTGAGCAGCAAACCGGCATTCATGTTCTGGCAGTGTATGATACCGAGGCCGCCAAGACCACCGGGTTGGTAAGCCGCCTTGCGGCTGAGCGTGAGAATTCGCAAAGCCGCAAGGCCGATGTCTTCTGGAGCTCAGAAATTGCCCAAACGCTCTGGCTGCAAGATCAGGGTCTATTGGCTGTTTATCAATCGCCTGCTGCGGCCGATATCCCGGCTGGTTTTCGTGACCCGCAAGGTTATTGGACCGGGTTGGGTTACCGGATGCGCGTGATCATTGTCAACACCGAGCGTGTGGCGCCCGAAGATTACCCCCAAACGCTGGTCGATCTGCTCGATCCCAGGTGGGGTGCTGGCGAAGTCGGCCTGGCTAATCCGCTCTTTGGCACCACTGCCACCCACGCTGCGGCCCTATATGCAAACTGGGGCGCGCAGCCGGCCCTGGCTTACTTCCAACAGCTTGAGGCCCAGGGTGTGCGCATCGTTGATGGTAACTCGGTAGTGCGTGATATGGTAGCCAGCGGCGACCTGAAGCTCGGCTTGACCGATACCGACGATGCGAATGTTGCCATCCAGGCAGGCAAACCGGTGATCATCATCTTCCCCGATCAGGAGCAGGTTGGCACGTTGGCCATTCCCAACACCGTAGCGCTGGTAGCTGGTGGGCCAAATCTTGCCCAGGGCCAGAAGTTGATCGACTACCTGCTCAGCACAGAGGTCGAGGCACAGTTGATCCAGGATGGCTTCTTGTATGGCTCGCTGCACATACCGGCCTCGGCGCAGGCGCCGGTCTTGATGGCGGTGGATTGGCGGGCGGTAGCCCTACAGATGGAAGCTGCCAAGAGCGATTTGCAAAACCTGTTTTTACGATGAGATTTCTGTTCGGGCGCATCTTTTCATCCATCGGGCAGGGGATTGGGCTGGCAGCTTACTTGCTGGTGACGCTTGGGCCGGCAGTTTGGCTGGGGCTGCAGTTGTTTGGAAAAGTCATTTCGGGATGGAAAAACGGCGCAAGCCCGGCTTTACTGGCAGAAGGCTTCTTGAACAGCCGCACATGGGGACTTTTGGGGCACAGCCTGGGGCTGGCAGCGCTGGTTACAATTGGCGGCATGCTGTTGGGACTTGGTGCTGCCGTATGGATCGTAACCCGTCCGGCCTGGCTAGACCGCCTGGCGCGCAAGCTCTACCTGATTCCTTTCATTATCCCTGGCTATATCTACACTCTCACCTGGCTAAGCCTTCTCAGCCGCTCCAGCCTGCCGGCCCAGGTATTAGAGCGCTTGTCGGGACGATTGCCCTCTGCTTATGGGCTGCCTGGCACAGCGCTGATCCTCGCCCTGGTCTACGCACCGCTGGTGACGCTGGTGATGCTGGCCGCGTTCGATGCCAGCGACCCGGAGCTGATCGAACAAGCACTGCTGCTGGGTCCGTCCGGACGAGCCTGGCGCCGCGTGGTACTGCCCCTCAGCATCCCAGGCGCTGTGGCAGCCGCGGGGCTTGTTTTTGCGCTGGCACTGGTTGAATACGGCGTGCCTGCTTTGCTGGAATTCAATGTGTATCCCATGGAGATTTATGCCGAGTTCAGCCAAAGCGGCGACCCGCTGCGTGCCCTGCTTTTGGCTTTGCCCATTCTGGTCAGCGCGGGGTTTTTGGTCGGCGCAGCACAGTGGCTGCTGCGCCGCGCGCCGCTGTCAAGCCGCCCACAAGGCGCGGCCCTGTTAAGACAACTTCCCCTCCCCGGATTTGAGCGCGGCCTGGCCTGGCTTTCGGCGTTAAGCCTGGCGGCGGCCTGCCTGCTGCCCATTCTGATCCTGGTCATCCAAGCCGGCAGCCTTTCGGTGGTCTGGACCGCGGCCAGTCAGGCCCGCCACGATCTGCTTACTACACTTCTACTGGCGGTCAGCGCGGCACTGGGCGCGGCATTGGTGGCATTCATCCCTGCTCAACAACTGGCGGCCTCTAACGCAAGATCCCCCTGGCTGTGGGCGCTCTTGCTGGTACCATTGGCTGTTCCAGCGCCGCTGGTAGGAATTGGATTGGTTGACTTGGCGAATCGTTTGCCGGGGCGCAGCCTGGGGTGGCTTTTCATGTGGACCGCTCATGTGGGGCGTTTTGCTCCCCTGGCCTTGATCGCGCTGGCGGCCCAGTTCCGCCGCCGCGAGCCCCTGCTGCATGAGTTGGCACAGCTTTACCCGGTCGGCCGGCTGCGGCGCTTCTGGCAAATCGATCTGCCGCTCATGGCGGGTGGCTTGAGCGCGGCGTTGGCAATCGTCTTTGCCCTGTCGCTGGGTGAGATTGGTGCAACCCTGCTGGTCATTCCACCTGGTCTGGGCACGGCCGCCCTGCGCCTGTACAATTTGCTGCACTATGGCGCCCCCGCCAGCACCGCCGGGCTGGCCTTGGGTTTGCTGGGCATCATCCTGGCGGCCGGGGGCTTGTGGGCCGGATTTTATGAACGAGGAGTGCCACGCTTTGGGCAGCTTGATTGAGGTGCAGCAGGTCAGCAAACACTTCGGCGCGGTACAGGCGCTAGATGATGTGTCGCTCAGCGTACCGGGCGGCGGTTCCCTGGCGTTGAGAGGCCCTTCAGGCAGTGGTAAAACCACCCTCTTACGCCTGATCTGCGGCCTGGAAGAACCTGACTGCGGCCAGATCGCCCTGGATAGACAGGTGGTCAGCCAGCCAGGCCGCCTGGCCCCACCCTGGCAGCGCGGAATTGGCGCCGTCTTCCAAAAACCGGCCTTATGGCCTCACCTGACCGTTCGCCAGAATGCCGCCTTCGGTCTGTCCAACTGGAAAAAAGCCCCAGCCACCGCTCGCCTGGATGAATTACTGGAAATTGTTGGCCTTTCGAAACTGGCCGAACGCTACCCGCACCAGCTTTCTGGCGGCGAAGCACAGCGCGCCGCACTGCTGCGCGCCCTGGCGCCGCGCCCATCCATCCTGCTGCTCGACGAGCCGTTTGCGAACCTCGACCCGGCGCTGCGCACATCGATGTTGGCTTTTGTGCAGCAGGTCCAGCAAGCGGAGGGCACCACGCTGATCCTGGTGGCGCATGACGATGAGAGCGCCGCTGTGTGCAGGCAGGTGGTGTACTTAAGAAAGGGTTAAGGCCAGCCATTGGGGGCAATGTGCGTCAGGCCGTCACGCGTGGCAACCCAGGCGGCGCCATCGACATCAAAGAGAATCGCCTTGATCTCATCGTGCGAGAGGCCATCTTGTGTTGTGTACACCCGGAAAACGTCATTGCTTAAGACTGCCAGGCCATCATATTCTGAGCCAAACCACAGATCTCCATCGGGAGCCAGTGCCAGCGAGCGCACCTTTTCTCCAGCCAGGCCGGCTTCCTGGGTTACCAGCCGCACAATTTGCCAGCTGTCATCCGCAGATTGCCTCAGTTCGACCGCGCCGCCGCGGTCGTTCAATCCACCGCCAGCCCAAACCTGCCCAGCGGAAACGGCGACCAGCGAGGTGATGTTGTTGTGGGGCAGTCCGTTGTCGATACTGAAGTACTGCCAGGCGCCATCGGCAGAGCGATAGCTCAACCCTCCGCGCGGGGCCACATAAGAGCCAAACCACATCCCACCATCGGGCAGTGATAAGATCACATTGACCATATCGTTCAGCAGGCCGCTGGCTCGGGTCAGTGTTTGCCAACCGGTCTCGGTCTGCACCGCTGCGCCACCCCAGGTGCCCACCCACAACTGTCCGGCCGCATCCAGCGCCAGGGCATTCACCCGCTCATCCAGCAGCCCTTCGGCTTCGGTAAAAGTTTCCCAACTCCCGGCCTGGTAACAGGTGAGCCCCTGGTTATGCCCAATCCACAGCTTTCCATCCGCATCCACCAGCAGAGCGCGCACATATTCCAGCGGCGGGTCAAAAGGAATCTGCTGCACCAATCTCCCTGTTCGACGATCCAATTGGTAAACCCCCTCTACGCCACCCGCCCACAACGTGTCGTCCTGTACAGCCAGAGCAAAGATATCTTGGGGCGGGCGGATCACCTGCCAGCCGGGCCGGGCAGCCGGCATTGGTGCTGTCGAGCGATAGCTTAACAAGAAAAGGCCAGTGAGGAGGAAAATCCCACTGGCCCCTAAGATCAAGAAAGCAGCTGCCCGCCGTGCCGTAAGCCTCGACACCTTCAGGCCGGCAGGGCCATGAACTGGGCTGCCGAGAGCCAATCAGCGGCGCGCGGCGTCCATACCAAGATGGTCATGGGCAGTTCACCGGTTTGCAGCCAGGCGCGCAGGTGTTCGAAAAGCACCGGACCCTGCAGGGCAGGACCTTGCTGGTAGACACACCACCCGGCCACCGGACCAGGCTGGGGAAGCCTTTTCATGCCTGCAATTCCTCCCTGAGCGAACAAGATCGCCTGGTTCACACCGCAGCCGGTATAGGTCCATGTCTGGTGCAGACGGTCATACAACAGCCAATGCTGCTCGTTGGGATGCAAAAAGGCCTTGCGCCGGCCTAACTGCAGGATCCAATCATCCATGTTGCCAAAAGCCTGCCGGGGCATCATCTGCCGGTTTTGCACCTGGGCCATGCGCTGCGTAAGTTGATATTCAAGCTCTGCTTGCGAGTATGCTGGCATATGGAGGCTCCTTACCGATCAACTCGTTCCGTGAACTCGTTTTTGCCCAGGTAATTTTCCCAGATCTGGCGGGCATCTTTCCAGGGGCGCATGATGGGTGGCGCGTTGGATGTGCTGATCGTCGAGTTGTGCTGGTGAAAATCCACCGCCCATTCCGAGCCATCTGGCAAGGTCACCTTGATCAGATTATGATTCTCTGTGTTCACAGCATCCACGCCGTTCCAGAAACCGGAGGCGCCGCTCGATTTTTCTTCAAACACAATGCTCTGCACTTTGGCGCCGGGGAAGTTCTTCTGCACCAGATCCTTAACCGGAGCAAGAGTTTTATCCACATAATCACCGCAGGTAAGGCCTTGCGCGCCGGTCCATCGCCCGGCTGTTTCATCCCAGATAATGCCGCCCAGGTTATATAAGCCCTGGAAAACCAGGATTGGATCGCCTTGTAAGAAGTTTCGCACGTAGATTCCCTGGTTCCGCAAGTCTTTATTCAGGGAGGTGAGGCCGTTGTTCAGGTTGGTCAAATTCTGCGCAGTTGCCAGGGCCGCAGTCAAATCAGCCGGTTTGATATTGGCCAACCCGCCCAGGGTCTGTCCAAGCACTGCCGACAGCCAACCAAGTAGGGCGGCCGCAGCCGCCGGCGGGAGGCCTTGAAGAATGGCCTGCACAGCTCCCTGGCTGGTTAGCCAGCTCAGCAGGCTGCCGCCGGCTTCCTCCCATCCGCCATCATCAGCCAGGACGGGGGTAACGGTAGCAAAAAAGATCAGGAAGAAGACCATCATCAGCGTTCCGGCACGCGGGCGCAGGATCATCATAGCTGCGATGGCACCCATCAAGGCCAGCAGGACAAATGCCCCGCCCACGCCGCACCAAAGCACCCCGGGCATGATCGTTGCCATGATAAAGCCCAAGGTCAGGCCCACAACCGCCGGCGCAATCCAGGCAGGATTGAAGGGCCGTTTGACACCACCCGTCAGCCGCTGAACATCGTTCCATGCCAGGCGTGAGACCAGGCCCGGCAAGCTATTATCTTGGGCCGTCAATTCTACCAGGCCATAAACCGCCAATAACAAGGAAACCAGGCGGTTATCCAGGATCGTCCCAATGATCAGGGTGAGCGCGGCATTGCCGCATACCAGGGCCAGGGATTTCAGACGCAGTTCCTTGAAAGACGTCAGCAGCCAGCGCGGCGTGGCGGCCGCGGTTTGCACCGCCTGAGAGAGCCCAAGCTGCCAGATGCGTCCCACGATCATCGCAAGCAGCCCAAAAAGCAGCCCCCAGAACAAAGTGCCGTTGGACATCTTCCCTTGTAAGGCCAGCACCGCGTCCAGGATCCAACTAGTGCCACCGGCAAAACCGCCGTTGGGGCCAATCAGCAGGATAGTGTGCAGCACCCAGACAAAGAGCATGGTCACAATTGCCATGAGCAGCTTTTTAAAAAATCCTTTAAACATGCCGCTCAAGATCAGCTTTAGTAGATCCAAGAGGCTCTCTGGCGGCTTAATCTGGGCTTTAGCCGGGCGGTTTACCGGGCGCCTCGCGGCCGGATATGCTGCAGCGGGGTAGGCCGGAGCGGTCGGGTAAGGTTGATCTGGCAGAGATGAGGGCGCCCCTGGCCGAGGTGGAAGCGGCTGGCGCGGTGGTACGGCTGGCAACCAGCCGCGGCCATCCCATCGCAGCCATGCACCGTTCTGATCCATCTGCCACCATGCGCCATCTGGGCCAACCAGGCGCAGCTGGTTCACTGCCTCGGCAAATGCTTGCGGCGAAATCTGCCTTTGCATGTATTGCTGGTAAAGCTGGGAGAAACGGGCTTCCATGTTCTGAAAATTCATAGGTCACTCCTACATGTTACCTATAAGCTTACCAGAAAATCATCCCTTTGTCATGTGCTTTTTCCGCCAAGTGCACTTATTTTTACAGTTGAGATTTGGAATACCCCTCACTTATCTCTTTTTCCTCCGCTGGTAGTGTTTCGGCTGCTGTCAATTATTTTTCAGGGTTTCTTCACTTGCCACCACAGCCCGGTGCACTCAGGCAAAACACCCGCCAATTTCTCCAGCATTGCATCCCCAAAGAAAAATGGGATCAATTCTCGGGCCGCCTGAGCCTCATCAAAGCAAAAATCAGTGCGCACCCAATTCATTTGAAAGCCGGCCTGTTCCAGGTAATCCAGGTATTCGACCAGGCTGGGATAGCGATAGGGAGATTCATAGCCCGTTCCCAGGGTTTCGATGATGATTATCTTACCGCCAGGTCGCAAGAAACGCCGAAAATCTGCGAACGTGCGGTCAAGCACCTTACGCCAATCTGGACCACTATCGAGATAAACGTAACACACGCTCCAGCCAGATATCACCAGGTCAGCACAAGACTGCGCTACTGGTAGGCTGCAATGATCGGCCACGGCAAACTGAACAGGATGGCAGTCATGCTTTCTCAGGCGTGCCTGGGCCACGCCGAGCATATGCGCAGATAGGTCGAAAGAATAGAGTGAACGCACCCTCGGCGCCAGCAAGCTGGTCACCCGCCCCGTGCCAGCGCCAGTTTCGATCACATCAATACCATCGATTGGCAGGATCGCTTGAATGGCCTTCAAGAGATTGCCTTCATAATCCTCATAATCTACCAGGCGTTGGTACTGATCTGCTTGATGGGTATAGATGTGTTTTAGATCTGGCATAACCGTCCTCCTAAAAAAGAAAAGATTTCCGTGAACGATGTGATTTTATGAGAAAATCTCCGATCTGTCACTGTTCACCAACAAGAAATTGCAGTGATGTAGTCGTTACCCCTTGCTTTATCAAGATAAAAAAGTAAAATATACTTTGTAAGTCCAATGGACTAACGTTCCTCGAGATTGCTGACATGCAAAAAGCCACCCAACAACAAACGAAAGAACATAACCGCGACCTGGTGCTCCAAACCATCATCGCCCATAGTGAGATCAGCCGGGCCGAGATTGCCCGCCTGACAGGCCTGACGCGTACCACGGTCTCCGAGATCGTGGCAGAATTCATACGCTCTGAAATGGTGCGAGAAATCGGGGTCGGCGCATCCCAAGGCGGTAAATCCCCCATTCTACTGAGCCTGAATGCGGATGCCCGTTACCTGATCGGGCTAGACCTGGCGCACGACCAGTTCCGCGGTGCAATTGTGAACCTGCGCGGTGAGATCAAGGAAGAAAAAAAATTCATCTCAGATGGCAGTGGGCAAGCAGCCTTGCAAGCCGTTTTTAACATTCTGGACCACCTGACGCAATCCAGCATTGTATCCAGCGCCCATGCACCATTGATCGGTATCGGTATCGGAACGCCCGGGCTGGTGAATACGCACGAGGGCGTGGTGATCAATGCCGTGAACCTGGATTGGCTAAACCTGCCATTAGGAAGCCTCTTGCAAGCGCGCTACGGCTTGCCCGTGCAGGTGCTCAACGACAGCCAGGCGGCAGCCTGGGGAGAATACAAGTTCGGCGCAAATTACCCCAGCGATGGTCACCTGATCGTGATCAATGCCCGGGATGGCATCGGAGCCGGCATCATCCTGCATGGGCAATTGTTCCAGGGAGATGGCGGCGGCGCAGGAGAAATTGGGCACATCCGCATCATCCAAACCGGAGGACTGCCCTGCCGCTGCGGTCATACCGGCTGCCTGGAAACGGTTGCCAGCACCCAGGCTATTCTGAAGCGCATGAGAGAAGCGCAGTCCCCGGATCTTCTTGGTTCGTTCCAATCTTCCATTGGACTGGAGACATTGATGACCGCCTTTGCGTCCAGCGACGGCGATACAGAGAATCGTGGCGATATAGAGCATCGCTTGGCGCAAAGAATTGTGCATGAGGCCGGCTATTACACCGGCCTGGCAATTGCGGGCCTGGTAGGTATGCTGAATATTCACACTGTAGTTCTGACCGGCGATATGACTCGCCTGGGATTGCCCTGGCTAGAGATTATCCGAGAAACCGTAGCGCAGGCATCGCTGGAGCGGTTAGCGCGGGAAACACATATCGAAATAGGAAAAACCGGAGCGCACAGCGTGTTGCTGGGTGCAGCAGCCCGGGCATTTAGCACAACGATGTTAGGTTCAACACGGGCGTTTGGTTAATTGCTAACATAAATCTCTGGAGGTTTATAGTATGGTCGATAAGCTCAAACTCATTCCGCCCAGGTTTATCCCGCCGCTCGATGAAGAATTCCGACCCGCCATCCTGGCAAACCAGGCTTTCCGGCAAGAGGTGTCTTCCTCCGTACATCAGCCCCAAGGACTCTCCGCACAGGATACAACGCTGATCATTGGATTGGAAAGATCGAACGGGGAATTTTCCCGCTATGAAACGATTGTTTTCCCGGACGACCATCCCCAGGCAGAGGCAAACTTTCAATACGTAGAAAGGCTGGTTAAATTTCTGCTCTGGCAGCGCGGTGGCTGGAAAGTTTACATCGGCGGGCCGCGCCGGATTGGGCAATACATCCGGCAGGTTTATACGCCGCAGGGGAAACGGCAGTTTGATTATCACTTCTTAGGCGAACAAGTTTACGAACGAACCTTCACCGTAGTAGATTGCGATCCGTCGGAAGTGCCTGCCGCCCAGGAAGTCGGCAAACCACTGGGGGGCCACCTGGATGGCTGCCGGATCGGTTTTGACCTGGGCGCCTCCGACCGTAAGGTCAGCGCCGTCATCGATGGGCAGGTAGTTTACAGCGAAGAGGAGATCTGGGAACCGCGCAAGCATTCCGACCCTGAATACCACTACCAGGAAATCTTGACCGCTTTGAAGACAGCCGCATCGAAGATGCCACGCGTGGACGCCATCGGCGGCAGCTCGGCAGGGATTTACATTGACAACCGTCCGATGGTAGCCTCACTCTTCCGCAACATACCGGCCGATCAATATCATAAAATCCGCAGCCTTTTCCAGCGTATAAGCCAGGAGTTCGACGTTCCACTAGAAGTGATCAATGACGGCGATGTGACCGCACTGGCAGGATCTATGTCGCTCGAAGATACGGGCATCCTGGGGATTGCCCTGGGATCGAGCGAGGCCAGCGGCTACATTGACTTGAACGGACGCATCGTGGGCTGGCTGAACGAACTGGCCTTTGCTCCCGTGGATTACAACCCGAACGGTCCCATGGATGAATGGTCCGGCGACATTGGTGTTGGCTCGCAATATTTTTCCCAACAATGCGTATTCCGCTTGGCCCCCAAGGCAGGGATTGCCATCCCCAGTCAACTGACAAATGCCGAAAAACTCAAGTTCGTGCAGGAGAAGCTAGAAGCCGGACACGAAGGCGCCCTGCAGATATGGCAAAGCATGGGCATTTACCTGGGATATGGACTGGCGCATTACGCCGATTTCTATGATGTTAAGCATATTTTGATCTTGGGTCGCTGCACTTCCGGGCAAGGTGGCGACTTGCTGCTGGAAGAGGCCAACCGCGTGCTGCAGACCGAATTCCCTTACCTGGCAGATCGGATGCACATCCAATTGCCCGACGAAAAAAGCCGGCGCGTTGGCCAATCGATCGCTGCAGCCAGCTTACCAGCCTTACCCATTCGTAGAGACGCATGAGCCGTACCCGGCTGGAGCCGGGTACGGCTCCTGTTGCGTTTAATTGATTGGAGATAATAATATGAAATTTCACTTAGACACCGCTGAAGTATTTGTTCCAGACGGCCTGCCGGTCGAGCAGGCCTTGCGGCGCACAACGCACATGGCGATCAGCGCCCACCAGGATGATATCGAGATCATGGCAGCCAGGCCCATCCTGGAATGCTTTCAACAGGAAAAGCTGTGGTTCACCGGTGTAGTCATCACCGATGGCCGAGGCTCGCCGCGCAACGATCTATACAATGATTACGATGACGAGCAGATGCACGGATTGCGCTTCAAAGAGCAAAAGAAAGCGGCAGTGGTTGGCGAATACGCCGCCCAGGTGCTGCTGGATTATCCCAGTAAAACTGTCAAAGATCAGAGCAAAATTCACCCGTTAGAAGACCTGGTTGCGCTGCTGAGTGCCAGTCAACCCCAGTATGTATATACACACAACCTGGCAGATAAACATGATACCCACGTAGCAGTGGCGCTGCGCACGATTAACGCCATCTGCGGCCTACCGCCAGAGCAGCGCCCGCAGAAGCTTTTTGGCTGTGAAGTATGGCGCGACCTGGATTGGATGGTTGACAGCGATAAAGTGGCCCTGGATATGACCTCGCACGAAAATTTGCAGGCCGCGCTGCTGGGCGTGTTCGACTCACAAATCTGCGGCGGCAAGCGCTATGATCTGGCCACAATGGGACGGAGGCGCGCCCACGCCACCTACTTCGAATCGCACGGCGTGGACCAGGCGCAAGGACTCACGTTCGCTATGGACCTAACCCCACTGATCCAGGGGAAAAAGGCAGATCACGAGCAACCGGAAGATATCGCAGCATACGTTCAGGAGCACATAGCACGCTTTGAGCAGGATGTACTCGAGCGTTTGAAACGAGTCGGATGAGCGATATCCACAATTTTAATGCGCCCTTGCATGCCACTTTGGGGGATCCATCTGATGGCAATGTAGAAGCAGTCGTGGCAGCCTACCTGCAAACCGGGATACCGGCTGGCAAACTGGTGATAGGTATCCCCTTCTATGGGCGCGGCTGGCAGGGCGTACCGGCGGAAGATAACGGCTTTTATCAACCAGCTGCGAGGCCTTCCTCGCCCCCATCGTTTGACTACACCGAGCTCAAACGGAATTACATTTCCACGGATGCTCCCCTGCAGCCGCAATCGTCTTACCAGCGCTTCTGGCACAATGAAGCCAAGGTCCCCTGGCTGTACAGCCCAGAAACTGGCATTATGATCACCTACAACCCGATAACTAAATAGCATCCGTTCGACATAACCAAACAAGCGGCTCTTTGAATAATGCGCCAGGTACATTGTACGAAAGTACAAGCATACCTGGCACCAAAAGGCCAATGGCAGTTCAAGCCAGATTCGATATACTGTCTCTAAAGAAATGGAGGTAGGTATGAATCCAGTGGCTATTGAAGTGCGTAACTTGTACAAATCTTATGATGAGATCAAAGCTGTTCAGGGCGTCAGTTTTCAGGTGCAGGCCGGTGAAATTTTCAGCCTGCTCGGGCCGAATGGAGCCGGCAAGACCACCACGATCTCGATCTTGTCAACCCTGCTGCGCCCAGACAAGGCGCCGGGGGCAACTGACAACTACACTGAGCACGGATCCAATGCCAGCGATGTGTTGGTGATGGGTCATTCGATCCGTACAGATGCAATGGGCGTCAAATCCGTCCTGGGGGTCGTTCCCCAGGAAGTGGCCTTGTATGAGGATCTCTCAGCGCGTGAGAACCTAGCTTTCTGGGGAAAAATGTATGGGCTGCGTGGCAAAATTCTGCAGCAACGAGTGGCAGAAGTGCTTGACTTGATCGGCCTGCAGGAACGCGCCAACGACCGGGTGGGCAAATACTCGGGTGGCATGAAACGACGCGTCAACATCGGCGTGGCGCTTCTTCACAAGCCCCAGGTCATCTACATGGATGAGCCCACCGTGGGCATTGATCCGCAGTCTCGCCGCAGCATTCTGGATAGCGTGGTTGCGCTCAAAAACGAAGGCATGACCGTGTTGTACACCACCCACTACATGGAAGAAGCTCAAGAGCTTTCGGATCACATCGCCATCATGGATCACGGCAAACTGATCGCCATGGGAACCCACGCCGAACTGGTGAAAATTGTCGGCCAGATGGATCGCATCACGCTGACGGTCAATGCAGATGGAGACCGGATGAAGGAAGCCTGGGCTCGCACCCCGGGAGTGCAGCAGGTCAGCGCAGAAAATGGATCGTTGATCGTATTGGCAAATGACTCCAACCACGTACTCCCCGACCTCTTCGAAGCTGCTTCGGCTGAAAAAGTGCGCATCACTTCGGTCGATATTCAAGAGCCTAACCTGGAGACCGTTTTCTTGCATTTGACCGGCCGCGCTTTGAGAGATAGCAATCCATAGCGCGTAGAGACGCAAAATCTTGCGTCTATTGGAGAATATACATCTCGAGGAGGTTATTATGAAAGCATGGGATATAGCCATTAAAGATCTGACGCAATCTTTCCGCAGCGCGTTCGCCGTGATCTTCATGTTCGGCGTACCATTGCTGATGACAGGAATGTTCTATATCATGTTCGGCGGAATGTCCAATGATGATGAATCGGCCTTTGCGCTGCCCACCACGCGCGTCGTGATTGCCAATCTGGACGAGGGTTTTCCGGATATGCAGGGTTTGCCAGGTAACAGCGAAACCGGCTCATTGGGAGAAGTGATCGCCGTCACGCTCCAACAAGATGAATTTGCCAACCTGATGGAGGTGAACCTGGTAGACAGCAGCGAAGCCGCACACCTGGCCGTAGATAGACAAGAAGCAGGATTAGCCATCATCATCCCGAAGGATTTTTCCCGACAATTTACCGGCTCCACAAGCCAGGCCGTACTCAGAGTTTATCAAGACCCCACCCTGACGATCGGCCCAGCGATTGTGCGCTCGTTGCTCAGCCAGTTCATGGATGGGATGTCTGGTGGAAAAATAGCTGCATCGGTCATTTTATCCAATAACCCCGCCAGTGATCCGGCGCAGATCGCCGAGATCACAGAAGCCTACCTGGCATTCTCAACCCAGGTACAATCCCCCGAAACGCTGGTAGAAGTGCATGCGCCGGCCGCGGCGGTCGGAACCGCCAACGATTCGAAAAATGCGCCATCTCAACAAAATAATCTACTCATGACCATCATAGGACCTATCATGGGAGGAATGCTGATCTTTTATGCTTTCTACACGGGAACCACAACCGCACAAACCGTTTTGAAAGAAGATGAAGAAGGCACACTGCCGCGGCTGTTTACCACGCCCACCCCGCAATCCACCATCTTGAGCGGCAAGCTGCTGGCAGTCTTTATGACGGTTCTGGTTCAGGTGGTTGTGCTGCTCATCCTTGGGCGATTGATATTCAAGATCACCTGGGGCGGCCTGCTGCCCGTCAGTATGATGTCGGCAGGCACAATCATTGTTGCTGCAACCTTTGGCGTTTTTATCAATTCGTTGATCAAGAACACCAAACAAGGCGGGCTCATTTACGGAGGCCTGCTCACAGTTACCGGTATGCTTGGCATGATGCCGATTTTTACCCAGAGTGTGGGTGGAACGCCATTGGATATAGTTTCTCTCGCCATGCCCCAGGGCTGGGCAGTGCGCGGCCTGCTGCAGTGCATTCGGGGCGCATCTTCCCAGGCTGTATTTCTTACGACCCTGGTCATGCTGGCCTGGAGCCTGGTTTTCTTCTGTGCAGGCGTATGGCGCTTTCAAAAACGATACGCTCAGGAGGTTTGATATGACTCGTATCTTGAATATCACGGCTAAAGATTTACAACAACTCTTCAGAGACCGAAAAACATTTCTGTTCTTACTGATCATGCCAATCGGTTTCACCCTGCTGTTCGGTTATGCATTTGGCGGTTTTAGCAAATCTGAAACGGATTCTCGCCTGCCAGTAGCATTGGTGAACCAGGATGGAGAAAAATTGAGTGAGGAACTCGCCGGTATACTGGCGAATTCAGAAGTCATCCGGCTGGTGAGTGAACCAGAAGATTCACTGACCGATTTCGAAGATCAACTTGCGGATAATAAACTGGCAGGGATCATCGTGATCCCGTCCGGCTACAGCCAATCCATGCAAGCGAACAGTACACAAGGCAAAGAACTGCCCCGCTTGCTCCTGCAAGTGGACAATACTACCTCCGGCGGCATCAGTATTCAAAACGAAGTATTAACTGCCGCCCGCCGCCTCGCGCAAGCCTGCTGGACGGCTCAAACGGCCAGGCAAACGAACCGGGCGATAGACTTCGAAACGGCGCTGGATCAAAGCCTGCTGGCCTGGCAAAAGCCCCCCATCGCTATCGAAGTTACCGCGGGTACGGCCGCAGAAGCAACAACAAACGAACAAAGTGGCATATCCTTAGCGCATTCCTCGCCTGGGATGATGCTGCAGTTTGCTATTGCAGGCTTGTTGACTGCAGCCCAGGTGATGGTGAACGAACGCAAGTCGCGCTGCTTGCAGCGCTTGCTAACCACCGCCACCCGGCGGGTAGATATCCTCTTGGGGCACTACCTGGCTATCTTCGTCCTGATCTTCGCTCAGTTCCTGGCATTGATCGTTTTTGGCCAGTGGATCCTCAAAATAGATTACCTGCGTCTGCCGGTCGCCACGCTGTTGGTAGCCGTTGCGGCTGCACTGTGCATTGCTTCCTTAGGATTATTGATTGGAGCCTGGGCAAAAAACGAAGAACAGGCAATCACTTTTTCCTTGATCATCATGTTCGTATTCTCGGGCCTGGGTGGAGCCTGGATGCCATTGGAACTCACCGGTAAAACTTTCCAGGCGATCGGGCACCTGACACCTGTTGCCTGGGCGATGGATGGTTTCAAAAATATCATCGCCCGCGGCCTGGGTCTTGAGTCAACATTGCTGCCAGTCATTGTCCTGGCAGGTTACGCGGTCGTGTTCTTCATGATCTCTACCTGGAAATTTTACCTGAGCGAGGGACGATAAGCATAGGCCCGGCGGCAAAGAGCACTAAGGCTGCCGGGCCTGGCCCGAATTGGGATCGATCCTCAACGAGGAAACATCTACTGCCTCAAAATTCGCACCGGCAATACGATGAAACTCATGCAGAGCTTCGTTATCCCAGCCATCATTGGGCGCGCCGCTGATGTACCAATCGCTGCCATTGTCTGCCAGGATTAAGCCGTAGGTTTTCATCGCCTGCAAGATCACCTGGACATCCGGCGAGAACCCAGAAATATCAAAATCCGCTTTCAAACGAAAGCGCTGCCCCATCGGCGGATATTGCATCTCGGTGCGGTAGGAGGCATAATGCCGGGCAGGCCAGACGTAAGCCCTGCGAGTCTGGTTCACCGTGAAACGCAAAGCATGCCGGATCTCACCGGCAGCTACTTCTTCGTAGCGCACCAGGCCAGGCAAAATTGCCAGGCCAGCCGCGTCCGCCGAAGTCCAACCATCGGGTCGCAAGGCATAGCCCTTTAAGTCGAAGAACGCGCCCGAGCCGCCATGCCATTGACCATCTGCATACCAGGCAGCATAAATTTCGTAAAGCCGGCAGTTGTCTTGATCTAGAATGAGAATATGCCGGTCGCCATCACCATTGGGATCGCCTTCAATGTTTGGATTGGGCGGGATCGGATACGGGCCAGGATCGCTTTCGTCATCATATTCAAACTCAACAGATACTTTCGGCTGCGTGCCTGGCACCAGCGTGTAAGGGATGCCTATCGGGAAACCTTCCCAGTCTCCTGAGCCAAAATCCGCATGCAAGTTGTCCGCTGCGCCGATCGAATTAATATAAGCTGTAGAGTTGGGATCAAGCGGCAGCCTGTCGACCGGTGTGTTCCATATATGATCTACAGGAAAGACCGGGCAGCCAGCCAAAGTAGGGCCTGCTGCGCCATGCTGAACTACGGGTAAATAGGTTGTGGTTTCATCCACTTGAGCTTGAATAGGCGCTGCGGTTGGAGAACTCAGCGCCAGGCAAAGAACCGGGAGTGATATGAGTATCCATCCATTTAAGAACACAGGGATCAGTCTTTTCACCATAGCAACCGCCTTTCTACTTGTTACATTATTTATACCACGCGATGCACGGAAACCACATCCGCCGAGGTTATAATTCAAGTGTATGAAGCGTTCAGCACGAGCCACTCAAACCGAGAGCCTTCAGGCTATCCTGAGCAATTTCCAAATCGAAGGCCGCCTGTTGGAAATAGCGCCTAACCTTTCGGGCCATATCAACGATACTTATCTCAGCCGCTTCACAACCGGCCGAAGCGAACAACGTTACGTTCATCAAAGGATCAACCGGCAGGTATTCAAAGAACCCGATAAGGTGATGGGGAACATCGAGCGCGTCACCCGCCATGCCCGCAGTAAAATCCTGGCTGCGGGCGGCGATCCCCAGCGAGAGACTCTCACGTTGGTGCCCACGCTCGATGGCAAATCCTTCCACCGTACACCGGAAGGGGAAACCTGGCGCACATATATTAACATCGAAAGAGCGAGTACATATGACCGGGCTGAGAACCTCCAGCAGGTTTACAGCGCAGCCCTTGCCTTTGGCCATTTTCAAAAGATGATGAGCACGCTGCCAGGAGAAAGCCTGCACGAAACCATCCCGAACTTTCACCACACTCGCAAGCGTTTCCAGGCTTTTGTGAAAGCTTTGGAAGATGACGCATGCAACCGGGCGAAGAGGGTACAAACCGAGATTGAGTTCATCCTTCAGCGCGCCGGTATCACCGGTGTAATCGTGGATCTGTTGGCCCAGGGAGCGATCCCCGAGCGAGTAACACACAACGACACAAAACTAAACAATGTATTGATCGATGATCTGACCGGCAAAGGTATCTGCGTGATCGATCTGGACACGGTCATGCCTGGTTCAGCATTATATGATTTCGGCGACCTGGTGCGAGTTGGCGCCTGCCCGGCTGCCGAAGACGAAAACGATCTTGGCAAGGTACGTTTCGATATGGATATGTTCGCATGCCTAGCACAAGGCTACCTGGATGCAGCCAGCAGCTTTTTGACACCGCCAGAGATCGATCACCTGGCTTTTGCCGCCCGCCTGATCACCCTGGAGCAAGCCATGCGCTTCCTGGGCGATTACCTAAACGGAGATGTCTACTATAAAATACATCATCCAGGGCACAACCTGGAACGCGCCCGTACGCAAATCAAGTTGGTAACCGAAATAGAAGTCCAGCTGGAAAGAATGCAAACCTCAATAGAGCGCTTCGGGCGCTGAATTTCTGCTAGCCTACCACCGTCAGGATCAACCCAACGACAATCAAGCTGATACCGATTAACTTAGGCGGATAGGCCGGCTCGCCCCGCATCAGGATGCCCAATCCGGCCCCAATCGGGATGCTGAGCTGGCGAAAAGCAGCGATATAACTCACATTGTGCGCATACGACATCGCCAGCAATACCAAGCCATAAGCAGCAGTGATGATGAGACCCGTCAACCCGGCAACGAGCCAGTTATGCCTGAAAATCGCGGCGAGCGCCCGGCGCTCGGAAGGTACAATCCAAACAAAGAGCGTGAGAAAGACCAAGATACTAGCTGCTTCCAGCGCAGCAAACAAAAGCGTGATCTGGGGAATGGTCAGGCTGCTCTGCCAGTTCTGCGCGGCACTCAACGCCCGCAAGGAACGCAAGATCTGATCGTCCACCAGGGTATAGCCGATGGTACAGCAAGCTGCCATCAGGGCAAACAGACAGCAGGGGTTAAAGTAATCTCGCCATCGCCACTCACCCATGTGTTGCAGCGGCAATACCAGGCAGCCCAAAGTCACGACCAAAAAACCTGCCAGCGCCATGAGACTCATCTGCGTTCCGCGACCCAACGCCAGGCTGATCAGCGCCACGCCCACCACCGGCAACGCCCGGGCTAATGGGTAAGCCAACGACAAAATCCCATGACGGTAAGCGCCAGCCAATCCAACATAGTAGCAAGATTGGAAAGCGCCAGTAACTGCGATCATCCCCCAAACATTAAGAGGCAGAGCCAGGTTGTTCCGGTACAACAGAATAACCGGCAGCAAGACCAGGGCTGCCGCGCAAGAGGCAACCCAGAAAAAAGCGGCTGTAGGATTTTGGCGTTTACCAAGGTAATTCCAAAACGCATGCGCAAAAGCGGAGAGCGTTACCAGCAGGATGGCGGTTAGGGTCATGTGCAGTTCAGAGCACTGCCGCAGGACAAAATACTGCTCAGGGATGCTTCTATGATTCTGCCAGGAGCAGTTTGAGAGCCTGCAGACCCAGCAAATACGAGCGCCAGCCAAAGCCCACGATCTTACCGGCGCAAACGGGAGAAATCAATGAATGCTGGCGGAATTCTTCGCGAGCGTAAACGTTGGACAGGTGCACCTCCACCACAGGCAAATCGATAGCAGCGATGGTATCTCGCAGCGCCACCGAAGTGTGCGTGTATCCCGCGGGGTTAAAAATCACGCCCTCCGCCCAAGCACGCGCCTCCTGCAGCGCATCGATCAAGGTGCCTTCGCTGTTGGATTGCAGGCAGCGCACTTCCAGGTCCCATTCCTGACCGGCTTGCTGCAAACGCTGGTTGATCTCATCCAGGGTCATCCGTCCATAAATTTCAGGTTCGCGCTGGCCTAACAAGTTCAAGTTGGGTCCATGTAAAACCAAAATGCCATGCATTTTACGCCTCCTTCAACAATAACGCTCTCACCTGCCCCATTTCTACCACAATACCTGTTTGCACCCGGCCGGTCTTTTGCGGCAGAGCAAACCGCAAGCGCCCATCCTGGCGTTTCTTGTCCTTCTGCATGGCCTGCAGGATGGCGTCACAATCCAGGTCCGGCGGAACTTGCACTGGCAAGCCCAATCCTACCAGCCCAGCGGCAATCTTATCTGCCAGTCCAGAACGGGCCAACCCAATAACTTCTGCTAGCCGCGTCTCAATAACCATACCAATCGCCACGGCTTCGCCATGAGAAATGCGGTAGTGTGAGGCTTTTTCCAAACCATGACCGACCGTATGACCAAAGTTCAAAGCAGCCCGGCGGCCTTTCTCATATGGATCAAGCTGAATGGTACGCACCTTGACTGCCACAGCCCGGCGCACCAGCCAGGCCCAATCCTGCTGTACGGCCTGCCAACCCTGGAGACAGCGCTCAAACAATTCCGCATCGGCCAGGATGCCATGCTTGTAAGCTTCGGCCAGACCACTGCGCAGCTCCGTCTCCGGCAAAGTACACAGCAAATCCGGATCGGTCAGAACGAGGCGGGGCGCATAGAATGCGCCAATCAGGTTCTTGCCCTCCGGCAGATCTGCGCCGGTTTTTCCACCCAGGCTGGCGTCGACCATCCCTAGTAAAGACGTGGGAACGCTCACCCAGGGAATGCCTCGTAAATACATGGCCGCGGCAAAACCTGCCATATCGGTAGTCACACCACCTCCCATTGCCACCACCGTGCTGGTGCGTTCCAACCCAGCCTGCAAGAACGCTCGCCACATGGATTGAACTGTTTGCAATGTTTTATGCTCTTCGCCGGAGGAGATTTCAATCGAATCAGCCTTGAACCCAGCCGTTCGTAACGAAGCCAACGCTCTCTGCATGTAAAGAGGGGCAACATGGGTATCTGCCACAACTGCCACGGGAGAATGTAGGCCACGCTGCGCCAGCATCTCACCAAGATGATCCAACAGTCCACGAGCAATGCGGATATCATACCCAGCGCCCATCCCGCGCACATGAAAGAGGCCCAATAAGCGCTGTACTTCCCAACTGATCTGGGCAGCCGAACGATCTCCTGCGCTGATTTGAATTCCGAATGAAGCGTAATGATCGGCCCGCTGCGCTAACAGCGCTTGCAAGCGCGCTGCCAGGTCTCCCGCTAACAAAGGGCGCTCGCCGTCAGCCGGTCGTAAACGCTGGAGCAAGACCGGCAAAGGAGCATTGAGACAAATCACTTCTCCCACAGCCTCGACTTTTTGGCGACAAGCCTGATCCAACAGAGCGCCGCCGCCTAGAGAAACAATTCCAGGTGTCAACAGCAGGGTTTCTTCCAGGACAGCGCGCTCAATCTGGCGAAAAACCGTCTCGCCTTGCCGGGCAAATATCTGTGGAATTGTCTGACCGCTGCGGGCAGCAATCAAGGTGTCAAGATCGTAATGAGGCCTGTTCAGGTGCCGTGCCAAGCGCTGCCCAAGTGTTGTCTTGCCTGAACCGGGAGGACCGTAGATAAAGATCCAATTCATTTTTCTTCCTCCGGCCAGAAAATGTGCTCACCGCCATCCATTGATAAATCGGAAAGCCTAGCCCGGCGCAACGCATCGAAGCGCGGCCGTATTTCATCCAGTGAGTCGCCGCCAAGCTTCTCCAGCAGCGCATCTGCCAGCACCAGTGCAACGACCGCTTCCAGAACCGGCACTGCCCGCGGCACCGGGCAGTAATCCGAACGTTCATAACAGGTTTGCACCGGCTCGCCGGTTGATAAATCTACGGAAATTTGTGGAGTAAGAGTAGTAGCGATCGGCTTCATGGCTGCTCTCAGCAGCAGCGGCTGGCCGGTGGTAATACCTCCCTCCAGGCCTCCCGAACGCTGGGTAGTCCGCACCAGACTCTGCCCCTCGAGGGATATTGAATCCTGCACCTGCGTGCCAGGCAAAGAAGCATTTTCAAAAGCCGGGCCGATTTCCACACCCTTGATCGCTTGCACGCTCAACACCGCCGCACCCAGGCGAGCTTCCAGGCGGCGATCCCATTGCACATGCGAGCCCAATCCCGGCGGCAATCCCAGAGCAACGACATCAATGATACCGCCCAACGTATCTCGCGCCCGGATGATGGCATCAATCCGGCTGCCCATGGCTTCGGCAGCTGCCGGGACGGGACAGCGCATCTCATTGGACTCGGCCAACGCAGCCCGCTCTACCAGGGGAATATCTGTCAGGTCAGCCTGGAGGTCGCCGATCGCACTGACATACCCGCCCACCCGAATATCAAACTGGGCTAACAAATGCTTACAAACTGCGCCGGCTGCCACCCGAGCCGCGGTTTCACGAGCCGAGGCGCGTTCGAGGGCAGGGCGCAAATCCCGGTAACCATACTTGAGCGCACCGTTCAGGTCAGCATGACCAGGACGAGGAATAGTAAATGCCGGCACAGCCTTACCGCGCCACTTGACATGATCCAGGTTCTCTATCGACAGCGCCAGGGGGGCGCCGGTGGTATAGCCTTCCATCACGCCGCCGAGGATGCGAACACGATCCTGCTCCAACTTCATCCGTGGCCCAGCGCCATGTCCAGATTGGCGGCGCGCCAGTTCGCGGTTGATCACCTCCGGCGCGAGGGCCAATCCAGCAGGCAAGCCTTCTAGAATGGCAACCAATGCCGGGCCATGCGACTCTCCAGCGGTCAGAATACGCAGCGTCATAAAATGGCTCCATCAAGAAGAGATTGTTTGCCAACCGGGCCTGGTAAAACGGCCTGCATACGCTCTACAGCCAACGCTAGGCGTTCATCCGGAGTGGTCAAAGATAAACGTACATATCCCTCTCCATGCTTACCAAACACCGTTCCCGGAGTCAGGCTGACATGCGCCCGGTCGAGCAGCATATCGGTGAAAGCTACGGATGTCCAGCCTGGCGGAACCTGGAACCAAATATATAAAGAAGCCTTCGGACGCTCGGCCTGCAAACCCAAGGGCTGCAAACCCTGCAGCACCAGGTCCCGGCGGCGGGCATACACTTCATTACGCGGCGCCAACCACGATTGATCACCCAGCAGCGCGGCCGTGGCCGCATCCATGACCGGGCGAAAATGGCTGCTATCGGCAACGCTTTTGAATGTGAGCAAGGACTTGAGCGCTTCCGAATTGCCCACCGCTGCACCCACTCGCCAACCCGCCATGTTATAAGTCTTCGACACCGAGTTGAACTCAATGCAACCTGCTTCTTTTGCTCCTGGCGTTTCCAGCAGACTGATGGCGCGGTAACCATCATACGTGACGCGAATATAAGCCGCATCATGGCATAACAACAGGTTATTTTGCCTGGCAAATTCTACCGCTCGGGCGAAGAATTCCAAGGTAGCAGTGGCAGCAGTCGGGTTATTGGGATAATTCAGCCATAACATGCGGGCACGCTTTAGAACAGCCGGCGGAACGGAATCTAGATCAGGCAAATAAGCGGCTTCTTGGCGCAAAGGCAGGTAAAAAGGTTCCGCACCCGCACAGATGGTGCCCTGGGTATAGGTGATATAACCGGGATCTGGTATCAACACCATATCACCCGGATCAAGCAGCGCCAGCATCAAGTGGAAGATACCTTCTTTTGAGCCCAGCAGCGGTACCACTTCAGTATCCGGGTCGACAAACACATGCTGGTCGCGCCGGTACATCTCAGCCCATGCCGCTCGCAGCCCAGGCGTGCCGCGATTGGATTGATAACCATGTTGATCATGCCTGGCAGCCGATTCAACCAAAGCTTGCACGATAAAATCCGCCGGAGGACGATCTGGAGAACCAATATCCAGGCGAATCACATCGTGCCCGGCAGCCTTGATCGCTAGGATCTTTTCATCAAGCACTGCAAAGAATTGATCCGCCAGCCGGTCGAGGCGGTGAGAACGAACTTTCATATGCATAGTCATCCTATTCAAACACCTTCCTATGAGGATACAGGTTGAACAGCCCGCCACATCGCCGTGCGCGACGGGGATTGCCCAACCCAGTGTTCAAAAGCCAGGGCAGCCTGCTCCACCAGCATACCCATGCCATCCGCCGCCGGTAAGCCCATCGTTTGCGCTCTTTGCACCAAACGGGTCTGGCGCGGGTTGTAGATCAGATCATAAACCGCGCAGGCCTCTGGCAGCAAGAGATCATCAGGCCAGGGCGAGGCATCCACAAGCGGAAACATTCCAACAGGCGTCGTATTCACCAACAAACGCGGCGGACTCTGCCGGCAAGATTCTACCAGCGACGCCCGGTCCATGCTGCATACTTGGAAGCTGTAATCAAACCGGACTTTACTGGCAGGCTGCAGCAAAGCAGCCAACGCTTGCGCTTGTTCCCGTCGCCGCGCGGCCAACTTTACCTGCCAGCCAGCCTGAGCCAGGGCATACGCTACCGCGCGGGCAGAACCGCCTGCTCCCAACACCAGGGCTGTGTCTGGATGCAGACCGGGAAACTGCATCCTCAGATCTGCCAGAAATCCAGGCACATCGGTATTATCCCCCAGTAAGCGCCCATCGCGGCAATAGAGAGTGTTTACAGCACCGACCAAACTGGATAATGATGTCAATTCATCCAGCATCGGCAATACCGTCTGTTTGTGAGGAATAGTCACATTCAACCCATGGAGCTTTCCAGCACGGAGCTGCTCCAACAGCCGGGAAATGGCCTGTTCGCCTTTCGCATCGGGAGTCTGTGGGTACAGGCAATATTCGCCTTCCAGGCCCAGGGATTGCAATGCAGCCTGATGAAGCTGTGGCGACAGACTGTGTCCCAATGGATATCCGATCAAACCCAGGGCGTATCGCATATAGCTATTCTGCGCTGTACTCAACGCCAGCGCTGTACTCAACGCCAAGGTCTGCGCCCAACTCGAGCAGCGTTTGAGTGAATTCGGGGAACGATTCGGCAATCATCTCCGCTCCAGATACGGCTACCGGCTGGCGGGCCGCCAATCCCACCAAAGCCAGCGACATTGCCAGGCGATGGTCTCCATGCGCTTCCACTTGTGTTCCTCCAGGCGCTGTGCTCGGCGCCTGCACTGAGTACAGCGCCTGCGCCTTCTGCCCTGGTGCGAATCCAGGGATGATAAAACCATCCGGCGTCTCGCGGGCAGCAATGCCCAATTTGTTCAATTCAGTACACAGAGCAGCAATGCGATCGGATTCTTTGTGACGCAGTTCTTGTGCATCCCGCACCACCGTCTCGCCGCGGGCAAAAGCAGCTGCAACTGCAAATGCCGGGAACTCATCGATCATACGCACGACCAGCGAGCCAGAAACTTGCGCTCCATGCAGCTCTGAATAGCTCACTACCAGGTCGCCGGCAAGCTCTCCCTGCTGCAGCGTACGGGCTTGAACTTCAATCTGCGCTCCCATGGAAACCAGGACTTCCAACAAGCCGGTGCGGGTTGGATTCAAGCCCACGTTCCGGATGACAACCTGCGAGCCAGGTGTGATCAAGGCTGCGACAATCAAAAATGCGGCTGACGAAAAATCACCGGGCAAAGTGATCGAGAAAGCAGGCAGTCGCAATACAGGCGGCGGCAGCAGGCGAGTCAAGTATTGCCCATTTGCCTGGCTGCTCTCAATCGCAATTCCCATGCTGGTCAACATGCGTTCGGTGTGATCGCGCGAAGGCCCCGGTTCGCGCAGGGTTGTACCGCTGCCTGCCGCCAGCGCAGCCAACAAAAGGCAAGATTTTACCTGAGCGCTAGCAACCGACAAAGTATGATCGATGCCCAGGATTTTCTCGTTCGCTGGACGCGCCTTGATATACAAAGGCGCGTGCGGTGCAAGACACCGGTGCGGTACAAGACACTGCTCCGGTGAAAGGCCTAACGCACCATCCGGCAAGACTTGGATCGGCACGCCCATAGCTTGCAGCGGTTCGATGATGCGCTTCATGGGACGCTGGCGCAGGCCTTCGCTGCCATCCAAGACAGCAGGAACACCGGCCGCGGCAATCGCACCTGCCAACAAGCGCAACGTGGTCGCCGAATTGCCGCAATCCAGAGGAGCCTCGGGCGCCCGAAAGCCTTCCAGACCTTTTCCCTTCACTACCAGGCAATGGTCTTGCAAGGCCCAGGATACTCCCA
Organism: uncultured Anaerolineaceae bacterium; assembly: GCA_964629965.1. GTDB lineage: Bacteria > Chloroflexota > Anaerolineae > Anaerolineales > UBA4823 > CAZVRZ01. The sequence continues at coordinate 25,319 of CAZVRZ010000069.1, forward strand.
AATCAGACAAGGCATGAAGCATCGCCGATGTAACCCCTGCTACCAGGAAATTTTCGATATGGCTTTCTCCATAAGCCATAGCAGCCAGCAGCGCTGCCCGGTGAGAAAGTGATTTATCACCCGGCAAGGCCACACTCCCTTTGAGTTCCCGCCCAGGTGCGATCGTTAAGATTGCTTTAGTATTTTTGGGCTCGCCAGTTTGTGTCGTAGTGTTCATGATGCTTTCTCTGGTGACGATTGAAAATCAGTGGACTGGAGAGAACCCCGTGACGGGGAAGAAAAACGCGGCCCCGATCCGCACTGCGTACGCCCAAATGGGCTGCTTTCCAGTAGTTCGGCATGATGTTGGGCGCTGCGTTCAAGCAGATCCTGCAAAGCATCATGATTAAAATCGGCCAACAGGGTTTCAAAAGCATCGATCTCTGCGCGGAAAAGCTTTAACGCTCGCAGAACATTCGCTCGGTTGGTAGCCAGCACATCCACCATCATGGGGGTAAAGTGAGAAGCAAGGCGGGTAGTGCTCATGAACCCCGACCCAATCAATGCGCAAGCGCCGTACTCGGTACAAGCGCCGTACTCGGTACAAGCGCCGTACTCGGTACAAGCGCCGTACTCAGCGCAGGCATCCACTGAAACTGAAAGAGCCAGCGCATTGGCAACCACATAAGGCAGGTGAGATGTAGCGGCTACCAGGCGGTCATGCTGGTCCGGGTCCATCCAAACTGGGACTGCGCCAATCGCCTGCGCAATCTCGTTAGCCAGCGCCCAGGCTTTCTCCGAAGTACGCGCCAATGGTGTGAAAACAAACGTAGCCCCCCGAAATATGGCTGCCTCCGCATTCTCTAAGGATGGCTTCTCTTTGCCGCACATTGGATGCCCACCCAGGGGATCGAAACGCTCAGGTAAAGATTGCATCCTCTCAACAATCACGCTTTTGGTCGATCCAATATCCAGAACCATGGCACTGCCAGGATGCAAGTCACCCAATCGATCCAGCAGGCTTAAAATAGCATGCACTGGCGCTGCCAATATGACCACATCTGTCCCCGGCAAGATATCCTGGGGATCGACACTGGCTTGGTCAACCACACCCCGCGCCAATGCCAGGTCAACCGTCGCCTCATCCGGATCCGAACCCAGCAGTTGGGCGCAGTGACCCCGTAATGCCAGAGCCAGTGAGCCCCCCATCAAGCCCAGTCCCAGTATAGCAACCCGGCTGCCGATTAAACGATTTTCTGTCCCGCTCGGGTTGCGGACAACGCCTGCGGTAAAAGGCACCACCTCATCGTTCATGGACGAGCCTCGGTTGTAAGATCAGGCGAATTGAGGCCATCCTTAAGCGCCGTACTCGGGGCCTGCGCTGAGTACAGCGCCTGCGCACCTGCATGAGGCGTAGGCGCCAACGAGCGGCCAATGGCCTCAGCAATCCGGCCCACCTGGCGCACCAAGTCCGCAAAACGTTCGGGTTTCAAGCTTTGAGCGCCATCAGATAAAGCTTCTTCCGGTTTGGGGTGTACTTCAACGATCAAGCCATCGGCCCCGGCAGCCACGCCGGCCCTGGCAATGGCTTCAACATACTGCCAATGGCCGGTGCTGTGACTCGGATCCAGGATCACCGGCAGGTGTGTCAGGCTTTTCAATACCGGGATAGAATTTATATCGGTTGTATTCCGGGTAGCAGTTTCGTAGGTGCGAATGCCACGTTCGCATAGGATCACCCGCCGATTGCCGTGTGAAAGGATATACTCGGCAGCCATCAACAATTCTTCGATCGCAGCAGACATACCGCGCTTGAGCAATATCGGCTTTTGGCTTTCGCCAGCGGCATGCAGCAGGGCATAATTTTGCATATTGCGAGCACCAATCTGCAATACATCCGCGTAACGACCCACCAGGGCAATTTGCTCTGGAGACATAACCTCGGTGACAATCGGCAAGCCGGTGATCTCGCGCGCTTCTGCCAATAATTCTAGGCCCTTCTCTCCCAACCCCTGGAATACATAAGGGGAAGTGCGAGGCTTAAATGCACCCCCGCGCAGCGCATGCGCACCGGCCTCGCGCACCGCAAAAGCCACTTCCAGCAATGAAGAACGGTCTTCTACCGAGCAAGGGCCGGCAATCAAAACGATCTGATCTCCACCGATTTGCACGCCATCCAATGCAAAATGGCTATTTTGCGGAATAAACTCCCGAGAAGCCAGCTTATAAGGGCGAGAGATCGAAACGACCCGATCAACGCCCATCATCAATTCAAAATGCTGCCGTGGAATGGGACGTCCATCTCCTACCACACCGATCACAGTCCGCTCTTCCCCACGGGAAAGATGCGCATTCAAACCGTGACCGGTTATGTGACTCACGACCAGGCTGATCTGATCCTGAGAAGCATCCGTTCGCATAATGATCATCATAAGAACCTCCAACGCACAAAAAAATTACGGTAAAAAGCACCGTTTAACTAGTCTGGTGAAGAACATCCAGCCAGATCTGGACGTAAACTTACAGCCTGCCCCAGGTAAACGTGCTGCACTGCCTGTTGTGGCAGATCTGTATTCCAATGCAGCAGCACCCGGATACAGCGCGGTAAACTGCCCGACACGGGAATTTCGCGAGCGCACATGAGCGGCACGAACCTCCAGCCCATCTGGCGCGCGGCTCGAGCAGGATATGCTGAATAGAGATCTTCGGTTACTGTGAACAAAGCGCTAGCCAGGTCTTCTACTAGCATAGTGGGATTGGCTGCCAGGATCTTTTGAAGAAGCTCCTGTGTAGCAGTTACGATTGACTCAGGGCTATCATCGGCAACGCTGATAGCTCCACGAACTCCACGAACCGGCATAATTGATCCTTTCAATAGCGGTGAACAGTGCTTTTTTTGCACAGTTGCTGAAATAAAAAAAACCGGAATGTGAGGCCGCTGGTCTCGCATTCCGGTAACAATTTACCTTACCTTACCCGGTTAAGCGCCTCCAACGGCTGACCGTGATCGGAAGCCGTAAAAATAATAATAAAAGGAGAAGGGTGAACAGGAAGCGCTCATAAAGAAATTTCATAGAGTCTAGCGCAAATCACGAATAAAGTCAAGCACCTTTTTGAGAGGGGATTTCGAAGCAGTAGAAGAGATTAAAATCAACCCAGCCAAGAAGCC
>CAZVRZ010000070.1:0-12061 GCA_964629965.1 uncultured Anaerolineaceae bacterium
TTCCGTATTACGAGGCGGAATCGCTATTACAAGCTAGCTTGCAGAGTTATTCGGTGGAGGTGGGTGGGATTTTTTCACATTTTGCCAGCGCTGAATCAGCAGATTTGAGCCATGCTCGCCTGCAGTTGGAACGCTTCCAACAAGTTCTATCTTTTTATGAGAAGCGCGGCCTGAAGCGGCCCTTGACTCATATGGCAAACTCGGGAGCTATCTTGCAACTGCCGGACAGCTACTTCGATATGGTCAGGCCTGGCATCTTGTTGTATGGGGTGTATCCAAATGCTGAACTGGTGCATAGTCTTCCGGTTCAGCCAGCCTTGACCTGGAAAGCAAGGGCGGTGTTATCGAAGGTGTTACCGCCATATCACCCGGTTAGCTATGGGTCAACCTGGCAAAGCGATCATCCGGTGCATATCCTGACGATCCCCCTGGGATATGGGGATGGGTACTTCCGCAGACTGTCTAATCAGGCACAGGTGCTGATCTGTGGCCGCAGGTATTCTGTGGTGGGCAGCGTGTGCATGGATCAATTCCTGGTCAATACCGAACAGGATAAATTTGCCCCGGATGAAGATATTATCTTGTTAGGAGAGTCGCAGGGGGAAAGTATTACCGCCGATGAGCTTGCGCTGTTGGCTGGTACGATCCCGTACGAAATCTTAACCAACATCAATACCCGCGTGCCGCGCTTATACCGGGAATAGTGCTCTCGTCTGTCACAATTTAAGCCTGTGTGGTGTCTTATAATTGAGTGTGCAATATGGCGCAAAGGATACCAGAAACATTGACGTTCAAAAAGGCGCACGTCGGTTCTACGCATGACAAAACAGACGGGTTCGATGGTTTCTTTCAGCAGCATTGGGAACGAGTTTATGGAGTCCTGCTCCGACTGGTTGGCGATCCTGCCGAGGCAGATGACCTGACGCTGGAGGTGTTTTGGAAGCTGTACAGGCGGATGCGTCTACCTGACTGGATGCTGCCAGAGAACCTGGAAGGATGGCTGTACCGGGTGGCTGTCAACCTGGGGTATAACGCACTGCGCTCTTCCAGCAGGCGGGAGCGTTACGAACAGGAGGCCGGCCAATCCCTGCTATCCGAAAAAGGCGCATCTGATCCTGAAATACTCGTGGAACAAGAGTTGGAACGGGCCAGGGTGCGGCAGGTGATGGCTTCCATGAAAGCTCGCTCTGCTCAATTGTTACTGCTGCGTCACTCAGGATTGGCGTATGCAGAAATTGCATCCACCATGAAGCTGAACCCGACCTCCATTGGAACGCTGCTGGCAAGGGCTGAGCATGAATTTGAGCAATGTTACCGGAAAATTCAGACTGAACAGGTAAAGTGAAAGGCGAGGCAAATATGGACAGGGCGCATTTTCCTGATGGGCAGTTGCGAGCCTACCTGGATCAGGCTTTGCCAGATCTAGAGGCCAAAGCGCTTCAAGCGCACCTGGCTGGTTGTTCGTTTTGCCAGGAACGCATGCAAGAACTTACCGAGCGAAAGAATCGAGTGGGCCTGCAGCTAAACCTGATTCAACCTGATCGTACTAATAACCTTCTTTCTGCCGCCACGGCGCGCACTCACCTACAAACCAGAATTTTGCATAAGGAGAGTGTATCAATGTTCCAAAGATTGTTCAACCAACATCGTCTTGCCTGGATTGCTTTGAGTTTAAGCCTGATTTTGGCGCTATCCATGGCTTTTTTACCTGTGAGAGCCCTGGCCAATAATTTCCTGGAGTTGTTCCGCGTGCAAAGGGTGACTGTTGTGGAAGTGGACCCAGGGAACCTGCCCGAGGCTTTGGCTTCTTCGCCGCGCCTGGAGCAATTATTTGCGCGCGACATCAAGTATGAGGAATTTGGTGAACAGGAAAACGTTACAACTGCCACGCAGGCAAGCGAGCTGGCTGGTTTCTCCGTTCGTCTACCGGGCGGTATGAAAGAAGAACTGAGCCTGAAAGTGAATCCTGCCGGTCACATGGAGTACCTGGTAGATTTGGAGATGTTACAGAATATACTGCAGGAAATGGGCAAAGAAAATATCCAACTGCCGCCTGAATTGGATGGCGCTCGGGTTAGCGTGGAGATTCCGCATAGTGTGGTTGCCTCTTATGGCAAATGTGGTCTGGAGCAAGCTGAGAAACAGGATCCTGATGAGCCGCACATCATACGGACGCCCGAATGCACTATATTTATCCAATCGCCCAGTCCCGAGGTCAACGCGCCGGCCAGGTTAGACTTGCTAAACCTAGGCCAGGCATATCTTCAGATGATTGGAATGCCTCAAGAAGAAGCGGAGGTTTTTAGCCGGAACATTGATTGGACAACTACCCTGGTCGTGCCGTTACCAATTGGGGGCACCAGCTACCGTGAGATACCTGTGGATGGTGTGACCGGCACCCTGATTGCCGAAGATACCTCCAGTTATATGTTGATGTGGGTCAAGGATAGTATTATTTATGCTTTGACAGGCCCAGGGTCTCCGCAAACTGCTGTGAGAATCGCGAACTCCATACCTTGATGACCGGACCTGATAGCCCATGTCCATGCCGTTAGCGATCGAAACCAGTCACATATCTAAAATTTTTGGCGATAAAATAGCCGTTGAAGACCTCTCTCTGAATGTAGAACGGGGCGAGGTCTTCGGCTTCTTGGGACCGAACGGCGCCGGAAAGACAACCTCGGTGAAAATGCTGCTTTCCCTGGTTGCTCCAACGGGCGGCAAGGCGCGCCTGTTAGGCGCTGAACTGAACGATCCTGCCGTACGCGGTCGGGTGGGCTTTTTGCCTGAGCATTTTCGCTTTTACGAATGGCTGCGTGGGGATGAATTGCTGGCGCTCCATGCCGATCTGTATCATATGCCTCGCGACCAGGCCCGGCGCCGGATCGCAGAATTATTGGATCTGGTAGGCTTGGGCTCGCATGCCTCTAAGAAACTTCGCACCTATTCAAAAGGTATGCTCCAGCGGATCGGCCTGGCGCAGGCCCTGTTGAATAAGCCAGACCTGGTCATACTGGATGAGCCCACCTCAGGACTGGATCCGGTAGGGCGCCGCCTGGTACGCGATATCATCCGGGAATTGAGCGATGACGGGACGGCGGTCTTCTTGAATTCGCATCTTCTCAGCGAAGTCGAAGTAACCTGCGACAGGGTGGCTTTTATCAAGCATGGCAGCGTTGTTTATACCAGTGACCTGAAAAGCCTGGTCGATGGGCAGATCCGCTTGCAAATACGCGCCCACGGGATCACTCCCGCGATGATCGAAGGCCTGGCGCAATGGAGCACGAGCATACGCCTCGATGGGGAAAACCTGGCAATGGTTTTATTCCAGCAATCTGATCTGCCGGCGGTCAATCGTTTTATGATCGAGCAGGGAGCCGATATCTATTCTTTTACACCAGAACATATTTCCCTGGAGGATCTGTTTATTCAAATTGTGGGGACAGACGGAGGCTTATGACATGTCGGTCATTACGATCACTCGCTTAACGTTTCGAGAAGCCTCCCGACGTTGGATCTTGTGGGCGGCTTTGTTGTTGGGACTGGTATTTTTGGCTGTTTATGCGATTGGTTTTCATGAAATTCAGAAAGATGTCGTTCGCCGGGGGGCTAATTCGTACATAGCTCGTGAAGCGCAAAATCTGTTGTTGATGATGGGCCTGTACGTGGCGAATTTTTTGACCATCATGATGACGGTGCTGACGTCGGTGGATACCCTTTCGGGGGAAATCAATTCTGGTACTGTGCAGACTTTGCTAAGCAAACCGATGCACCGTTGGGAATTGGTGCTGGGAAAGTGGCTTGGCTTCTTGTTGATGCTGACGCTTTACCTGTTCTTGGTGGCCGGAGGAGTGGTGTTGGTGGTCTATCTGATTTCCGGGTATGTATCGCCAAATCCGGTCCGCGGGCTGATCCTGATGTGGATGAACATCCCCTTGTTGTTGGGCGTTTCCCTGGTAGGCGGCGCTGTGTTTTCGACCCTGGCGAACGGTGTGTTGGTTTTTGGCCTGTATGGGATTGCATTCATCGGTGGTTGGGTTGAACAGTTTGGCGCCTTTTTAGGCAACCAGGCTGCTATCAAGGTGGGAATCGTATGCAGCTTGCTTATCCCTTGTGAAGCTCTATGGAAGCGCGCCGCTTTTGAGATCCAATCCCCACTGGTATCTGCAATGGGTTTTTCGCCTTTTGTCTCAATCTCCGTACCCAGCCCGGTGATGATTTTCTACGCAGTCATCTACTCCCTGGCAGCCCTGGCTTTGGCGGTATATCTGTTTTCTCACCGGGATCTATAGCACCTGGAAGTTAATCAGGGGGGATTGGTTGGGTAATCAAACCACTGCGCCGGCAGTCATTTAAGGTAAAATGGGGGGACTGCTGCCTGATATGGCGGCAAGTATGGAACGTGGTTTGGAGGCCGATGTTGAGCAAGTATCTAAAAGATTATGCTTATATCCTAAGCATTGCCCTGGTTATCGTTTTATTGGATCAATATACGAAGTGGTTGGTGCAGACAAACCTGTCTTTACAGGAGGCCTGGGCGCCCTGGCCATGGATCATGCCTTATGCCCGCTTTGTGCATTGGACGAACGTGGGCGCGGCTTTTGGTATGTTCAACTCATATCAAGTAAACGAGGTCTTTGCTGCCATGGCAGTACTCGTTTCGATTGCCATCCTGGTATATTTCCCGCGTGTGCCGTGGCATGAATGGTCTCTGCGGTTGGCGTTGAGCATGCAGTTGGGGGGAGCAGTGGGGAACTTGGTCGACCGTATTCGTATCGGCCATGTGGTTGATTTTGTCTCTGTAGGAAATTTTGCTGTTTTCAATGTAGCAGATGCCAGCATTTCGGTAGGGGTGGCGATTTTGATCGCTACCTTATGGTTCAAAGAATGGAGAGAACAGAAGCAGAATAAGCTGGAAATTGCCAACCAACCGATCCCGGTTGAGACTCAACTGCTAAATGCTGAAACGCAGCCGGAAGATCTCTCCTTGCCGGTCGCTTTGCCGGTGAACGGCGAAGATTTGCCTGCCGAGGATCACCAAAGTGGCTGAGCGTAGGTTTACATTTCACTATATTAAACAAGATCAGCCGGAAAGATTAGATAAGTTTCTGGTCGGGTGTTTGCCTGATTTGTCGCGTTCGCGTTTGCAGGCTTTGATCAAAGAAGGCGAAGTGCTAGTTGATGGCATTCCTGCCCGAAAAGTCGGCCAGATGCTGGATCGTTCTGCAAGGATCGATGTTGTGATCCCCCCGCCGCATCCTTCGGATCTCATTCCTGAAGAGATTCCGTTAGATATCATTTTCGAAAATGACGATTTGATAGTAGTCAATAAACCTGCCGGAATGGTTGTCCATCCAGCGGCTGGCCATAGCACCGGCACTTTAGTGCATGCGGCTTTAGCCCATGTGCCGGATATTGTGGGCGTGGGGGGCGAACAGCGCCCGGGGGTTGTTCATCGCCTGGATAAAGATACTTCTGGCTTGATCTTGCTGGCCAAGAACGATCAAGCGCACCGTTGGCTGCAAGATCAGTTCAGGCTGCGTAAGGTAGAGAAAATTTACCTGGCCTTGGTCGATGGGCATCCACCTACGCCGTCTGGCCGGGTGGAAGCCTCGATTGGGCGCAGTAATCGTAACCGCAACCAGATGGCAATTGTTACTGTGGATAAGGGTCGAGATGCATCCAGCGAATATCATACGCTTGAGACATTTGCTCGCCATACGTTGTTGGAAGTACATCCGTTGACAGGACGGACGCATCAGATTCGCCTGCACTTACAGTTTGTAGGCTGCCCCGTGGCGGGTGATACCGTATATGGACACAAAAAATCTACCATTTCGGCCGCCCGGTTTTTTCTACATGCGGTGCGCCTGGCAATCCGGCTTCCCGGCCAGAAAGAAAAACGCACTTTCGAAGCGCCGCTGCCCACTGAGCTTACCCGCGTGTTAGAAGAACTTCGAGCTTCTTCGTAAACTCACCTATTCACTATAAACATTAGAGGACTAATATGGAATACATCGATCTTCGGTCTGATACGGTCTCGCATCCTACGCCGCAAATGAGAGCTGCCATGGCCGCGGCTGAGGTAGGGGATGATGTATATGGAGAAGATCCCACGGTAAACCGGTTACAAGAAATGGCTGCCGAATGCACTGGGCATGAAGCGGGCTTGTTCGTGACTTCTGGCACAATGGGCAACCTGGTGGCTGTCCTGGCGCACTGCCAGCGCGGGGATGAAGTGATCCTGGGAAACAAAGCGCACACATTTTTGTATGAAGCGGGAGGCATTTCTTCCCTGGGGAGCGTACATTCCTGCCAGATTCCCAACCAGCCGGATGGCAGCCTGCTTTTAGATGATATCGAGGCGGCTATCCGGCCGGAGGATCCACACCATCCCATTACCCGCCTGGTTACTCTCGAAAATACCCACAACCGGTGCGGCGGAGTTGTGTTGGGCGTTGCGTACACTCGACAGGTGGCTGAATTAGTGCAGCGGCGCGGCTTGCAGTTGCACATCGATGGCGCTCGTATTTTCAATGCAGCTGTGGCGCTTGGCGTTCCGGTACGAGAATTGTGTGCCCCGGCAGATTCGATCACCTTTTGTTTGAGCAAGGCCTTGTGCGCTCCTGTGGGCTCGGTGCTGTGCGGCTCGCGTTCTTTTATTGGGCGCGCTTTGCGTATTCGCAAACAATTGGGAGGCGGTATGCGCCAGGCAGGTATCCTGGCCGCGGCGGGAATTGTTGCCCTGGATACAATGATCGATCGCCTGGCAGAAGATCATGGACGGGCTCGCCGGTTGGCTGAAGAACTATCGAAGTTGCCTGGATTGATCATGGATCCCGGTACACCTTACACGAACATGATCTTCTTTTCTTTGGGAGATGAGATATCCTGGGGAGCAGCTCAAGCTGCCGACTGGCTTAAACAACAAGGTGTACGCGTAGGGGTGGTAGGCAAAAGGCGTTTCCGGCTGGTAACCCACTATTGGATCAATGATGCCAGCGTAGATCGAACGGTAGATGCTTTTGCTGCCATGTTACTAAATTCCGGCGCTGCTTTATAAGGCAATCGCTATCAGGAACACGGCTTGCCAGCCCATGTTATAATGTTTTCATTAGCATGAAGCGCCTTACTCAAGCGTGGTTGGCCGAAATTATTTCTACATAAGCTTTACAAAATTATTGTGAGGTAGTCTGGTGAGGTGCATTCAAGCACGGGTATAGAGAAATTTTCTTCCGGTGCTTTTATGTGTTCAGGTGCCCTTTCCTGAGTGTACTGGTAGAGCACAGAGGTGCATAATGGATGAGTATTTAACAATTGAGCAATTTGATGAAACTGCCAATTATCTACGTGCGCACACGACATATCATCCCCGCATTGCGATCACGTTGGGGTCGGGTTTTGGTTCGGTGGCATCTCTGGTGGAGCAAGCGGTTGTCATACCGTACCCGGATATTCCGCATTGGCCGATATCAACTGTGGCCGGACATTCTGGCAATTTAATAATCGGTCGTTTGGAAGGCCATGAAGTACTGGTAATGCAGGGTAGAGCGCATTACTATGAGGGCTATAGCATGGCGGAAGTGACCTTTCCTGTGCGGGTGATGTCGCGTTTGGGGATTGAGATTATGATCGTTACAAACGCAGCAGGCGCAATTAATCCTGTTTTTGAGCCGGGCAACCTGATGCTCATCACAGACCAGCTCAATCTCATTGGGATGGCTGGGCCGAATCCTTTGCGTGGGCCCAATATCGATACGTTGGGGCCTCGTTTCCCTGATATGAGCCGGGCTTATGATCGCGTTTTGGCCGATCTGGCAATGCAGGTGGCGCGAGAAAAGGGACTTGCTCTCTATGAAGGGGTTTATGTTTGCCTGGCAGGTCCATCTTTTGAAACTCCGGCAGATTTACGCTTTTTGCGCCTGGCAGGCGCAGATGCCGTTGGGATGTCCACCGTACCCGAAGTGATCGTTGCCAGGCATGGCGGTATCCGTGTTATGGGGATTTCAGGTATTTCAAACAAAGCGAATTTGGATGGAAATACAGAAACCACCCACCAGGAAGTGCTTGAAGCTGGCCAAAAGATCACGCCTCGCTTGTCGCAGTTGATTACAGGAGTCTTGCAGCGATTGTGATATTGCCAGCGACACAATCCGTTCAGGTACCCAAAGGAATGCCTGGCGAAATCCGGTGTGGATCGTTGTGGTGTTGTCAGGTCACTGGTGTGTGATATCGGATTTATTGGTGAATATCTCGCATGGAAGAAATAGTTCGGTATTTTAGGGAATATGCAATCTGGATTTACTTGTTGCTGGGGATATTTGCTATTTTTCAAATCCGAAAATTTGCTGTAGCGTGGGAAGAACTGCGTAATGCAGCTTTTGGTATGGAGCGCGATCGAGCGCAAGAACGCCTGAATCAGCATGCCTGGATGTTGTTGTTGATCTTGATGATGACTGTGGCCGAGTTTACATTAGTGTCTTTTGTAGCTCCAACCATGCCTGGAGCAATGCCTCTGCCCTCGCCAACCCTCGATCTGCGAGCGACCGCTACATCGGTGTTATCGCTGGATATTTTCGATCAATTTCTGCCGACCCAAATTCCGCCCACTCCAACCGAGCCGGTAGCCGGCCAGGGTTGCACACCCGGCCAGGTGGTGCTCACGGCCCCTAAAGATGGTTCCCAGGTGAGCGGCGTTGTTAGCGTTGAGGGCATTGCAGATATACCCAATTTCGGCTTTTATAAGTATGAGGTTGCTCGTCCTGGCGAAACGATTTGGTTATCGATTGTTGCTGGGGAGAACGTAGTCCAAAACGGCAAATTGGGAGAATGGGTAACCACAATGCTGCCGCCGGGGGAATACATGTTGAGATTAATTGTGGTCGATTCCCAGGGGGTGGCAATGCCTGCATGCGTGATTCAAGTCAATGTGGTTGTGGAACAGCCCTGAGAGAGGAGTTGATATGCCCGAAATTGAGATTCGTCCTGCGATCCCTGTAGATATTCCTTTACTTGTTGAAATAGAGCATGATTACACCAGTGAATACGTCTGGCAAATGGATATTAACCAAACGGAAGAAGGCCAGATTTGGATCAATTTTCGTGAAGCGCGCCTGCCTCGCTCTGTCAAGGTTGATTACCCGCGGCCAAAGACCACTCTGCTGGATGATTGGACGAATCGATCTGGTGTATTGGTAGCAACAATGGGTCAAACGATTGTGGGATATATGTGTTTGATGTTGGGGATTGCTCCGGCGACTACCTGGATGACGGATCTGGTTATCTTACGCCGCCTACGGCGTCAGGGGATTGGAAGTGCCTTGGTACTGGCGGCTCAAGAATGGGCCAGGCAGCATGATACGTTTCGCCTGGTGATGGAAATGCAGTCCAAAAATCGCCCGGCGATCGGTTTAGCGCAAAAAATGGGCTTCGAATTTTGTGGATATAATGATCGTTATTATTTGAATCACGATATTGCTATCTTTTTCGCCAGAACTGTGCGGTGAAGCGGTGAAATAGATGGATTTGTTGGTAACAGGTTTACGCGTTGTTAATGAGCTGCTAACCGCAGGAATAGCCATCACGGCTTTTTCCTTGCTGCTGTACGCCTTAACATTTAACCTGCGGGATCGCGTGGCGCGTTCTTTCGCAATGATTTTAACATGTGTGGTGATCGTCTATGTGGGAGACGCTCTCGCCGGCATCACGACCTCAAAGGACCTGCTTAAGTTTTTACTTCTCTTTCAGTGGATCGGCATTATTTTCTTGCCTGCGGCTTACGTGCATTTTTCGGATGCTTTGTTGGTAACGACAGGCAGGCCATCACGCGGAAGGAGAAAATGGGCTGCCCGGTTCATATATCTCATGTCACTTGGATTCTTGTTCATGCTGCCATTCTCCATGCTGGTCGGTCCATTGGCCGAACAAACCAGTCCTGTGCCGCACCTGGAACCGACCCGGTTGACATGGTTATTCGTGGCTTTTTACGCTCTATGCATTACCTGGAGCGTAGTCAATTTTTTTCGCGCCTACCGGCGTTCTGTTACCAGTACCAGCCGGCGCAGAATGAAGTATTTGCTGGCTGGCTCTGCTGCTCCTGTGATGGGTTCTTTCCCTTACTTGTTGTTCGGTTCAGGTTTTGCCGCTGTCCACCCGGTGGTCTTTTGGGTTGTCTTGACCACCAGTAATCTCCTGGTCTCTTTTTTGATTGTGCTCATGTCGTATTCGGTAGCTTTCTTTGGCGTATCATGGCCTGATCGCATTGTAAAACGCCGTTTGTTGAAATGGCTGATGCGCGGGCCATTCACTGCGTCAATGGTTCTGGCAGTGACAACCATCGTGCGCCGTTTGGGTGATCGATGGGGACAGCCTTATACGGCTTTTGTGCCTGTAATGATGGTGGGCAGTTTGTTATTATTTGAATATGTGATCACGCTGGCGGCCCCAATCTGGGAACGCTGGTTGTTTCATGGGGGAGATCATTCCAATGTCGCCCTGCTACAGAGGTTGGAAGAGCGTGTGTTGACGATTTCTGACCTAAAACAGTTTTTGGAATCGGTTTTAGCGGCTGCTTGCGATCGGCTCCAATCGCCGCAGGCTATTATTGCCGTGCTGGGGAATCGGAAGGTTGAAATGATCGTTAGCGTGGGGGGAAAACCAGAATTCGCTGGAGGAATTTCAGAACAATTTTTGCGGGAGGCCAGCACCCAACAAGACGCTTATGGCTTTTTTCGATGGGAAAATTATCTCTTTGTACCCCTGTATAATGAACAGGATGAGACTGAGCTCTTAGGTATCATGGGGGTATTCTGCGAGCAAACCCACTTTCTGGATGATGAACAGTTACATGCCCTGGATTTGTTAGCGCAGCGAGCATCGTTGGCTTTAGCTGACCGGAATCGCCAGCAAAAAGTGTTCACAACCCTGCAAGATTTGACACCGAAGGTCGATTTGATCCAGCGGCTGAGGGCGGCGGCTCGTTATGATGGTGCGGATGTATTAACCGATCCTGGTTTGTCTCTGGAACAACGAAACATTACCAAGTGGGTGAAAGATGCCTTGACTCATTACTGGGGTGGACCGAAGTTAACAGAAAGCCCTTTGATGCAGTTGCAGATTGTTCGTGAAATCCTGGATGAGCATCAGGAAAATCCTGCTAACGCGTTACGGGCTATCTTGCGCCAGGCGGTCGAACATATTCGTCCTGAAGGTGAGCGTCGATTCACGGGCGAATGGATATTGTATAATATTTTAGAATTGAAGTTCATGGAGGGGCGAAAAGTACGCGATGTGGCCTTACGCTTGGCAATGTCTGAAGCAGATTTATATCGAAAACAACGTGTTGCTATCGAGGCAGTAGCGAGCGCGATCATTGAGATGGAGCAAAGGACACGGGCTGACAACGGGGTGGAATTAACTCGATATCCTGTGGATGAAGATGCCCAAACACCACTGATTTTGGTAAAATAGAGAGTGCGAAGCTTTCGTTTTTGCAAGGATTGTCTCGGTTTTGGTGAGGAAGGTCGGTTGAAACGTGGACGGTAGAAAGGGTTCTCGTACGATCAAGACAGCGCCAAAGATGGATGAAAACTGGTGGGCTTCATTATTAGCCGATGAAGAACGTTTCATCCGGTCGCGTGAATACAAGGCGGCATCAAGCACTGCACCGCACAGGAAAGATGTGGGGAATCTAGCTGGCAGCAAACAACCAAACATTGATTGGCGGCAAGTGCAGCGGTATTTCGAGCGAGATGAGATCATTCGGCTTGAAGTGACAGGTTATAACCGGGGCGGCTTGTTGGTGGGAGGTGAGAACATGCGTGGCTTTGTCCCATTTTCTCACCTGGTAGATGTGTATGGCGACCTGGCCGAAGGCGATCGGGATGAGATATTATCTGATTATGTTGGTTCGCCTGTGTATTTGAAGATCATTGAGTGCGATTCTGAGCGAGGGCGGATTGTCTTTTCTGAACGCGCAGCCTTGGCTGACTGTGGAAAGCGTAACGAATTGCTGGAAAAGTTAAAAACGGGGGAATGTGTACGCGGTGTTATTACCAACATT
>CAZVRZ010000070.1:12071-27978 GCA_964629965.1 uncultured Anaerolineaceae bacterium
ATCTGGGTGGCATTGAGGGGTTGGTGCATGTCTCGGAAATATCTTGGGGAAGGGTGCGCCATCCGGCGGATGTGGTCAAAGTGGGGCAGCCAATAACCGTTCATGTGATCCAGGTGGATAAGGAACGATGTCGGATTGCTTTGAGCCTCAAGCGCCTTTGCAAAAACCCCTGGGAGTCCGCGGGTGTGCGTTATTATCCTGGGCAAGTGGTAGAAGCTGTTATCACCAGCATGGCGCCTTTTGGAGCTTTTGCCCGCCTGGAAGATGGTTTGGATGGTTTGATCCACATCACAGAAATGGCTTATTCCGATGAGTCTGTGGATGCAGCGATCGACGATCTGTATGAGGGGCAAAATATTACTGTACGGGTGTTGAATATAGATGCTGCGCACCAACGGTTGGGATTGAGCTTAAAGATTTCCCCTTTTGATGATTGATGAAAACAGCTTGGGCGATTGTTTATGGTGTGGCGTGTGCCTTGCTGGTCGGGGGTATTTTGTACTTTGTGAGCAGGCCGCCGCGCGGCCAGGCGGTCATGCTGTTGCCTGCGCCCACGCCTGCACCTGTTACCGTGTATGTTGCAGGCGCCGTCAACCAGCCCGGTGTATATGAGATGCCCCGCGGCAGCCGCGTTCAGGATGCTATTCAGGAAGCAGGCGGTTTTTTACCGGACGCAGCACTGGAGGCGTTGAATCTGGCTTCCGTTTTGCAGGATGGGCAGCGAGTATGGGTTCGTTCAAGCTTGCCAATATCTGACACTGCCCGAACGGGTATATCCCTGGCACAAGAACTGTATCCGATCGATATCAACCTTGCATCTCAGGAAAAATTGGAAACCTTGCCAGGGATTGGGGCTGTGACCGCTCAAAAGATCATTGCTTACCGGGATGAGCATGGTGATTTCGCCACAACCGAGCAAATCCTAAATGTTCCTGGCATTGGTCCGGCCACCTATCAGAGTCTCAAGGATCTGATCACCGTTCAAGGGGAACCTTGATATTTTGCCTGCTATAACTTGGGCAGTACGATCGTTTTCTGCTTCTGGTATTTCCCTTTTTTATCTGCATAAGATGTGAGACAGGGCTCGTCGCCTTCAAAAAATAACACCTGGGCAATGCCTTCATTCGCATATATTTTCGCTGGCAGCGGCGCAGTATTGGAGATTTCCAGCGTTACGTATCCTTCCCATTCGGGTTCGAAGGGAGTTACGTTGACGATGATGCCGCAACGCGCGTAGGTGGACTTGCCCATACACAAGGTGAGAACACCCCGGGGAATGCGAAAATATTCTACGGTGCGAGCCAGGACGAATGAATTTGGAGGAATGATGCAAACGTCACCTTTGTAGTCGACCATGGAGCGGGAATCAAAATTCTTGGGGTCGACGATGGTGGAGTATGTATTGGTGAAAATTTTGAAATCATCAGCGACTCGAATATCATATCCGTATGATGATACTCCGTACGAGATGATGCCATCTCTAGCCTGGCTTTCGCTGAAAGGGTCGATCATCTTGCATTCGCGTGCCATTTTAATTATCCAGTGATCGGGTTTGAGACCCATATTTTTTCTCCCTGTATCGCAACCTAATATTTAGAATACTTGAGAAAGCGTCCCACGCTCCTGGAGCGTAACGCGCACTTCATTCTCGAGTATCAAAGCTCTGGCTTCGAGAGATGCCAGCTCTTCCAGCGCAGCGGCGACGGCTGAAGATTCGTTGAGCGCGTGCGCATTGATCCGAACATTCATCCCCATGCTGCACAGCGCAGCCCTGGCTAAACAATAGGCTGTGCCGCCATCGCTGATGGCATTAATATTGCCGTGAGATACTACCTCAAGTGCCAACTCAAACACCCTGATCACCTGGCGAGCTCCTTCTAAGGGAACGAGCATGGCTCCAAGCGTGGCTTGGTTAATGGCAGATTGGCGCTCTAGCTGTTCTTCGGCAGTTTCTTTGGGCAGCTTGAAGGCTGCCATCACATGTTCGTATGCGGTCGCGTCTTCTTGCACGGCTCTCGTCAGGCTGGCTCGTAGTTCTTCCGCTTTATCGATGATCACTTTCATCTGACTTTCGACTGAAAGGTATTTCTTTTTGCCAATGGTCAGGCGCGCCACCATGGCAACCAGAGCTGCGGCGGCTGCACCGCTGTAAGCAGCTGCCGAACCGCCTCCAGGGGTGGCGATTCCTGAAGCGAGAGCGTTCAAGAAGGATTGATCGACGTTTCCAACACTGGCATCATTTGTTTTGGGGATAGCCGCCAGGCGGGTTTCAAGAATTTGATCCGGTTCGAATTGGTCTAGTTGTAAATACCAGCGGGCCGCGTCCACCAGAGCTTCTTGTGGTATCAGGCCGACTAATTCGCTGTGATGAATAACAACCCCGTAACGAGTAGCCTCTTGGCGGATCATTTCTACCACGCGCGCTACCGGCGTGCCCCGGTAATTGGTCAGGTTCACAGATACTTGCGCCCGCCCATCTACCAACATCCCGAGTGCTTTCACATAACGCAGGCCGCCGGATGAATAGCGTACAGCGCGGGCAATCTGTTTGGCTATTTCTAAATCATCCGTGTTCAAGTAGACGTTGTAGGCAATCAGAGGCTGTCGAGCCCCAATGACGGTAGCTCCGGCCGTTCCTAACCGAGCCGGGCCGTAATCGGGTGTGCGTTCTGGATCGGTATGGACCGCTTCTTTTAGACCTTCGTATTGCCCACGGCGGATGTTTTCTAAATTTTGCCGTTCTGGGCGGGTTGCCGCTTCTTCGTATAGATAAACTGGGATACTCAGTTCTGCTGCTACTCTTTGCCCCAGGCGTTGAGCGATTGCCACACAGTCTTGTAACGTGATACCGGAGATGGGCACAAAAGGCACTACATCTGTTGCTCCAATACGAGGATGTTCTCCTTTATGCTCATCCAGGTTGATCAATTCAGCAGCTTTTGCAATGGAGCGGAAGGCTGCTTCTTCTACGGCTGCAGGCGAGCCGGCGAAGGTGATCACAGTGCGATTATGATCTTGATCAGAATGTTGATCGAGAATACGAACTCCTGAGATGGCAGAAATTGAATCGGCTATTGCTTGCACATTGGCAGGACGACGCGCCTCCGAATAATTGGCTATACATTCAACGATTGGTTCAAGCATATGGTTATCCTACAAATTAAAATGATCATGAGCAGAAAGAATTTGGATTATTATACTGTAGCAAACCACCAAATTTGGATTTGTTGACTTGCGGATTCGTTCCGGGTAGAATGCCTACATAAACGTTATGCACAACCATTCCTTAAAATTAACCTGGCGGGTGATGTGGCTATTGGTGAGCGGGCTGATGGTTATTTTAGCCTGCACTAAGAGTGTCGATCCCTGGGCAGCGCCAAGCGGGCAGCCGAATTATGCCCTGGCAGAGACTGCGCTCGCTCGCCTGGCAGGTACGCCCGCAGCGCAGCTTCCTACCCAACCGGCAGTGAGCAATACGCAGGGACCTGTATTAACGCCCACCCCTGACCAACCTCATCCGCTTCCTACTTCTCGGTCTGACCTGGAAATCTATGTTGTCCAACCGAGTGATACTCTGTTCTTGATAGCCCAACGTTACCAGGTAAGTGTAGAGGCATTGATCGAGACCAACGAATTAGCGAACCCTGATTACTTAGAGGTGGGCCAGACTTTGACAATCCCAGCGCCTCCGCCTGGGGAGATAGGACCTTCATTCAAAATAATACCGGACTCGGAATTGATATACAGTCCTGCGAGTATCGATTTTGATGTTGAATATTTCGTGAAGACCCAGGGAGGTTACCTGGCTTCTTACTCTGAGGAGATCGATGATCAATCGTTCACTGGCTCGCAAATTATTGCTCGCATAGCTTACGAATATTCTGTCAACCCGCGCTTGCTCTTGGCGATCTTAGAATATCGCAGCGCCTGGGTTTCGCAATCGAAACAGTCGGAGGAAAGCCAAAACTACCCAATCGTTCGTTTGGAAGCCTGGCGCAAGGGTTTATATCGCCAGCTTGCCTGGACCGCCGATAAATTGAATTATGGTTACTATGCCTGGCGTGTCAACTCTATCTCCAATTGGATTTTGAAAGACGGCGGTATTGTTCCAGCTAACCCTACAATTAATGCCGGCACAGCCGGTATTCAGTATTTGTTAGGCTCACTTTGTGAGCGTCCCCAGTGGTTGGCAGCAGTTACAGAGAACGGTTTGCAAGCAACGTACAACACATTTTTTGGATATCCTTTCTCGCGAACATATGAGCCCGTTTTGCCGCAGGGCTTGCAGCAACCTGCCATGCAGCTTCCTTTTGAGTCCGGTTTTGTGTGGGCATTCACGGGCGGGCCGCATGGCGGCTGGGGAAATGGCTCGGCCTGGGCTGGGTTGGATTTTGCTCCTCCAGGAGAAGCCTTGGGCTGCGTCATCAGTGAGGCGTGGGTCGCGGCAGCCGCCGATGGTTTGATTTTGCGCTCTGGAAACGGGGCAGTGGTACAGGATCTTGATATCTTGGGAGCACCCAGTGATGGATTAGAACAAACCGGCTGGACGGTCCTATATATGCACATAGAGAGTCGAGATCGAGTCCAGGCCGGCGTTTACCTGAAAGCAGGAGAAAGAATTGGTCACCCATCCTGCGAGGGGGGCGTATCTACTGGAACACATATGCACCTGGCAAGACGGTATAATGGGGAATGGATTCCGGCTGATCAGGATATCCCTTTTATGATGGATGGTTGGATTTCAAGTGGTGCTGGTAAAATTTATGATGGTTATCTTAAACGAAACGATGAAGTGGTTGAAGCTTGGGAAGGTTATTATCCGGAGAATTCAATCCAGCGTTAGTTGCAGGTTTTTAGTTGTTAGCGCTTTGGTGGCATTTGTCACACTCTCATGTTCAGTTGGAACGTTATCTTCCTCTGAACCTTTGTTTGCTCCTCCTAGTGGGAACTTACAATCTACCAAAACACCCGTTCTCGTTTTCCCACCTTATGGTCCTTCTCCAACACCTATCCAGGCGGTAGAGATCGTTCCAGAAGCTACCGAGACGCCTGCCTATTTTGCTCCTGTCCCAACGACTGTCGGCAATGAACTGAACACTGCTCCCGTCTTATATTATGTTCAAGCTGGAGATACGTTGCCTGTGGTAGCGGTTCGTTTTGGTGTAGATCCTTCAGAAATTACTTCCCCCGAGTACATATCCCCAAATAATCTATTACATCCTAACCAGCTGTTGGTGATTCCGCGTCGCCTGGCTAACACAACATCGGCGGAAAAACATTTTCCTGACAGCGAGGTGGTATTTTCACCTTCAGCGATTGATTTCGATGTGGTGGCTTTTGTTAGCAACGCCAATGGTTACTTGAATACCTATCGTGAATGGCTTGGCTCAACCTCATGGACTAGCGGTGCAGAAGTTGTCCAGCGGGTTGCCTTAGAGAATTCGATCAATCCGCGCATGCTGTTGGCCCTTCTGGAATATCAAACGGGTTTGGTCTACAGCAGCACTCCCACAAACTCTGCGTTGGAAGATTATCCGATGGGGAAAATAGATGTTCGTTACAAGGGCTTGTATAAACAGTTGGCCTGGGCAGTTAATAATTTGTCTACTGGATATTATGGGTGGCGAGAAGGGCAGTTGTATGAGATTCGATTTTCTGATGGCGTTACGGCTCGCCTTGCACCGGAATTAAACGCGGGAACAGTTGCTCTGCAATATTATTTTGCCCAGGTGTATGGAACACAAGATTGGCTTCAGGCTATGGACCCGAACACCGGTTTTCCCGCTCTGTACGAAAGGATGTTTGACAGTGCCTGGCTGCGGGCAATGCAAGTAGAACCGCTGTATCCTCCTGATCTGGTTCAACCTGACCTGATCTTGCCTTTTATGATTGGGCAATTATGGAACTACACGGGCGGACCACATGGGGCTTGGGAACGTGATGGCGCTCGCGCTGCTTTGGATTTTTCTCCCTCAAGAAATGTGCCCGGATGTGTTGAATCATTTAGCTGGGTTTTAGCTGCTGCGCCTGGAAAAGTGGTTCGCTCAGGCAGAGGGGTGGTTGTGGTCGATTTGGACGGCGATGGGTACGAACAAACAGGTTGGGCGCTGCTCTATTTGCATATTGCTACTAATGGACGCATAGCAAACGGAACCTGGCTCGAAACGGGGGATTTAATCGGTTATCCATCATGTGAAGGAGGCTTATCGACCGGTACCCATGTTCATATTGCGCGCAAGTACAACGGCGAGTGGATTCCTGCAGATGGTCCTTTGCCGTTCAATATGGATGGCTGGATTGCTCACGCAGGTGACAGACCTTATGAAGGTACATTAACACGAGATGGCGAGACCGTAATTGCCAATGTTTATGGTTCTTATGAGACGAACATTCTTCGTGTGAGGAGGGAACCATAATGCCTGGACGAACTAAGACTCAATTGTCTCGGAGAGGTTTTTTGAAGTTTTTAGGATTGGCGTGGGCCGGGAGCGCTCTGGCTGCCTGTCAGATAAACCCCGGGCAGGCGATTGCCCCGGCACAAACCCCTTTGCTAATTGCCAGTCCTTCAGTTGCTCCTCCCCCTGCCATCACTTCTACTGTCCCGCTCGCACCACCCCTGCCAGAACCGACCATCACTTTAAGACCTTCTGATACCACAGTTGTCATTACACCGACTTTTACCCACACTGCGACCCCGATTCCTCCTGCGGCTACACCCACAATGAACCAGGGTGTGTTGACAGAGCAACAACGGCAAAAACTTGCGGAAGAATCGTTGAAATACGTTGCTTCAGACGAAGCCAGTGCCATCGCTGTAGCGCGTTCTCTGAAATATCTCCCAACTGATGGGCATCCATCGAACATGTGTGGACCTCTGGCGGTTGCCCAATTGATTGACGCGGGCCTGGTCAGTCAATATACAGATTTGCACGATTTCTGGTTGTTGGATCCGGAAACTGCCAGCGATCGAGTCAAGTTGGAGATTGCGTTCCCGCGAGAAGAATTTTTATGGCTGCATACGGATGAGCCTACCAATACTTTCAATTTTGAGGTTTTCCCCCTGGCACCTGGAGATTTTATATTCACGTATGCCGGAAAGTCTGGCAGCTTTCAACACATGTTAACTGTAACCAAAGTGGATTCCGAAGGACGCGCTTTCACAGTGACGAACCTGAACACTGCGAAGGGATACTTGATCCAGGAAGTGATGCTGTATGACCCTTCGCAGCCGGGAGAAGGATATTTCTATGTCTGGACGAGCCGTCAGAATGCGAAGTATGGGCGAACGGGTTTTGGCGGATTTGATCTCTGGCGCCGCTTGACGCCGGTGTTAGGAAAAACTGAACCGGAACGATTGCTGGGCGAAAAATTGGATGAAATAATCGATCAGGGGGGGGACTGGCATATCTTGATTAAGCAGGTTTCGGGCAAGGAGATTTATGAACGTCGTTCGCGCTACCGGATACCTGTTGCCTCCATCATAAAAGTCCCAATCGCCATGTTGTTTTTTAAATCTCTTGAATTGATGGAGGTTCAGGATATTCCCAGCTTCCTGCAAAAAGGAGCCGACGGTCGAACGTATGAGCAGTTGTTGTACGCCATGTTGGTCGAATCTGAAGAGGTGGCGACCTTTTCGATTCTAGACGAAGCTCAGCGTTTTGGCCTGGGGTATACCAAAACACTTCAGAGCTGGGGGTTCTCGCGGACAGACGTGTTAAGCCGGAAGTCTACTCCCATGGAAATAGGCAGGCTTTTTGAAGGACTATATCAAGAAAGTTTTCTTTCAAGTGAAGCCTGCCAGATGATTCTTATCTATATGAGCATATATACTCCCAACGATGATCTACGCCTGGGGCAGATACGACAATACCTGCCGGCTGGTTATAACATATATAATAAGCGGGGCAGCCTGACGGAAAATTACCTGGTGGTGGCAGATGCGGCCTTGATCGAGGTGCCTACCTCAGATGGACCGGTGACATTTGTGGCGGAGATCTTCGGGTATCAAGGAGAAAAGCGCGTAACCTATGAAAAACTTGAGGAGGCAGCCAATGCCATGGCACAGGCTATCGGTCAATTCTTCCTCCAGTTATAGGCTCACCTGAAATGCACGCCAGAAGATTTTTCTTGGTTGTTCTGTGCATGGGTCTGTTGACTGCCTGTGGGCGACAAAATAGTCAAACCATCCCCACCCCTGGGCAATCCCTGCCCGAACCGGCGATGACTGCGACGGAGGCCCCTCGGGTGGATATAACTCCTTTCCCTACCCGCCCGGTCTATGTTCCTGGTGAATTGGTTGATTATGTGGCTCAAACAGGCGACACTCTTCCCGCGTTGGCGGCGCGTTTCAATACAACCGTAAAGGAAATATATGCTGCCAATTCCTTCATTCCTGCAGATGCTACCACTATGCCTGCAGGGATGCCAATGAAGATCCCGATCTATTTCGCACCATTTTGGGGAACACCTTTTCAATCACTCCCTGATGCTTCCTTTGTGAATGGCGTGGCCCAGATGGATTTTTCAACGGAAGAGTTTACGTCCAGTTATCCGGGGTGGCTGGTCAGGCATGTTGAATATGCTGGATCTCGGAGACGGAATGGCGCTCAACTTGTTGATCTGGTAGCCACGAACTTCAGTATCAGCCCGCGTTTATTGCTGGCAATATTGGAATACCAGGCTGGCGCGGTGACACAATCTGAGGCGCCAACTGATATCCGATACATTGTTGGAAAAGCAGACGCAGAAAATCTAAGCCTTTATGTACAGTTGGTTTGGGCTGCCGATGCATTGAATAACGCGTTTTATGGATGGCGTTTGGGCGAGCTGCTTACCATCGATATGAATAATGGACGTATGGAGCGCCCAGATCCGTGGCAGAATGCAGCTTCTGTTGCCTTGCAGTATTATTTCGCTCAGATGTTAGACCCCGAAGATTATCAACGAGCTATTGGCCCAGATGGTTTTGTGGCTGTTTACGAACGGTTGTTTGGCGATCCCTGGCAAGACCAGGTGAATTACATACCGGGCAGCCTTACTCAACCCGACTTTGCTCTTCCTTATGAACCTGGGAAGGCCTGGTCTTATACAGGGGGCCCACATACTGCTTGGGGAGATGGGCAACCATTCGCTGCCGTAGATTTCGCTCCTCCCTTAATGGTGGGTGGTTGTACGAAATCATCAGATTGGGTTACGGCAGTCGCTCCCGGCATTATTGTTCGCTCTGAAGGGGCAGTGGTTACTTTGGATTTGGATGGCGATCGGGATGAGCATACCGGTTGGGTCGTGTTTTACTTGCATGTAGGGTCTATAGGCCGGGTGCCTGCAGGCAGGTGGGTTGAGACAGGTGATTTAATTGGACATCCTTCTTGTGAGGGAGGGCGATCTACCGGAACACACATGCATATTGCGCGCAAGTATAATGGGGAATGGATACCCGCTTATGGTCCACTGGCATTTAACTTGGAAGGTTGGATAGCAAAAGCAGGTGATGGGCCTTACCAGGGAACTTTGGAGCGTTTTGGGCGTGTAGTCACAGCCTGTGTTTGTTCAGACCAGGGAACAATTGTTATAGCCGGGGAGAGATAATTGTATGTCGATGCAAATGCCGCCTCGCTTTTTGGTGATTGGCAGACTTCAACGGGAATTTGTAATCTTGCCTGATCAGCAAGTGCAGATCGATGTGCCTGCAGGAAATGCTCTTTATGCCGCGATGGGCCTGGTGGTTTGGGAGCCTACACCTCCGCCAGCCATTGTGGCGCGTGTCGGCGAAGACTATCCACGCGAATGGCTGGATGAGTTCGAACGGCATGGGCTGGATATGCGAGGCGTCCGCATCCTTGCCCAACCAATCGACCTGCGAAAATTCTATGTGTATGTCGATCGCCTGCAGCGAGTTGAAGAGGATCCGGTGCCTCATTTCGCTCGCCTGGGAAAACCTTTCCCAAAAGCATTGTTGGGCTACCGGACTTTGAAATCTCAATCCGATAGCCGTACTCAATTCAGCTCGATCACGTTGCGCCAGGGTGATTTTATCCCCGAATTGCTAGATGCTCATATAGCCCATATCTGCCCTGTCGATTACCTGACCCATACCCTGATCCCGGCAGTTCTCCGCCAGGCAGGTTTTACAACGCTTACTGTAGATCCTTCCAACGGAACCATGAACCCGGCGTTTTGGGATAACATACCTTCTCTTGTGACAGGTTTGACCGCCTTTTTACCTTCTGAAGAAAAAATGGTTTCGTTGTTTCGGGGACGTAGCACCGATATCTGGCAGATGGTCGAGGCCATTGCATCTTATGGCTGTGAATTCATTGTTATCAAACGCGGCGCTCGTGGACAGTATTTGTATGATAGAAACTCTGGTGCGCGCTGGGAGATTCCTGCTTATCCTGGGCGCATCACCTCGTTAACAGGAGCAGGAGACGCTTTTTGTGGAGGTTTCCTGGCAGGATATCAACGTTCTTTTGATCCAGTGGAAGCAGTGCTACATGGGAATATCTCAGCTTCTTTAGTTATCGAAGGCGGTGATCCATTTTATGCCTTAGGCGCTTTGCAAGGGTTGGCAGAAGCTCGCCTGGCTGCATTGAGGGAGTCGGTTCGGAGAGTTTAACAGTGGATATCTCGCAAGTTTTGGTGGATCGAGTAGTAAAGCAGGCCATAGAATTCCAACAAATTGCCTCGCCGACATTTGCAGAACGCCAGCGCGCTCTGTTGGTGATGCAGCGGTTTCAGGAAGAAGCATTGGTAAACATTCATATGGATTCTGCGGGAAATGTATATGCATGCCTGCCGGGCGAGAGCTCAAAGCCCCCCCTGGTCATATCCGCCCACATGGACACCGTTTTTCCTATCGATACAGATTTAGCAATCAAACGCAAGCGTGAAACGATCATGGGAGCGGGTATCGGTGATAATTCCATTTCGTTGGCAGCTTTGTTAGGGTTGGTATGGCTTTTACGAGATGAGCCTCCTTTACCGGGCGATGTGTGGCTTGTGGCTAATGTTTGCGAGGAAGGCCTGGGCGACCTGAAGGGGATGCGGGCGGTTGTTGAGAAATTTGGTCGATCGGCGTTGGCTTACCTGGTATTGGAAGGAATGTCTTTAGGTTTCATTTACCGCCAGGGTTTGGCAGTCCGCCGCTATCGTGTGACGGCAAAAACTCCCGGTGGGCATTCTTGGAGCAATTATGGTGTTCCTTCGGCAATCCATGCCCTGGCTCGCTTGATCACTCGCCTGGACGATCTGCCGTTATCTACTCAACCGCGTACCACGATGAACGTGGGTACTATTCATGGGGGAACCAGTGTCAATACCATTGCCGCCGAGGCTTATTGTGAAGTAGATTTACGTTCGGAATCATCTGGCGCCCTGGCGCACCTGAGTGAAATTGTGCTTGCCATGATCGAGCAAGAGAGCCGGCCTGGCTCTCGTTTTATCCGCTTCATGGTAGAAGTCATTGGTGATCGACCTGCGGGTGAACTACCTGCTGCTCATCCGTTGGTACGGTTGGCTGAACAAGCTCTCATAGCCCAAGGGATCGATCCGAAGGAAGCCATAGGATCAACCGATGCGAATATCCCTCTCAGCCTGGGTATACCCTGTGTTTGCATTGGCGTTACAGAAGGTAAGGGAGCGCATACGCTTTCGGAGACGATCCACATTCCGCCCTTATCCAAGGGGCTGGCCCAACTCACCTGCCTTGTAAAGGCCATTTTCACACATTTGGCACATGAAACATTACCAGGCGATTTGTAGATTGGCTTGTTGATCAAACGCTAATGGGAAAACATATGATCCATGCGGCCCCTCTTCCCACGAGGTGGGTTGAGCAGCAAGGCTTGCCTGTACGGGCCTGGCGGGCAGGCATAAGGCGATGCGACCTTGGGCATGGGCAGGACGGCGCAGCGCAACACACAGGGTATGATTTTTAATAGACCAGCCGGAAACTTCCAAACCCTGTGAGATATGCAAGTCGCTGCCCAGGTATTGAGGTGCGTGGGGGCTGTGTTTGCGTACTGCTAATAAAGCTACCCCATGCGGAGAAAGGTCCAAGGTGGTTCCTTCTAGATCAGGAAAATAACGACCTGACCAAAACTCTCGCGCATAATATGAATGCTCTTCAAGATGAAACTCTTTGGCCCGAAATGGCCGTTCGCGTGTTTGGTCTGTCCAGTTAAATTGAGCCAGGATATGCCAATCGCCGGTCGAGTTGGATAGGTCCATGCGCAGGCGTTGGGGAGTGGCATTGTCCAGCCAGTCAATGACCTGGGGAGCTCGATCGATGATCGGCAGTAAAGCCTGGAGGATGCGCTTTCGATCTTCTGGAAGATCAGGTAAATGGTCTGATAGGAGCAGAGAGCCTCCGGTCAGAGCGATGACCGTCGCCAGGCTTTGCACCTCCGCCGTGGATAGCTGCATGGTTGGGCGCAGCAGCAGGCAATCTGGATCGTTAATCCACCAATGCCTGTGCAAACCGGAGCGCGTGAGCGCATTTTGTATAGCATTCCGTGCCGAAGGCATTCCCCATTCTTCCTTGAACGGAAATGCAACACCAAAGTAGGCAGGCTCCCAACGTTGACTTACATCGGATCCAATACGCATGGCATCCACCAGGCCAATAGCTGATCCCAGCGGGCATCCGCAACCTAACAAGACTGTATCAACGCCTGCTGCCTGGCGTAAAACTTTCAATCCTTTTCGCATCACCTGGGCGCGGGTCTGGGTAGGATCCTTGTACTTGCCGGGCAGGGCGGCTGCATACAGGAAATCGAGTTTCAAAAAGGGAAATCCCCACTCGTGGGCGGCTTTGTCTACCACCTGGCAGGTGTAATCCAATGCCTCCGGGTTGGTCAAGTCGAGCGCAGCTGTCAATGTGTTCCAAATAAAACCAGCATTCACGGCCTTGCCGGAGGCGCTGCGCAACAACCAGTCTGGGTGCTCTGCCGCCAGGCGTGCTTTGGGGTGAACGATGAAAGGCGCCAGCCATAGCCCGGGCGTCAAACCTGCCTGGCGAATTTCGGTTGCCAGAGGAGCAACGCCAGCGGGAAAGGCTGGATTGAAGCGCAACCAATCACCGACTTGAGCTTCATACCCATCATCGATTTGAATCATCTTCAACGGCGCTTCGCTTGCCATTGCCTGTACCATGTTCAGATTGTCTCTGATAATTTGAGGGGTGATCTTTTGGTAGAAATGGTACCAGGAGCACCAACCGCTTACGGCTGTGTTCCCAATGCCGGTAGATGGATCGATGCCATTTTGGCGAGCGGCTGCGCTTGTAAATTCACTCAATGGATAGGCCGTGTCCACATCTAAAAACGAAAGACATGCCCAATCCGTACACAGGCTGGCGCCTGGATCCAGGCGGGCTCTATCGCCATTAGCCCAGAGGAGCAGATTGGAGCTGTTTTTGTGCTGATGAACCTCCAGAGAGCCAAAGTGTTGTTGTTGGGAAAGGAATCCAACCAGGCACGCCTGGCGGTTCTGGCAATTGCCCAGCACGCCAAAAAAGTCGCTGGTGAAATTTCCCCTGCGCGTTGGTCTGGGGGTTCCGTGATTGAACCAAATGGGTGTAGTCAGGGGCCCCAGGTGGGTACGTTTGTACCGGTCGGCTGCTTGATAGGCGCCTGTATAGCTCCAAGATTGCCAACCGTTTGAGAAAAACGATGGTTTCCTTTCTGGGCGATGGAAGCTGTTGGTTGATAAGCATAACATAGTCAGCCGGCCTGGGTAGACCGGCCGCGAGCCAGTGTTTTGGATCTCCATCTGCCATAATGCCAGGGGGAATTTTTCTGGGAGAGCAAACTTGACTTGGATACGAAGAGGCTGTTCGGTAGATGATTGAACGATCAATTGCTGGATGGGGCCATGGATAGATGATGCGCTTCCAGATGCGAGCAGTTGACCATTCTTTAAGGGATTCAAGTGGATAGCGCGTCCCTGATCGTCTTGACAGCAAATTTCTATCTGGATGGCTTGAAATTTGGCAGCCGTTAAGGGTTGGATATTCCAGGTGCCAATTTCAGGATAGATTGAGAGTTGGAAGAAAGGGTTTTCTATGTCATAATTCATACGATTGCTGCCCTTGAAAATTGATAATTCTGAAACTTTTCGATTGAGGATGCATCATAATGAGTGATCGTCACGATGGCGTTGCAATACCACAAGTCGGTTCCAATGGAGACCTATCAATAGAGTCTCTAAAAGCAGGTGATCGTTCTGAGTTTGCTCGCCTGGTTGATATGTTTTCTAATAAATTATATCGCCTGGCATTGAAAATAGTAAATGATCCGCAGGATGCAGATGATGTTATCCAGGAGACTTTCTTGAAGGTTTTTCGCCATATCGGTGGATTTGATGGGCGGTCCAGCCTTTCTACCTGGTTATATCGCATTGCAACCAACGAAGCGTTGATGGCGTTACGTCGCAGACGAATGAATGTTGTTTCGATCGATGAGCCAGGAGATGACGGCGGAGAAACGGATCAGGAACCGCTTCAAATCGTTGATTGGTGTTGTTTGCCCGAAAACGAATTGATGTCTAGTGAAGCCAAAATCTATCTCGATCAGGCGATCTCTGATTTGCCTCACAATCTGCGGGTTGTATTCCTCTTGCGTGATATAGAGCATTTCTCAACATCAGAAACTGCGCAAATTATGGATTTGACCGAAACAGCCGTGAAGACGCGTTTATCAAGAGGACGTTTACAATTACGTCAATTATTATCTGGGTATTATAGGGAACGAATGGAGAAGAAATCATATGGAAACCCATGAGAATTGCCATCGTTTGTTAGATGTGTTATCTGAATATATTGATGGCGAATTAGGTGGGCAATTATGCCTGGAGTTGGAGCGGCACCTGGCAGGCTGCGAAAATTGCCGGGTGGTGGTGGATACATTGCGTAAAACCGTCTCTCTATACCACACCCAGCTGCCTGCCCCGGATATGCCTGCGGAGGTGCGTGAAAGATTGTATCGAAGCCTGGATTTGGATGAATACTTTCGCTAAAGTGTAACCTTTTTGTTTTAGGCGCATCTATACTGTAATTTCTAGTGCATAATATTTTAGAAGAGGAAAAAGAAAAGTAGATATGACGAAGTTGTTGAATGATCAGGTAGTTGCGCAAATAAAAGAGCTTTTCGATAAACAGCTCAAAGAGCCAGTACAATTGTTATTCTTTGGCAAAGAACATGAATGTCAATTATGTAGCGAGACGCGCCAGTTGGCTGAAGAAGTGACTTCTATTACTGACAAGCTTTCATTAAGTATCTATGATGTGGAAAAGGATGCTGAGATTGCCGGGCAATATCATGTGGATAAAGCTCCCACTCTGGTACTTGCTGGAAAAGATGATGATCGAGTCGTTGATTATGGAGTACGATTGCTGGGGATTCCTGCCGGGCATGAATTTTCCACTTTTATTCATGATATTGTGTTAGTTTCGGGTCGCGACTCGGGATTAAGCCGGGAAGCGCGCAGCGAATTGAAACACTTGTCGAAGCCTGTACACCTTCAGGTTTTTGTGACACCTACCTGACCCTACTGCCCGCGGGCCGTGGTGCTTGCTCATCAAATGGCAATGGAAAGCGAATGGGTTCAGGCGGAGATGGTGGAAGCAACAGAATTTCCAGATCTGGCGGATAGGTTTAATGTCAGCGGCGTACCACAAACTACGATCAATGATGGTGCAGGAGCCCTGGTTGGTGCTGTGCCAGAAGAACATCTCCTCTCTGAAATAAAAAAAGCATTGAAGATGTAAGTTCATGCCAAATCATATCTGCAGAATTCAAGAGGCAGCCCAAACTGCCTCTTTTTTATTTTTTAATGGATTTGTTTTTCCTTTGTGGGATACCGCAATAAGTCGATGAGCTAAAACTCAACCCACGAAAATCGAAAAGTC
>CAZVRZ010000071.1:0-27483 GCA_964629965.1 uncultured Anaerolineaceae bacterium
TTTGCCCTGGCTTGCAGCCTCAACTACCTGGTAAGGTAGCAACTTGGGTTAATTAAGTATTCTTGTCCGTAAATCGTCATTCGGTTTGATATCGTCATCGCCCTCTCTCACAACAATAGTTATGAGCGTAGGGTGGCGATCAAGCGCTTTGGGGAAAGTAGTAAATCCAAAGCGCTCAAGATATCTGGCGCAAGGATATCTGCTGCCAGGTAAGCTTCGTATGCTGCACCCTCTCCCTGGATCACAGCAATACTCAGTGCAGCAAATTGCAGCATAGCCCGGTCGTTGCGCCCATTACCAATGGCTACTACTTGGCCCTCGCCTAGGTTTTTGATGTAAGTTAGTTTTGCCAGGGCGACAGCCTCTCCCGGTAAGATTGCTAATTCGCAAGGCAGATCATGTAATTGACTTTGCACGAGGCCAAACGTGTCTACTGTGATCACGTGCAAGTGAATTGCTCGAGACAACTCGACCAATCGTTTATGCACCCCTTCGAGCAGAACGCCATCCTGTGCCAGGGTTCCGTTGTAATCCATCACCAGATGTTTGAGCGACAGTATTTTATATCCTGGGATATTAATTTCAAGCATAAGATATCCTTGCAAAGTAACACTAAAATGAACCGTCAAGCGCATTATATCTGTGATTGCCTAGCCATGTATTTCTAGTTTTCTAGAAAAGACCAATTTATTGGATAGTATAACTTATTAAATCTTGTGCTAGAATGGAATCGGTGTGGGATAAATGCGAAAATTTTTTCTAGCTCTTTCATTTTTCAATAGGAGGAATAACCATGAAACGCGACTTTTCTTTGCTGCTCGGTATTTTGGTGCTTGTATTATGTTTAACATCCTGCGGAGGAACGACTCCCGTGGAAGTAATTCCACCGGAATCAACGAAGATTCAACCTACAGCTGAGGTTGCAATGCCTACAGAAAAACCTGTGGAACCCACACCCACCAAAGTACCCGAGCTTACTGCAGATGATCACGTTGAGCGGGGAATTGATCTCTATAAGCAAGGCGAATTGGAGCAGGCAGCCGCGGCTTTCCAACAAGCACTTGTTTTAGAGTCCGACCATCCCCTGGCGCTTATAAATCTTGGTATGATCGATATCGATCAGGCGCAGTATGATCAGGCAGTTTCCCGGTTTGAATCTGTATTGGCAAAGTCTCTAGATGATCCAGCAGCCAATAGTGGCTTGTGCGTTGCTCTGGCCTTCATCGAACCCGCCCAGGGTGAAATTCAGTGCCGGTCAGCTCTCAAATTCGATCCTCAAAATGCAGATGTTCACAACAGTCTGGGAATAGCCCTGGCCCAACAACAAAAACCCGTTGATGCAATTGCTTCCTTCAAAAAAGCGATCGAGATTGACCCGGAACATGATTGGGCGCACAACAACCTGGGTCGTGCTTATTCGGATCAAGGAGATTATACAAAGGCGATTGCCGAGTTAAATAAAGCTATCAAGGTTGACCCGGGAAATGATATGGCTTACTATAATTTAGGGCTGACCTATGCCCGTCAGGGCAATTATGAGCAGGCCATCTCCAATTATGAGTATGCGATCAAGATCAACCCGACCAAGGCAGAAGCTTATTCTGATCTGGGTTTGATTTACCAGGATTTAGATCGGCCGGAGAAGGCCATTGCAGCATTCGAGCGCTACCTTGAATTGCGCCCTGATGATCCACAAAAAGCACAGTATGAAGGTTTGATTGAGCAATTGAAGCAGTCTTCTGCTCCGATCGAGGTTTCTGTTGATGCTCAACTGGCTTTTGTCTCCGAGCGTGATGGAAACAAAGAGATCTATCGCATGAAAACCGACGGAACTCAGTTGACCCGCCTGACCAATAACCCGGCTACCGATGGTGAGCCTGCATGGTCGCCCGATGGCGCTCGCATCGCTTTTGTGTCAGATCGTGATGGGAATATGGAAATTTATACGATGATAGCGGATGGCACCGATGTAGTTCGCATGACCAATAACCCTGCCAGTGATTTTTCGCCTGTATGGTCTCAAGATAGTAAATTTATCGCTTTTATGTCGGAGCGCGATGGCAATCCGGATATTTTTATTATGGATGCCGATGGCTCTCAGCAAAAAGCATTGGTCGCAGATGTAAGTGTTGATATTTCTCCTTCGTTTGCTGGTCAGGTTCAGGAATTGGCATTTATATCCAGTCGAGATGGAAACTATGATCTATATATTCTGAATGGCGTAACCGGCGATATCCGGCGTTTGACCGAGAACCTGGGCACGGCTTCTTCTCCCGATTGGTCGTTAAATGATCGTTATATCGTTTTTACTCTGAACCCTGGGACCGGCACAGATCTTTTCCTGATCAAGCCGGATGGCACTGGTCTGCAGCAGATTACCAAAAACAATGTAGAAGAATACAAGCCCAAATGGTCCGGAGATAGCAACTACCTTCTCTTTAGTGTCGGGAAGAATGAGAAATCTGAAATTGCCTTGTTAAATGAGAACGGAGAAACGATCTTTATCACGAACAATGATATCTATGATGGTATGCCTACCTGGGGACCGATGAAGTAAACGAGACAGTAAAATACTCCATCTAGTCATTTATCGAGGCGTCAGGCTTCCTTCGCAACCGTGGTAGTAACATTGAATACCGGCGGATGTTCTAAGTGTTTCTTCACGGCACATAATTCGGCTGAACGGATGAGAGAAGATAGATATTTTTGTGGAAAGTTAGGTGGCGCCTGGATCTCTAGATCGATCTGCCCAACCATGTGAGTGGTGGGATCGGTATGGATCCGTTCAATAATCCGCAATCCATCTGTGGGCAGACCGCGCTGCTGGCAAAAACCTAATACGTAGATTCCTGCGCATGTGCCGATAGATGCCAGGAAAAGGGAGAAGGGAGTGGGAGCGCTGGCAGAGGGAGGTTGGTCGGTCTTTACAGTAAAGGAACCAAAATGAGCGTCTACCTGAGCATTGCCTGGGAAGTCGATAACCATTTCCATAAAAAATCCTCCAAATGTGAAAGTATTCTGTATCTTAGATGCGTGTCATTACCAAAAGTTGCACCCCGGAAGATTATTATATAATGGTGTTGGGAGGTTAAGTAAATAGTGGCATATCTACACCCGACTCCAGTGATGGAGTTGAACAAAATATTAGCAAGTCTAGTGTCCGAATCTAGATTGGTTTTGCGTGAAAATTTCCTTGCGGCTTATCTGTTAGGTTCCTTTGCTGTGGGAGATTGGGATAAAGACAGCGATGTGGATTTTATGGTTGTCACTGAACATGACTTGTCTTTGGAGGATGTCATTGTACTCGAAGCCATGCATACCTGCATCTTTGCGACCGACTCGTATTGGGCAAAACACCTGGAGGGTACTTACTTCCCACGGGAATGGTTGAAACGCCTGGACGACAGCCTGGGTCAGCCTTACTATCTAGATAATGGCAGTCGGGAGCTGGTGCGCTCAAAGCATGATAATGAGCTAGTAGTGCGTTGGGTGGCGCGTGAACGCGGCATCACCCTGGCTGGTCCGTCTCCGTCGGAATTTATCGATCCTATGCCAGCGAGCGAGCTGTGCAAGGAAGTCCTGGCAACCATGCATACCTGGGCCGGCGAGATCAAGAACGGTTCCTATTCGATCGACAGCCGCTGGGCCCAGCCTTTTACTGTGCTCAGCTACTGTCGCATGCTGCACACGCTGTCTGTCGGGCGGGTCGAATCAAAACCTGCTGGCGCACGCTGGGCGCTGGCGGAATTGGATAGCCGCTGCTGGGCCGGGTTGATTCAGCGCGCCTTGGATGAGCGCCCTGACCAATATCTGAAATGCCTCCAGGTGGCGGACCCGATGGATGTTCACAGTACATTGGAATTTATAAACTACACACTTGCGCTAAGCAAACAGTATGCAGGCAAGTTCGAGTAGGCGAGAAGGTTGGGAATCTTGTCCGTCTCCATGATCCCCGGCGGTGTATTGTACGGCGCCAGGCTTTTTCTGCCGATCATTGTGTATTTCATTTTGAAGCGAACCGGCTAGCCGCAGCCGGTTTGTTGGCAGGGTGTGGTCGCGATCGGGATCATTTCAATTCCCGCCTACATCGGAGACGATAATTGTTGTTGGCGGCTAGCAACCTGCTGGTCAGCAGGCAAGTGAGTGAGAATAACGCGGGGCTGTCGGTGAACAAAGAGGATAAGATGGAACCTTTTCTCAACGATCTGTATGAAAACCAAATTTTTCGTTCAATAACCTTCGAGCATCAATCTCTTAAGGCTGTCATCTTTACCGAGTGCACATTTATGTCGATTTCAAGGCTGCCTGTTCAAAAAGTGTAACTTGAGCCTGGCAAAAGTGGACAGTTCGATGTTCACGAATACCCGCTTTGAGGACTCTAAGATCATTGGCGTGAACTGGGCGAAGGCCTCCTGGGGAAAGGCTTCCTCTGGAAAGAGCGAAATTCACCAATTGCTGCGGTCCATCGACTTTTTCAATTGCGTGATAAATTATGCCTCCTTCACGGGCTTGAATTTGATAGGAATTGAGCTTAGGAAATGCATTGCCAGGGATGTGGATTTCTCTGATGCAAATCTTACGCGGACCAATTGTTCTTTCACCGATTTCGCCAACAGCCAGTTTCGGCACACCGATCTGACGGAAGCCGATTTTACCGGTGCGCTCAATTATTTTATTCAGCCCCATCTGAACACTTTGACGAAGGCTCGCTTTTCCTTGCCCGAGGCGCTGTCCCTGCTATATAATTTGGATATCGAGATCGTTGTGGCGGATGAGGAAAAGTATACAGAATAATTACATCCACCAAATCAATCCCTATTACGATAGGGGTACATAGAAAAGGAGCAAAATGAACCACTACCAATCCTTGACTCGGTTGGACTGGATGCGAAAAATACTTATCGCGACTTCCGTTTTCCTTTCTCTCGCCCTTCTCTTAATGGTCGGCGTACCGGCTATCCGGGCGGCTGAACACAGTCCCCTGGACTTCTCTCCTAATGCACCGGCTCAACCCCAGGCTGTTATCCCTGCTTGCGACCCAATTGCCAGCGATACCACCTGGACGACCGGCAACATCTATGTGGTGAATAACTGTGACCTGGTGATCAATGCCGGGGCCACCCTGACCATCCAGCCTGGAGTCATCGTCAAGTTTTGGGGCATTGCTCCTGGCTATGCATCTGCAACTGGCAGCGTTGCCGTGATCGTGGATGGCACGCTCAACGCGGCAGGGACAGAGTCACAACCAGTCGTTTTCACCAGCTACGCCGATGATGCCCATGGGGGCAATACGAATGGGGACGGCGCAAGCAGCGGTGTGGCTGGTGATTGGTACGGTATTGTCTATCGTCCGGGTGGGGGCGGCTCATTGGATCATTTCTTTGTGGGTTATGCCGGGTCTGGTGTCTTTAACAATACCTTGGGTTATGGCCGTTCCCAGATTGATTTGCGCTCTTCGAGTCCACCTATCAACTTGAGCAATGGTACCGTCACCAACGGTTTGACCAAGGGTATTTACCTGGAAGGGGCAGGCATTACCCCAGTGATTGAGTCTGTGCTTGTGGCAAATAACAAGCAAACGAACTCAACCGGATCTGCGGTCTATCAATATAACATCAACATGCAGCCCAGTTATGCCAAGCTCACCTTTAGCGGCAACGACCGTAACGAAGTGACCATTGGACGATTTGGGGATGCCATGAACCAGGATGTAACCCTGGGCGGGATCAACTATGGCTTTGATTGTGGTTACACACTTTGCGAGCATTACGTCCCCATCAGCTTGACTCTGACGGTGAAACCCGGCACCCTGTTGGATTTTGGATACAGCTTTGGTATTGCCGTTCAAAGCGGCGGCAGTCTGATCGCCGATGGCACACCCACCGAACCAATCACCTTTACCTCCAAATTGGCCGCAGCCGGAGCTGATGAGTACTGGAATGGTTTATGGGCGCAGTACGGCAGCACCCTGCGACTGGATCACGTTGACGTCAGTTACGCTAGGGATACCAATTATGGTAAAGGTCTTCAGGTCGAAACCGATGATGCCCTGGTGAGCAATAGCAAGATCCATCACAATAAAGCCACTGGCATCTACTCCTACAATACGTCTGGCAGCATTCACCCGGTCTTTACCCAGGTGGATGTGACCGACAACGGGGAGCTTGGCGTTTATATGTATCCCGGTTCTGGCAGCACGACAACCCTGACTTGGGATGGCGGCAGCATCAGCCGCAATGGCTTCTCCGGTTTATGGGCGGGAACATCCAATGGTTTATTTGCCCCCACGTTACGCAATCTGATCATTGCTGATAATGGGGCAATGGGCGATTCGGATAACCGCTGGGCAGGCATCTATCTGTCTGCGGATAACATTCATCCCACCCTGGAGAACTTGACGATTACCGGCAATGTTGGCAATGCGATTTTCTGGTACTGCAACGGTTCGATAGTTGCTCGTAACCTGACAGCCGCGGGCAATGGAAAGGACGAAATCCTGCTTCCCGGCTGTACGGTAACTGGAGGTCGGCGGTGGGACTTGGGAGATGCGGGCCTCCCTGTACTGGTGACCAATCATATCACGGTCGACCCAAATGGCTTGCTCTCCATTCTGCCTGGATCCAACCTGCGCTTTGATAAGAATCAGTATAACTCTCCAGTCGGTTTGTACCTGGAGGATAACTCCACTCTCTATGCAATGGGCACGGCTGAGAAACCGGTTGTTTTTACCGGAAGCGCACAGGAAGCGGGCTGGTGGAGAGGAATCGAAGCTAAAAATCGATCCGAGGTGGTTCTGCATCACTGCGAGATCGCTTATGGAGGCGGTAGCGGCAGCGGCAGCCTGATCATCCGTTGGGGCCTTTCTGGCGGTGTGCCAGCATCCGATATCCAAAACTGTGAAATTCACCACTCCTTGCAAAAGGGAGTCCATTTCGATTTCAATGGTTATGCGGACACTCCGCCTCCCGTCTTCCGTTACAATAACATCCACGATAATGTGCAGGAGGGCGTTGCCAACTGGAATGCACCTCCGCTGGACGCTCGTGATAATTACTGGGGCGACCCGACCGGGCCGTACCATCCCACGAAGAATCCTCCTGGCCTGGGCGACGCAGTAGGCGATGATATCCTCTTTAACCCCTGGCTGGGCGTATTCTCTAGTGGCCAGCCAGTCCCCGGCGAAATGCTGGTTTCTACTGGCGCTCCCAGCCTGGTCAGTCCAGGCGAGACAGTGGATTATGCCATCCAGTACCTGAACGAGATGACAGAAACGGTGAAAAGCAGCATCTTAATGCTGCAATTGCCCAAGGTAGCTTACTTCGTAGACAGTACCCAGGGGGCGATCTATTGGCCGGACCGGCACCAGCTTATCTGGAAGCTGGGTGACCTGGCGCCGGGCGACAGCGGCTATGTCTCTGCCCGGGTTCGCTTCCAGTGGGGCCTGGCCTGGGATTACACCGACGGTTCTTACACTCAGTTCGCCGGCGAGAACTACAACACGGCAGCGCTGGATGTGGCGGAGTACAATGCTTATGAATCACCTGTACTCGCGGTGACCAAGGTGGTGGAGATGAACGCCGCAGCGTTTGCCACGGTCCGAGGCGCCAATTCGGACCTGGAAAGCCTTTACCAGGCAGCGTTGAGCGCAGGCTTTGTATACATGAGCGCGGCGCGCGTCACCTATGCGGATGGCACCGAGGTTGTCAACGCCGCCCTGCGTACACCTGACCGTAAGTTCGGCCGCATCCTCAGCCTGAGCGACGGGAAGTCGCTGGCTTCCACCGTGGGCGGCGGCAAGCTGGATCTGCGGGATACCACCGGAGGCATGACGGCTGATCTGAACACCCAGACTTATGAGTTCTGGGGGAGTTGGAAGCCCACCAGCGCCAGTGCCTTGTTGGGGGCTACAGCCTGCGATGAGAATCGCTGTTTCTACAACTGTATGATCAAGGCCAAGAGTTGGGGAACCGTGGCTCGCAAGGTGGCTGGTGCGGTTTCCTGGGTTATCCCGCCTCTGGGAGCCGTATGGACCGGCTATGAAGTGTACGATGAGATCACCACCTACTTGGAGTGTAAGGATGATTGTCGCCTGGATCCTGGAAGCCACTGCTGCAAATCAGGCGACACCCGCTGGTCGCCCACCGGGTTGAAGCAGCAGTGCGCCAAGTATTCCTGCGATGCGGTGGGAACTTGGAAGAATACACCGGATAAAATCGATAAGTGCGGGAGCGGCGAACGCTGTGTGGCAGGATCTGGCTCTGATGGCGGTTGTAAGGCTTGTGAAGAAGAATACTTTGCTGCTACTTACCTGCCGGTCCGCCTGCGATCGGTGGATGCTATCTGTGCAGCCAGCGGAAACCCAAACTGTAAAGACCTGGCCGTGCGGCGGGCCAAGGATCCCAACGCCCTCTACGGGCCGGCGGGCGATCTCTTGCCAGGCCAGACCGTCACCTATACGATCACCTATGAGAACGAAGGAGAAGGCATCGCTTACGGTGTCTTTGTCACCAATCCCCTGCCCGAAGTGTTCAATGCCGGCACAATCAACTTTGTGAAGGGCAGCGGCGTATACCTGCCGGAAACCCGAGAAATTGTGTGGCAAGTGGGCGAGTTGAAACCCAAGGGTTCTACTGGTTCGCAAGGGGTCATCACCTATTCTGTGGCGCTGACTGGTGGATTGCCCTCTGGCACGGTGGTCAGCAACCAGGCCGTGGTGAATTTCCAAAGTGTGCCGGAAGAGACGCCTACCAATGCCTGGGTGAACCTGGTCGCACCGCTGGTAGCCACACCCCAAACCCTGAGCGCTGCTTACCAGACTCGTCTCAACATTACCCTGAGTGGGCGCGAAATTAGTGGAGGTGCCTTAAGCTATGAGATTGTCGAAAAACCATATAGCGGCCTGTTGACCGGCTTGCCACCGAATGTGACTTATACCCCTGCTGAGAGTTTCACCGGTGCGGATGCCTTTACTTTTCGGGTGAGTAATGGCACCTCAACTAGCAGGTCGGCGCAGGTGCTCATAACTGTTACTCCTGAAGGCGATATTGCTCCTCCGCAGGTGCTCTGGACAAGCCCAGAGAGTGGTGAGACAGGTGTGGATGCTTCACCTACGCCTGTACTCACCGATACGCTGGGACCGGTCTATTCTCCAGTTGTTCTGATCGGCGTGTCTGAGCTGTTGAGCGAGACTACGGTCACTACGGCAACGGTCACTTTGACAATCGGCGGCGCGCCGGTGGCAGCCAGTGTCTATTTCGATAGCAGCACTTACCAGATTGTCCTTTTGCCTCGCGTGGCGCTTCGCCCGGGCAGGTACTCCGTTCTTGCGAGTATTGGTCTCACTGACCTGGCGGGCAATCCGCTATCGAAGGAATATCAATGGAGTTTTGATGTGGCGGCAGCAATCCAGAAAGTCTATCTGCCGTTAACGAGACGGTAGATTTCAATAAAAACAACCTACCGCTGGTAAGATGACGGGCTCTTTCCAGCGGCAGGATTTAATTTTCACTTTTTGATAAAATAGATAAGATGATCAGCATTAAGGAGGTATGGGTATGGCGCAGAAATTCTTTGCGGCCCAGATGACAGGCAAGGTGGTGCTCGTTACGGGCGGGAGTTCCGGCATCGGCAAGGCGGCCGCGCTGGCCTTTGCCCAGGCCGGGGCGAAGGTGGTGATCGCCAGCCGCACGCCAGAAAAAGGGCAGGCAGCGGTCAAAGCAATACTGGATGCGGTTACTGGACCGGGCGCTGAAGTGGGCGCCGATGCTCCGGTGTGCTGGATCCAGGCGGACACATCGCGGGCCGCGCAGGTTGAGGCGTTGGTTCAGGAAACTTTGGCGGCATATGGTCGCCTGGATTATGCTTTCAATAATGGGGGCAGCGGCGGTATGGGTGGTTGGCTGCCCGAGATCCAGCCGGACGAGTGGGATAAGACCATCGACGGCTTTCTCAAGAGCGTTTACCTGTGCATGAAATACGAGATCCCTGCCATGCTCAAATCGGGCGGCGGTGCGATTGTCAACAACTCCTCGGTGGACGGCAAGCGCGCTTTTCCCTGGGATCCGGCTTACTCGGCTGCCAAGCACGGTGTGCTGGGACTGACCAAATCCACTGCCATGCAGTATGCCGACCGCGGGCTGCGCATCAATGCTGTCTGCCCGGGCTGGATCAAGACTCCGCCGACCGAATCCATCATCGCCCAGGATCCGCAGGCTGAGGCTCGTCTGCTGCAGCACCAGCCCATCGGCCGCCTGGGCAGCCCCGAAGAAGTTGCCCAGGCAGTGGTGTGGCTGTGCTCGGACCAGGCATCCTTCATCCTGGGCACCGCGCTGGATGTGGATGGCGGTTACTGTATCCTGTAACTTTTTTACAATATGTCCAAAATTAATGATTATCGAACTCTATTGCACAGTTTACCGGAGTGGGATGCCTATCTTCTTCGGGAGTCTGGACTGCCGGGGCCGCGCGGCAACATTGAATTAGCGCAGGCTGTCGCGGACGAAGGCAACCTTTCGCTGTTCCAGCGTTACCTGGCCTACACTGCCGACCTGGCGCCGGTGAACTCGCCTTACGAATTCCTGGCCTTCTGTGGAGCGGTTGGCTTGGGTCGGTTGGTTGCAGCGGGACAAGATGATCTGCTGCCTGTCTTGCGCGGCATGTCGAATGATCCGCGTTGGCGCATGCGCGAGGCCGTGGCTATGGCGCTTCAGCGCCTGGGCAAGGCTGACATGCCGCGCCTGATCCAGGAGATGCAGGCCTGGAGCCGGGGAACGCTGCTGGAGAAGCGCGCTGCTGCAGCAGCTCTGTGCGAGCCTGGGCTGCTCGGGCAAGAACGCCATGCCAAGGCTACCTTGCACATCCTGGATGCCATCACCGCGGCAGTGGAACGGCTGGAAGATCGCCGCAGTGCGGACTTCCAGGCGCTGTGCAAAGGACTGGGCTACTGCTGGAGTGTGGCGGTCGCGGGGCTGCCATCCGATGGCAAGACGATGATGGAAAAGTGGCTGGCGAGCACAGATAAAGATGTGCGTTGGATCATGAAAGAAAATTTGAAGAAGAATCGCTTGGCGCGTATCGACCCAACCTGGGCGCAGGGATGGCTAAACAGGCTGGCATGAGTAGAGGCAAATACCTCCTGGTGTGGGTTTTGCTTCTGTTATCCCTTGCTATCATTGTGATCACGAGCCGGGCTGCCTCACCAGCCGCCTTGCAAGTTTCCTTTATTGATGTTGGACAGGGGGATTCGGCTTTGATCCGCGACGACTCTGGCTTCGACCTGCTCATCGATGGCGGCAAACCGGCTGCCGGGCCGACCGTGGTCGCTTACCTGCGAGAGCAGAGCCTGGACGATCTGGACGCGATCGTGGTCAGTCACGCCGACAGCGACCACGTGGGCGGCCTGATCAATGTGCTGCAGGCCATGGATATCCCCATCGAGAAAGTGTACTACAACGGTTACGCTGGGACGACTGTCATCTGGAGCAACTTCGAGGCTGCCGTCGCGGCGCGCGGGCTGGCGCTGGAGGCGCTGCAATTCCCGCTGGAGCTGCCGCTGGGTGACTCCACAGCCTACATCCTCAATCCGCTGCCGGGTCTGGACAACCCGGAAACCAACGATGCTTCGGTTGTTATTCTGCTGGCGCACCCAGATGCCCGTCTGCTCTTCCCGGGCGATATCGACAATGTTGTGGAAGCCAAGATCCTGGTGCGTGGCACGCCCGTGGCCGCAGATCTCCTGAAGGTAACCCATCACGGCAGTGCCTATGGCTCGAGCAGCGAATTCTTGGCCGCGGTGCAACCCGTGGATGCCGTTATCTCAGTCGGGGAGAATTCCTACGGGCATCCAAATCAGGAAACAATCGACCGTCTGGTCACGGCGGGGGCGACCATTTGGCGTACTGACCTGGAAGGCACGATCCTATTACTACGCGGCGAGCCGCAACTAAATGAGTACCAGGCTTTCATCCCCATGTTGTTTTGCCAGGGAGCGCAGGGCGATGATGGGTACTAAACACCAATTGGGTATAAAATGATATGAGATAGGTGCAATCTCCACGTCTGATTGCTGGTCTGGTCAATTTTTATTAGCAAAATTATGGATAACCCTAAAGAAGCCGCAAAGAAGATGTTTTTTAATTTTGCGTGTAGCCACTGCTATATGTGGCACGATGGCGTGGAAGAAGAGTATGACCGGTATGGCATCGAGAAGGCCGAGGAAGCACATTAAGCTGACTGAGTCTCACCGAGTCATTATCCTGCCGAACATGCAGTATTTGGACGCGGCGACACCTGAGGAGTATGTTTCAAATTATGCGCGGCGCCGCATGCCTGAAATCAAAGTGAGTGAGAAAAGGTAGATTGAGATGTGACAGAAAAAATCCTCCTGATTACTCGTAGTAGATTGATCGATGATCTGATCCGGCTGGGTTTGAAATCACACCTCTTGCAGAATGGACAGCGCGTCTGGACCGAGTGCGAGCAGTTCGATACCCGTCTGGGTATCTGCAGTGAGTCGTCCAGTACTTATGCGGCTGGGGATTGTCCCAAAAAATGCCCAGAACGTGCTCGAACGAATCTTGAGTCGCTTTCCTCAGTATCATTGGAGATGATGCCATGACAATCCTGGAGCAGATCAACCGTTTTTCCGAGCAGTATGGCAAGACTATCCTTGTCAATGGGATAACCTGGCGCTTTTACCGCTGTGGTTCGGGTGCGCCCATCCTATGGCTTGCCGGCGGTCTGCGCCGGGCAGCATTGACTTTCAACTTTTTAGAGAGGCTTTCGGAGCGTCACGTAGTAATCGCACCTGACTACCCATCCGTTTGCACCATTGGTGAGTTCATCTCAGCTTTTGATGCCATTCTGGATCACGAATGTGTGAATAATTTTGTGTTGGGGGGGCAATCTTACGGCGGCATGCTGGCGCAGGCCTACCTGGCGCAGCGCGGCGATCGCGTCGAGCAACTCATCCTTTCCTCCACTGGGCCGGCAGATTATAGCAGAGCCTGGCTGCCGGTGGAGTATGTTACTATTGCATTGGCGCGCCTGCTGCCTGAGAAGATGTTGCTCAACTTGCTGGCCGACGGGTTGCTCAAGATCGTCACAGTATCGGCTGCCGAACGCACCGAATGGGAGCAAGCGGTGCGTTCATTGGTACATAACGAGCTGTGGCGCGCCGATGTGATCTCGCACTTCGCCATAGCGGCTGACCTGATTCGCCGGCAACTGGTTGTTCCTGCCGCATATCGAGATTGGACAGGGCGCGCTATCGTGCTCCGTGCTGAGAACGACCCGACCCAGAGCCAAAAGGATATCCCGCATTACGAAAAGCTGCTTGGCCGGAAAATGAAAGTGGTCAACATGGGCAACTTGGGCCACACTGCTTTGCTCTATAACCCTGAGCAATATGTACAGTGGCTGGAGACTGCGTTAAATAGTTGAGTTTTAATGGACAAAAAATCGCTCGGCGTATGAGCGATTTTTTGTCCATTTTAGCCTATCGGCTTAAAGATGGAGAGAGTTTATTACATAGAGCGGTCCCGACGGGATTCGAACCCGCGATCTCGGCCTTGACAGGGCCGCATGTTTGGCCGCTACACCACGGGACCATGCGGGCTGTAGTTTACTATACAACCAA
This sequence comes from uncultured Anaerolineaceae bacterium, assembly GCA_964629965.1. Lineage (GTDB taxonomy): Bacteria > Chloroflexota > Anaerolineae > Anaerolineales > UBA4823 > CAZVRZ01. Next base: position 13,637 of record CAZVRZ010000071.1, read on the forward strand.
AAGAGCGTCAAGGGAATTTTTTTTACAAATCCGCATTCCATGCTTTTTTGATTAGTAACGGTAATATGGATCCCGATAGACCTTGGAGCGTATATGTCGCAGAAGCCGATAATGGCGTTGGATTTATGTTGATTTCAACCACAACTGCTTTGTGTTTTATAGCCAGGTGGGCAAGACTCGCCGATGGTTGAACGATGCTCGATGTACCAATAGAGAAAAAGATGTCACACTCTGCAGAAGCCTGCCAGGCAATCTTCAATGCATCAGCAGGTAAATTTTCACCAAACCACACCACATCGGGACGCAGATATCCACCGCATCCAGGGCAGCGAGGCGGGATTTCGCCCGTTTCGTCCCATGATTCTATCCTCATATTTTCTTGATAACATTTCGCCTGGAAAATATTCCCATGTAATTCGATTACATTTGGGCTACCAGCGCGTTGGTGAAGGTTGTCGACGTTTTGTGTTAACAATGTTAGTTTGGGTACCAGATCTGCCATTTTGGCTAAAGCATAGTGACCTGGGTTCGGATTTGCGTTTTGGACCAATGTCCTTCTCCATGAGTACCATTCCCAAACCAGGCGGGGATTCTTGTGAAAAGCTTCAGGGGTAGCAAGATCTTCTGGTCGATAATTTGCCCAAAAGCCAGTTTGCACATCTCTGAATGTGGGTATATTGCTTTCAGCGGATATACCGGCGCCTGTAAGAATTGTTATTTTTTTTGCGCGCTTGAGAGTTGCGATTAGATTTTGATCGATTTCCATATATTGTGTGAGGTTACATATGTATTGAATATGGGTTAGTAGTTTGCTTCTCGATATTTTTTCCAGTATCGTTGAATGCCGTTCGCCGACATGGATGTGGGATTTGCCAGATCATACAACTGTCTGGCGGTTGTATCTAACCCAAACTGTTCTGATCTTTCATCTTCCATCAAAACAAATAATCTATGGATATCTTCTGGCGGTGGATTTCTTGGTAAATTTTGATTGATCCAGAATCCAATTTCTGCGAGCGCGCTATCCACATGATCGAAGTGTTTCATCGCATCTGGAAAAATACCAAAATGTGTTAGTGCTGCATTCTGAACATTCAGGGTCTTCAATCGCCGAATACTTTCTTGCCATTTTTCAAGGTGAAATTCTGGAGGTGGCATTGGCAATTTTATGTGATCATGTCTGCTAATTCGCACTCCGCCGATGTCGCCAGTAAATATCGTATCATCAAATATGTAAACCAGGTGATGTTCGGCGTGTCCGGGGGTTTCAATAGCTTTTATTTGGAGACCACCAATTACAACTGTATCGCCATCGCATAGTATGGAAATCTGCGATGCGGGAACAGGCAGAAATTTACCCCATAGCGGCTCCATCTGGTCTCCGTAAATTCTACTTGCGCTCAACAAAAGTTTTGTTGGGTCTATTAAGTGGGGAGCTCCGACCGCGTGTACATGGATCTTGGCCCCATGTCTTGCAAACCAGCCAGCAGCCCCAGCATGGTCTAGATGAATATGTGTTAAGAATACATCTGTAATGTTGTATATCGAATACCCACTGGTCTGAAGTCCGGTTTTTAAATTAGTTAAGGTGCTTCCGGGACCGCACTCAATCAAGATGGCTTTATCATCATATGGAATGAGATATGCTGCAATGATTCCAGGGCTATTGGTAAATTTCAAATCTATTGTGTGGATTCGTTGGTGTATTTCCATAGACTGTTAGAAGAAAATCTTATGTTGAAATAATTTCACTGATGATCGTTCTTGTGGATGAAAGATCGACATGTGTAGTACATGTTGTGTCGATTTCCAGGTATTTCCCTTGGATATCCAGGGGGTCACCCCGTCCCAGTAGTAGTTTATCCTTCAATTCATCGATGGTGTCGCAATCAACGTGGCCAGGGTGCCTTTTGCCATTATCCCATCTTTGTCGAAATCTCTGTATAAGAACATTTCCATCGGCGACCAATTGTAACTGAACAGCCTTGCTCGAAGTGCGCTCAATAATGTTTTGTAGTTTTTGCGAGTGCAGATTTCGATCAAAATTACTTTCCAGGATAAGCGGAGTCCCAGCACCTAACAGTGTTTCGGCGTAGAAAAACATGATGTTGTATGATACTTGGCCAAGTTGTTTCGACCACTCGCGATTATTCCATCCCAAAGCGTCGAACAAGATTTCCTTGATCTGATCTTTATTGATAAAAGGGAGACGCAATTCGTGAGCCAAAGACAAACCAAAGGTTGTCTTTCCGGTGCATGGTAAACCAGTGATGACGATTATAAAGGGCCGTTTATTGATAAGCACAATCTTAGTTTTGGGGTTGTTGCATATTTATTGCCGGTAATAGAAAATAAAAAGTACTACCCTCGCCTGGAATCCCTGAACTCTCAACACCCACTTGTCCTCCTAGTTTTTCTACGATTCGACGGACAATGGTCAATCCCAATCCGTGCCCTTTTGGTTGAATCACGCTTGTTGATTTTAGGGGTGCGAATAAGCTCGCTTGTGCCGCCTCATTCAAACCATTCCCGTTATCTTTTACCCAGAATCGAAACATTCGTTTTCCGATATCTTCGGTTCCTTTTTCATACTCACATTGTACTTCATCAAATCCCAATTCTATGCGAGGCGGAGTTCCTCCATAAGTCAACGCATTGCTTATGTAATTTGCCCATACCTCTTCGACCCAGGGGGCATGTCCTAGTACGATGGGCCATGTCGATGGCTTTATAATTTCCGCATGGCTCTCATCAATTTTGTGAGCCATCCTGGTTTCGACATCTTGAATAATTTCAACCATATCAAGAGAATGGAGATAAATATCTTCTTTTCGTATAGATGCAAGAACAAGGAGCTCATTGATGATCCGGTTCATTTTATCTACCATCCAGATGACCCGATCGATATGTTCTTGGTACAAAGGAAGATGATCTGGGCTTTCATGGGAGAGACGTGGGAAACTGTCTTTTATCAATTGGGCTCGTAGAATTCCGCTACTAAGGGCAATGTTCGTTAATGGTGTTTTTAGGTCATGAGCTACCATATAAGAGAATGCATTTAGATCGCCTATCAATTGTTCCTTGTCAGCTATCTCGTGTTGTAGCGCTAGATTTGTCTCACGAAGGGTTTGCTCTGCCAATAGACGATCTTTAATTTCATTCTGAAGTCTAACATTTTTAAGTTGAGATATTTCGGCTTCTTTACGAGAATTTTCGACTTGATGAACGATCTCTAGATTTTTCAGGCGGTTTGTCGCCTCTTGGTTGAATACTTCTCGGCGAATTGAATAAAATGTCTCGAAATGGTACAAAGATTTCTCGAAATCGCCAGAATCCTTGAACGCGCCTGCTAGAGCTCGATGGCTCTCGTATAAAGTCTGTTTCGCATTGGCTTCTTTGGCGAACTGGTTTGCTTTCAGGAGATGATCAATAGCTTGAGGAAAATCTTTGATATGACGAAATAAGTTGCCCAGTTTTAGATGAACAATCGCCTCTTGATGGTTACTGCCAGACGTTTGTACAATCTCTAGAGCTGTTACTAGGCAAGAAAGCGCTTCCTTGTCATTTTTCTTAGCTAAATATACATCGCTGAGGCTGCTCAGCGCTTCAGCTAGCCCCTTGATATTACCGGTTTCGCGATAAATTCGCAAACTGCCTAAACCAAATTCTAAAGCCTCAGTTTGTTTATTGAGCCGAAAATGCGCTGCACACAGCTTGTCGAAAGTAGTCGCTTGGATTTCGTCTACATCTTGAGTACTTGTCTCTCTAGCTTCGATTTGATCGGATGAATATTTTGATGTTAACCTTAAACTTTGCTCTAAATAGTCTAAAGCCTGAACATTTTCTTTCAATAACAAGTACATTCCCCCAATATTATTGAGGACATTGGCTTGTTTGAGTTCTATATGGAAGCGTTGATATATTTCTAGTGAGGCCAGATAAGCTTCTAAAGCAGACGAATATTCGCCAAGAAAAGTGTAAGCAATGCCAATGGCATTTAATATTGCCGCCCTTGCAATCTGAAGCACATTATTTTCATCGAGAGCTTGCACATCATCTTCTAGAGAAATTTTTTTGAGTGAAGCTTCAGCCTTGATCAAAAAGGATAGAGCCATGTCGTAATGGGAGAGTTGAATATAAAATTCTCCCAAGCATTGTAGACTTTCCACTAATCCTTTTCGGTATGGTTTTTTCTCGGTTTCAAGCTGATCTGCCAGTTCATTAGCTACTTCACTCAATGCAATAGCCTTTGTCAAATTCGAAAAGGGTGGTTTCGATGTTGTTTGGGCCAGGAGATTAAGTAGATCGATGCGCTCTCGAATATCCTTAGTAGCCCCTAGTTGTTTTTCAAGAGATTTAATTGTATTACTTTTAGAATTATTCATGATTTTTGAGCTTCTTGTCTTATTTTGCTCGTGGTGGCGCCCGAAGATTTGAAATCTACTATTAATATATCCGGCTGGCAGAAAATGCGCAAGGGGGGCTCGGCTGCGCCAATACCAGAAGAAACAAACAAATATGTTAGGTTGTTGAAAAGAAAGCCGCTGGATAGTAAGCGTTTACCGTAAATTGAAGGAACAATGATTGGGCCAAGTCCGGGAAATCGTATTTGTCCGCCGTGAAGGTGGCCGGAGAAAAATACCTTTGTGAAATTTTGTGATGCTAAATTGTTGGATATAGCGCGGGTAATCTTGAAATAATTATCTGGCGTGTGGCTTAGAATTAGCTGTATAGCAAAGTAATCTTGACCGTCGTGCGGCTCAAAGGATTTTCCCCAAGGGGCGTCATCTCCACATAATAATATTGTTTGATCTTTATACGACTTTTTGCCTATTGGTAGGATAATCTCACAGCAAGTGCCTTGGAGAACACGACATCCGCTGCGGACTAAGATATCAGAAATAGCTTGCGAATCAACCCAATAATCATGATTGCCTAGAGTGGCGAAAACATTGGTTTTATTATGGATGTGGGCCATCAAAACAGGTATGAGGTCAATATATTTTTTATCTGTTACAAAATCACCAGTAATGAGTATCAGATCTGGTTTCTGTTGGTTAATCTTTTCAATAACTTCTAAATAATACGAGATGGGTAGTTGACTGGTTATATGAAAATCGCTAACATGGGCAACACGAAAATTCTTACCATGCCAATTTGGACATTTGACTGAAAAATACATCGTTCTAAGGTCTGTAGTAGTAATCGGATGAAAGGCTGAAATCCTATTACCCTCAATGCGTTCTGGTTGATAACTACAGGTAGCGATTTTGTTTAAGCTGATAATGTGATCAATAAAAGCGAACAGAATAGTCAGAACTGGAATGATTGTCAGCCATCCCAGCCTATCATCTAAAGTGGAAAACAACCAGAGTAATCCGGAGATTCCTAAGCACCCCAAAAGAATGCCTGCGAGCAGCATTTTCTTGCCGAATCCACCTCGAAGGATATTGAGGATACGATCTATAATATAGATCGATATCAATATACTACTGCTTGCCCAGGCGGCCAGGCTAAACCACTTAGCCCAATACTCATCAATAACCAATGGGCGGTTTTCCCTGTGGAGTATGTAGTGTGGTGTTAGTCATTATGTTTATAGAATTGATTTTGTTTTTTTGATATACTTTGATAAGGATTTCCGGCGAGTAAATACCATTTCGGCGCACGCTTGCGCTACACCCGAGAGTAAAGAATCGTCAACACATGATAAAAATTCTTCAGGGTTTATTTTTCCCTGGAACATTCCTTGCGCCTGCGTCAAAAGTTCACTCAATTGGTCGGCAGTAAGACTTTTGTATACAAACAAAGCGAGGGGGGAATTTTTCAGATCAAAATTGGAATCGTTCGCTCGCCCGGCTGCCAAAAGCGTATACACATCTGATGTCTGGTCGATATAATCTGGAACATCGATAACGGGCAAGAAATCTTCCATTCCGATTGTTAGGTTTTCTCCTCTTCGAATATCTCCCATAAATAGAGAAATTGGAGCATCTCCCCCTGTAACAGCAGCAAGGGCTTCAAGGATCGCAAGATCAACTAATTTTACTTGTAGATATTCTCTGGCTGTGTGTACATTATGGTGGGCTCTTTCGACCATCAACGCATATTCTTTATCTTCAGGTACATGTTGATATTGATTAAATATAATATTCGGATTCAGGTTGCTTAAGAAGGTAAACATTTTCTGTATGCCGTGTCTGTATTCCCGAACAGAATACACACCCTGCATGCGCAAAGCCACATTGGTCTCGGGCAGCAATTTCCACGTAATGTCTAGGAATTTCCTTACATCTTTATCTGCGAAGGATTGCACATCTTGATTGGAAAACTGTACGGCGATTTTGACGGTGTCTTGAATTTCGTCATAATCACAGGGTGTATGATATTTTGAGCACGTGATTTTAAGACGATTCTCCAGAATGTCGAAAGGTGTTTTGCCTGTAGCGTCTCGGCCTCTGAAGGGAATTGTCGCCTCGATGCATGCAACCGCTTTTATGAGGTGCCTTTCTTCCACCAGGTTTTCTAGGCGTTTTACCATAACAAGGGCGCTCATAAATTCATTGAGGCCATATGAAAATGACAACTCCTGTCCAAGATGAAAACCAAAAACTTGCATTGTCAAGTGAACAAGACGATCGGATTCGGGGATTTTGTCCGAGACGTGTAACATTCCATTCTTGTCAAAAATATAAGAATATATCAATTTCTCTATCTCGGGAAGCAAACCCTTGTCAACCTGATAATAAACAATATCATGGTAAAGTCCAGCTAAACACGGGATTGGTTTTGCGGGATCCATGAAGAGAAAAACGTGTTCGATATTATGATAATTCCTTGTCTGGAGTGTCATTGCTTTGTGGACAGTTACAATGATATCCTCAAGCTCGGGTAAAGAAACATTGGCTCCTAGATGCACAAATACATCATGGAACAATTCGATCAGGCTGTGAAATATTCCCTTTTCCCTGTTTTTCACAGATTTCATCCACATGCCTCCTTCTATCAGCGATTATATCAAAATCCCCGCTCTCTTGCTTTGCTTATTCTTGAATACTGAATGGATCGGTGATCTATGGAAGGAAAATCAGTTCCACCCTCTGTGACGATAAGGCTCTCGCGTTGGTCTCGGCGATGGTAAATGGAATAGGCAAGAAATAACCTGCTGAATAGGGCAGGTTTGGATCTTCAGGAAGCTGAAAGAGATTATAAGCATCACAAACGGATTGAATTGTCATTGTTCCATCATAGTTTTTTAGCAACATTCTAACATCAGAGTCGATTATTAACTCGGCGGGATCGGCTGTCCTCAGTGATTCCCAAGTAAATTGGGAACAAACGGGATAATTTCGATCTGGGTCTATTGGTGTGAGAGGAATTTGCAAAATATATGGTTCATTGGAGCGCATTGTAAATTGTATTCGATCTGTTTCAACTCTATACGACTTGCGTATAGACGCATCGCGTGCCAGATATTCTATATATTGTTCTTCTATTCGAACATCATAAGTAATTTGGGGTGAAGGTGTGAGATAAAATGCCCCTGGTATTTGATTGGCTAGTTCGTTTTTTCCCACCGTATATTGGAAAGTGGGGGCAATGATTTGGAAGGCATTCTGGCGAGTTCGAAGAAAGGCGTTTGTGATATATGCGCCATCGTTCTCAATAATGATTAATATATTCATTGTGCTTATGATGCATTCTGTTGTTCCATCCCAATCTATGTCCCGGGAGCAATTGGTATCTGACTGAGGTGACTGGAGCCATTTTGAGGCTGTGATGAGATGTCCGAGCTGTGCCTTGTATATTTCGCACAGAGGACTTCGTGTGTCCAGAATGCTACTTGAAACTTGCTCGAATATTCTCTCGGCATGGTTGGTCGCCAAATTGGGTCTCAGAGCACGAATCTGTGCATCAATGCCTGTCTCTTGGTAGTATTGAGAACACTCGCTTTGCTTTAAATTGGCATGAGTAGCAAAAGATGTATTTACAACTCTGATCCAGGGATGTGCAGCAATATAGGAGAATAGTTGATTTGCATAATTAGGATTTCCCCACTTGCTCGCAGGAAAGTCAATATAAATATTGAGAACTTGTCCGCTTTGGGTTGCTTGCGCAATCATCAGCTCGGTAAATTTTGCGGACGAAAATTGCGTATAGCCATTATAGACATTGTCCACACAATAATCCCCACATGAAGATAATAATAAGTCACTATACAAACCTTGCACCAAGTCTTTAGCGCCTATCCACTTTAGAGGTGAGACATATTCATCAATTAATAAATTAGTATCGAGAGATACTGGATACCTATACTGCTTAACTGCATTAAATAGATGTTTGGCACCATGTCTGCTACTATCGGGCCCTGAATGAGCGCCATCCCATCCTCGTAATACCTGCATTGGTGTTATCGCTTGAAACACATTGTGGAAAATAAAGCCAATCTCTACCGGTGGGGGAGCAAAAGATTGTGCCAGGTTGGACTGGATGATCTGATCCTCAACGCGTCCGAATTTGGTTGACACGCTGTATGCCGTGATTGATGATGTATCTCTGTATAGAAGTATTTCGGATTTTTCAAAAGTGACAACTATCGAAGATTGGGTTGTGTTGCGCCAAATGTTTAAGTGGAAATCTGTTGGGGAATAATCTGTTGCGGTAATCATGCGGCTTTTTCCAGTTGCTGGTATTATAATTAAAAAGTCCCACTCGATTTTGGATTGAGCGTTGAAGGGAAGTGCTTTACTTCCTCCTGGCATTGAATCGATAACAAGGTAGATATCCTGTTCTTGTGAGACAGCATCCAATTCCAGAAAGTCAATCCTTACTTGGAACAAATCGTTTGATTCGCGAGCGTATATTGCCAAAATATCTTGAACTGGATTGTCCGCATCTACCATATCAATAGCGAGCACATCACTGTACAGCCAAGGATCGAACACATTACTGAAACGGTTATTATATTGGTTTCCAAATAAACCAACAAAAATCGCCAACAAACCAACTATTAAACATATATAAAACTTGCGTAAAAAAGGAGATATAACCATATGGATCGTTATTTGGTAAAACCTGGATCTAAAGTGGACATCAAAGAATGGGACCCGAATGATAAAAGCGCTTTTGAGTTAGATAAATCAGAAGCCGAAGACAAGTTGGTAGATCTTAGCAAAAAGCTCGATTCTCTTCAAGATGTTTTATATGCAGAGCACAAGCACAAAATACTAATCATTTTGCAGGCAATGGATACCGGTGGCAAAGATGGCGTGATTCGATCGGTGTTTTCGCGTGTGGATCCTCAGGGAATACGAGTTGCTAATTTCAAAACACCCACTAATACTGAGTTGGATCACGACTATCTCTGGAGAGTACATCAGCAGACCCCTGGTAAAGGCGAAATTGTGATCTTTAATCGCAGTCATTATGAAGATGTGCTGGTTGTTAGAGTTCATGATTTGGTGCCTCGCAAAGTGTGGTCTAAACGATTTGAGCATATCCGAAATTTCGAAAAACTGCTTAGCGATGAAGGAACAAAGATATTTAAATTTTACCTTCATATAGATCCAGACGAGCAAAGAGATCGGCTGATAGATCGAATCGAACAACCCGATAAAAATTGGAAATTCAATCCTGGGGATTTGAAAGAACGTGAACTTTGGAATGACTATATGAAGGCATATGAGGCCGTTTTGTCAAAAACTAGCACTACCTGGGCACCTTGGTATATCATTCCCGCCAATCGAAAGTGGTATCGGAATTTACTTATCAGTACTATCTTAATCGAGAAGCTATCAAAATTGGACATGAAATACCCGGCGCCTGTCGAAAATATTGAGCAGTATCGTTCAACCCTTTCTATTAGTGGGTGACGGAGGTTCATTGTCAGGGTGATCTAAACTTTCTAATTCACGATAGATAAACCATATACCTTTTCTACGATCGACATCTATAGGCGAGCGATCGTAGTAAATGTCAAATACTTGCTTTGTTTGTACGATCACCCGAAAATAAAATAAGCCCACACCCCAAGATCCTCGTTTAAGGGCAATTGTCGCATGTTGCGGTTGCATATTGTTGCTCATTTTTCCTTTGCGAGAATAATCTCTCCACTCGCTTAGAATTTCTATGATCTCATACTTCTGATTGCGCCAAGTAAAGCCATCTGGACAGGGTGGCTTTTTTTCAATAATTGGTAATTCTTGAAAAGTTACTTCAATTGATTCTTCTATAAATCGTATTGGTTTGAGATCCATATGTCTCTTCACTTATCACTGTTGAAAGCTCATTCTACTATTATAATTACATAAGAGTAGGTGAACACACATTCGCGGACTTGGAGTAATCATGGGTAAAGTTCTTATTTATCAATCCTTGCCAGAAGATTATCAAACCATCGCTAATTATTTTAGAAAGAAGAAAGATTTGGTTTTCCAAGGTGAGAATCTTGAACATGTGCATGAAATTTTATCAAAGCATAGGCCATCATTGGTTTTCATTGACATGCATCTCAAAGATTCGACCTCGTTTTCCGAGTTGATCAATCATATTAAGGAATTTTACCCCGAAACGCATATTATCATTACAAACAAATACCCCGATCTACGTCAGGAATTAAAGGCTAAATCATTGGGAGCCCAGGTATTTCTTCGGTATCCATTTGCTCCTGCCTGGATTCAAAGTGCAATTGAAAAAGTCGAACAGTCGCAATTTATTGGCGAAGACAACTTACCTGCCCAGATACCGAGTGTCCGCGTGCCTATGCAGGTAAAAATTGCCTTGCCTTATGCATTGCTAGCGTTATTATTTGCCATCGCCTTTGGATTGTTAGTCAGCCGGTATGTCCTGGAGACCTTGCAGGAACGATTGACCAATCAATTGATCGACTCGGGTACGCGGGCGGCTGACTGGATGGTTCAAGAAGAGGATCGGTTGCTCACAACACTGCGCTTAATTGCAAACACTGAAGATGTATCGGATGCGATCATAGCTGAAAATTCGGAGAAACTCAGAGAGCTTATCTTGCCGATAATGGTCAATTCTTCAGAACAGGTCATAGAAATATTAGATACCGATGGCGTAAGCCTTCTATCGATACGGCAAAACTCCGATAAAAATATGATCGATTTTACATACTCGAAAGGCTCCACTACTTTTTCCGAATTAGAGTTTGTGAAGAAAATACGTTTGCGGGCAGTTGATGGAATTGGGGATAAATATTCTGGCTTGTTTGGGGATGAGTTATTTTTTGTCAGCGGACCTGTATATTCCCGGAAAGGTGATTTTGTCGGCATCGTTCTTGTTGGAACATATCTATCTAGTCTGGCTGAGAAAATGCGTGAGAATAGCCTGGCAAATATCACGTTATTTACGCCTGAAGGCGATGTCTTGGTTTCCACTCTATTTTCGCAGGATGCAACAGGGATTTCTCTGGGCGAACTGGCGCCGATCGTTGCTTCAGCTCAAGATACCACAAGCAAAATTCGAACTGTGCAAATAGAGAATTCTATTTATTCGGAAATATTGCAGCCTTGGGAGATTAGACATGGTGACGATATTGGCATTATTGGCGCAACACTTATCCAAAATTTTATTTTCCGTCCTTCATCCTTGACTCGTTGGAGATCTTTGTCCCTGGTTCTTTTGGCCTTCGTCAGTGTATTTCTGTTGGGCATCATATTATCCAGGAGGTTTACCCAACGCCTCTCCAAGGTTGTGGTTGCATCCTCTGAAGTTGCCAAAGGAAATCTTGAAATCCGAGTACCTCCTACTGGCGATGATGAAGTCACGGTGATGGCGTATGCTTTCAATTACATGATAACAGGTTTGCAAGAGGGATCAATCTATCGAGATTTACTTGGGAGAACAGTCTCTCCTGAGGTGCGAGATGCGCTTAGACAATCTTTTGAAAAAGGAGAACTTAAGTTAGAAGGACAAAAAACGTTGGCAACGGTTTTGTTAAGTGACATACGTGGTTTTACAAATTTAGCCGAACGTGAAGAACCAACAACGATTTTACATTGGTTGAACGAATACTTCGGAGCCTTAGTACCTCTGGTCACGACAAGAAACGGTGTAGTGGATAAATTTGAGGGAGATGCCTTGTTGGCATTCTTTGGAATATTACCCAAGCCATTGTCGCCTCAAGAAAGCGCTTATCAGGCATGTAAAGTCGCCGTTGACATGTTAAATGAATTAAATAGTTTAAATGCATTACGCATCCGGAGATCTGAACCTGAGCTTATTACGGGCATCTCTATCAATACCGGCTTGGTTATGGCTGGCGGCTTAGGTACAGCAGACCGTCTGAACTATACTGTCATTGGTGATGCTGTTAATACTACCCAGAGGATGCAGGATGCCACGCGTCCATTTGGCGAAAGCGGTGTCGTGATTAGTGGTGAAACGTATAATGCTCTGGGAACATATCGGGACGACTTCAAGATTCTGCCTCTTGGAGAGTCCACTTTCAAAGGTAAAAGCGATTCCATTTACTTATATCGCATATTGCTGACTACTAACGATAAGTTATGAAAAATCTACCAACCAATCGCTGGTCTTCCTTTGAACAATTTTTTTCGTCAAACCGTTTTTTGTACGGCATTGCTTGGGGGTTGTTGTGTTTTACTATCTTGATGGTATACTTATTGATAGTAGAGAGAGCACCAGCACCAGATGAGGTAAATTATCCACTTCATTCAGTCCGGAAAGCAAACTATAGTGTGGATTATCGGGAAAACTACCTTTCTGCAGTGAATATTGGTTTGATTGGCGACGTGTTAAGGGATAATTTTGCGTCAACCGATTCTTCAATTTTCGTGATGATAACTGTAATCTTCCAGGAACAGAAAACTCCTGTGGGTACGGCAACATTCCTTATTACCGAGAATAGAACGGCAACGCTCTTGCCAATAACACCTACCATACCTTCCAGCAAACCTACAACGTCCATACCGAACTTTGCAACAGCAACCGGAACTCATTCGAGTACACCGCCTGCAACATCATCAATAACCCCTCAGCCAACTCCTTCGCCCACAACAATTGTCACAATAACAGCAACACACAGACCGGTAACAGCAACCTCGACTTCTGTGCAACCTCCATCATACCCCACAACCACGGCATCTTCTTTTCCGACTACTTTACCGCCTACTGCTACTTCACTTCCTCCTACATATCCACCGACAGCTACATCTTTGCCACCAACGGAGATAATTCCACCTCCCACCAGCCTACCGCCAACCGATCCACCTCCAACCCCCACTGATGTTCCTGCTGTACCAACTGACACATTGGAGCCACCTCCGCCGCCACCCTCTCCAACTGATACACCAGTGCCATATATTCCTCCGCCATCACCATATCCTTAACCTATTCTATGCTTATTCTTGAGGAGATGATTGAATGAAAAAAACACTTAGTATTTTGCTGGTTCTATGTTTTCTGATGGTATTTACGGTACCCGTTTCTGCAAAAGAGCAGGCTCTGTATAGTGGATTTCCATATTTTTATATTCAGGCCGTTGTAGCTGATGACACCGTAACGATTATTACTTATAATTTTCCCGCAAACGATGAGTTCACTGTAACGATGGGCGCCTATGGCACCTTAGGTATTAGTGGAATTGTAGTAGATAAAACATCAACGGGGTCGGGCGGTTCCTTCACCAAGACCTATCCGATCCCCGCAGCGTTGGACAAATCCTATCGTATTGCCATTCGTTTGCAAAGCCCCACTACGGGGTATTACGCTTACAATTGGTTCTATAACAACACAACAGGAACAGTAGCAACTCCCCCCTCCGGAACAGGCTACTCAGGCTACCCAGTGTTTGCCATTGCTAC
>CAZVRZ010000071.1:27493-27856 GCA_964629965.1 uncultured Anaerolineaceae bacterium
ACGGTTTCCCGTGATAACAACGTCACTATTCAGGGTTATAATTTCCCCGCAAACGATGAATTCACTGTAACGATGGGCGCCTATGGCACCTTAGGCATTGGTGGAATTGTAGTAGATAAAACCTCAACGGGGACGAGTGGTTCCTTTACCAAGACTTATTCGATCCCTGCAGCATTGACTGGGTCTAATCGTATTGCTATTCGTTTGCAGAGCCCCACCACCGGGTATTACGCTTACAATTGGTTTTACAATAATACTACCCCTTAGGTTTGTGGATCCGCACAGTATTGGTAAGTGAACTTATTTTTGAATGGGCTTATCAATCCTGTGCTTCTCGGTGAATAACCACAATTGTTAAATCAT
>CAZVRZ010000072.1:0-27172 GCA_964629965.1 uncultured Anaerolineaceae bacterium
CAAGCTGCACGCCATTTTGCAGCGCGCCTACACCAAAGGCCGCGACCTTTACGATCTGCTCTGGTATCTGAGCGACCCGGTCTGGCCATTGCCAAACCTGACTCTACTCAACAATGCCCTGGCGCAAACCGGCTGGCAGGGCGATACGTTGACCAGCGCTAACTGGCGGGACGCGGTGCGCCAGCGCCTGCGCCGCCTGGATTGGCAAAATATCCAGACAGATGTGCGCCCCTTCATTGAGCCGGGGTTTGATCTGGGCTTGTTAAGCCTGGAAAACCTGGAACGGGTGTTGGCAGAATAAAAAAACTCCTGTCCTATTTCGGAAATAAGACAGGAGTTCGACCAGTGCCCCCACGGGAGTACCGTACGTTAACGTGTCTTATTTGTGAAAGGGTGCTCCAGGGCGGTCAATCGCCAGCCAACGCAGCGGTATTAAAATTCATCCCATTGGCTTAGCATCGGATACAGGTTGGGAAACAAGACCTTTACCAATGGCTGCGCCAGCCCAGAGCAATCCATCTTTGCCTGGCGGATGATTTCATCGGGTTCATCAGAGCCGATAAGGAAGCGGACGATATCTGCCTCTCCACGTACGACATGGGGAGTGGGCGTTGCATCGGACACTGTTACGTTTGACACTGTCACGTTCCCGCCTGTTATCTTCAGGGTCGCGTTTTGATCCCCGGCCTCCAGGCGTAGATCGCCTGTCCAGCCAGCAAACTGCGAATTTGCGAGGCGATTTTCGAACAAGGGAACGAGTTTGGCCAGCGTGCTGTGTAGGTTGATAATGCGCACCCGCCAGCCGGTTATTTCGAAATAACGGTTTTCGACGATGCAGTTGCCCAGACGCAGGTGCTGGAAGAGCGGGTGCAGGTGCGGTAGGGTAAAACAGGCGATTTTTTCATATTCACCCCGCTTGAACAGGTCGCCCAGCACCGCCAGGCACTGGCGCGGGTCGCCGGCAGCCTCGAGACAGAGCAGGGTTTTAGGTTCCTCTTCTGAGGGCGCAGCGCGCACATAGCCTATTCGGTACCCTGCGGCATCGCACCATACATAGACGCACAGATCTTCGAGACTTTTGTTGTAATACGTGGGGCGGATGGCTGTGCCGGTAAACGTTGAATGGGTTTGGTTATAGAGCGCATCCATTTCGGGGACATGATCGAGCCCGAGCGGTTGGTAGGCGGGAACAGGCTCCGTGACCGGAAAATCTTCCAAATTAAAGCGATAGGTAACATGGTTCCAAGCCCGAGCATAGCCCATTTTAACGTAGTGTCGCCCGCGCAGAATGCTCAGATCGTAGCCCTTTTGTTTCATCGCTTCAAATGAGTCCTGTGCCGCCTGGTGCATGAGATTCTGCTTGCGGTAATCGGGATGCGTGACCACCGCTCCAATGCCGCCCACTTTGAGTTGGATGGACTCAAGTCGCATTTGGTAGCCCCAGACGCCCCAATGATGTACCAACTTCCCGTCGTCGAACATCAGCCGTGAAACATTCCAGTCGTAGTGGCTGTTGCCGATAAAGTTGTCACAATAGAAGTCCACGTATTGACCATCTGAGAAAGCCTGGGCGGTCAGTTGGCCTATCGTGCGCAGGTGCATCTCAGGATCGGGGATTACGGGTTTCAGGTTCATCATTCTGGTTGGTTCCTTTCCCTGGTAAATTTATTTTAGTGGGCGTCGTAAGCGGCTTGCATCGCTGGTAAGACCTGGGTGATACCACGTCTGGCGACTGGCAAGCCAAGCATAATTGCGCTGATCACTTGTTCTTGTATTCATAAATCTGATAGGCCTCTTGCCGGTGAAAGCCAAGCTTCTGAGCTACCCGTATCGAAGCGGGGTTATCAACATCGCAGCTCCAGTAAGCCTGGTATCCTCGTTGCAGGCAAGCTTCGATCATGTATGCGCAAGCGATCGCAGCGTAGCCTCGCCCGCGGTATGCTTCGTGGGTGATGGCTCCAATCTCGGCCATCGTTTTTCCAAAAGCGGAAGCATAAGCTTCAACAAGAATATCGTTCCCCTGCATCATACACAGTCCCAACCCATTTGCCAGGAAGTTGCTCAGGCTTCCCGCATAAAACTCCATATCAGCTCGCCATTCACATCGTTCAAGCATCGGCTCATCGATATTCTGAATCATGAATCCTTCTGGCAGTTGTCTTTGCAGGCGCTTGATATGGTTAAGGGCGCAATTGAAGAACTCGAAGCGATCGACAAGGCTTGCAGCCTGGATCTCAGGTGGATGTAACGAAGTATGGCGAGGCCAAACAAGCCAGACAGGATCCGTTTTTCTGAAGTGAGCAATAGCTTCGCTAAGAAAAGCTTGTCCGGTCTGCTGACCAAAGTACGTTAGAGCGGCCTCCGTTCTGACGACACATTGAGATGGCGTTTGCACGTTATTCACAACCGCTTTTCCAGGGTGCTGGCCCTTCAGGACGGCCCATAAGGCTGGGTTGTTTGGCAAACATGGGTCAAATAATTTCTGAAGATCAGGCGCATCGACTGCGATTTCTTGAAGGCAGGGAGAATCGTTCATTGGTCTGTAAACAGGCGATCCAGTGTCAGGGAAAACAGTGTAAGGAGTGAAGTTGATGACTGAATAATAATATGAAGGGTCAAAAGAAACGAGCCCTGAAAGGGGTATTCATAAGGTATTGCGATGGGTCTCTGAGAAAAATGCAAAAAAACTCCTGTCCTATTTCACAAATAAGACAGGAGTTCGAGCCAGGTGCCCCCACGGGGACACCTTACGTTAACGTGTCTTAGGCGCGAAAGGGGAATATCCTAAGTGGGCTCGTACACCTGCCGGTTTCCATAACTTGTCACGGCATGCTTTTGCCATTGGTTAGGGCCATTTTTACTTCATTTGCATAAGTCTTCATCGGTCCCGACGCCGATTCGCTCAGGCTTTGTAAGATGGATTTGAGCGCCATTTGGTAAGCAACCTCCAAAGTCTGCGCTTCAGCGACAGGTATATCTGGAATGATGCCCTTGCCCTCCCAATCTGTTCCTGTTATCGGGTTAATTTCACGCCCTATGGGGATAAATGCTTCAAAATGTGGATGCAGCCGGTACGAAGCGCCCGGGTGAGCGCCGCCATCCGTCTTCTCGCCAAGCAGGGTGGCTCGCTGGCGGGTTTGCAAGATATAAGCAAGCCCTTCCCCGCCAGAAAAGGTTGTTTTGCCGATCAGCACGTAAACCGGCTTATCGGCATATCGTTTCCCCGGGACGTACGGTAGAGTCCAATACTGTTGGGTCAGGTCATCATCGCGCCAGTAGAAGCTGTCCAAATGCACAGACTCTTCTCCGAAAAGATAGCTGCAGATCAGGGCGATCATGCCGGGGTAGCCGCCCTCACATTGGCGCAGGTCAATAATCAAGGCACTGGTATTTGCCAGAAAATTCATGGCTGCGACTGCTGTATCCCCACCCCAGTTTGAACGGTGCAAGTAATGAATATCCAGGTAACCTACATTTCCCGGCAGTCTTTCTACCTTGTGTAGCCCGTAGTTATCCAGTTGGGCTTCCAGCTTTTTCGATTCTAGCCATTCCTGATTTTGGCGCAGTTGGCCTTCATGGTCTGGCAATGCTTCTGAATGCCATCGGACCCACAAGTGTTCATCATGACTGACTTCTTGCATATGCAGAGTCAAGGCCAAGGCAAACAGTTCGCCTTCTATGGTTGTGGCGTAATCTCCCTCGTCTAAATGATTCTGAAGACAGGTACATATTTCCTCAGCAGTGTCAGGGAAAATATAGAGAGCCCTCAATTTTTCCGAAAGGCATTGGATGATCGCAGCTTGTTCCGTTGCATTGAATATAAATTGCTTAGAATCCATGACATGATCCTACTTCCTGAACAAATATCCATACAGGATAAACTTTGCGTTCAATGTAAGGGGCGAAGTTAATAACTGAATAATACTATCAGTGGTCAAAAGAAACGAGCCCTGAAAGGGGTATTCATAGGATATTGCGATGGGTTTCTGAGAAAAATGCAAAAAACTCCTGTCCTATTTCATGAATAAGACAGGAGTTCGAGCCAGGTGCCCCCACGGGGGTACCGTACGTTAACGTGTCTTATTTGTGAAAGGGTGCATCTACCTCAGCTTGTCTCATGCAGGGGATGGCTCGGTCTGTAAAAGAGCACGGCATTTTAGGCCACCATGCTTGTGACCAATAGACCCGGTTTAGGTTGCTGGTTTAAGTAGAGGGTGTACCCTTGAGATTTCTTGACGTAGGGGAGCGGTAAATCGGAATCTATTCGCAATTTAAAAAAGATTGGCAGTTCCCGGACTCGAAACTGTCCATCAGCGATCCAATCGACTTGTTTGCCGTGCTGGTAATGAACCTGATAGTTAAAAATATCCCCGTTTGAGTAATAAACCAATATGGCAATATCGCGTGTATTGGTTGCATCCATCGACCTTAAGGACAGCTTCATCACTCCCATAAAATCCTGGATATCTTCATCAAGCATTGTTCCAACAACAAAAGGCCCACCCAGATAGACGGTGCCATTGCCAGGATTCCGTGAGTCTTCCAATACAAACCCTTGCCCGGCCTGGTATGTAATCGTTAAATCGCCTTTTTTCACTATAGTTGGATGAAGCATCCGTTGTTTGGCAATGGGGACCATCACCCGTAACTGCGCCTGGCTTTGCGATAGCGGTGGTTCTTCAGGAGCACGATCTTCCCCAACCTCATGCAAACGCCACTGGGCTGGCTGATAATTCCGATCTATTTTGAGAGCCTTTTTCCACCATTGAATCGCTTCATCGCGCTGTCCCAAGCTGTCACAGACGACTCCCATTTCATGAATGGCGGCCAAATATTTGGGGTTATATTGCAGCGCGAGTTTCAGGTGCGGAATGGCTTCTTCTATTCTCCCATCCTTGACCAGTGCATGGGCCAGGTTATAGCGAGAAACATCATGTTCAGGATTCAGAGTGACAGCTAATTTGTAAGCGTCTATTCCTTCTTCTAAACGACCGGTTTCCAGGTAAGCCACCCCCAGGTAAAAGTGACCTTCTGGGCGATTGGGAAGTAAGGCAATCATCTCATTGGCTTTGCGTTCTACCAGATAAAAGTCATCTACTTCCAAGTTGTGGCTGATCTGTTCCATAAGAAATTCATACCGGTACGTATTTTGCGGAGCTTCACTGCGCTCAATTCGCCGTAATAGTTGAAGTCTTTCTTTGATGCTTTGCTGGCGAGATCGTGGTGGTAGGCTGCGCTTATAAGTCTCAAAGTTTAAGATGGCATCCTTTATTTGCCCCTGACAGGCATAAGCCACTCCTTGCATGAGGAGCAAATCAGAATCGTCAGGAGAAAGCTTGAGCGCTTCTTTAAAAGCAGACACAGAATCATCATAAAGCCCCATCTCCAGGTAACAGGTGCCTAAATTCTGATAGGTGGAGGCTTTATCCAATCCCTCAGCCCATGGTAAGAAAAGCTTCAGGTTTACAATGGCATCAACCCAGCGTTCATCGCCCATGGCGGCAAGGCTGCGCCGCCATAAAACGATCGGTTCAATTGAGCGATCTGCTGAAAGCTTTTTAGGAACGTTGGAACGGTGTTTACGCGCCATACTTTCTTGTTATCCTTGGCTCTATCATCAGAAGGTCGTTATTTCTTCTTGTGCCGTCCGCGCCTGGCGCGCTTCTTGGCTTTTTGTTCGATCAGATCTACCTGTGGCTTAAGGACAGCCTGGCTTGCCTTTTTCTCTTCCAGCCGTAACGCTTTGCTCTTTTCAGGCTTATCCCATTCATCATACAAAGCGGCTAAACGATCGCATAAGTCACCGCGGTCTTTTAGATTGGAGCGTTTTAACGCCTGCTGCATAATTGCTTCTGCACGATCATATTGCTTTTGAGATTTGTTCATCAACCAGTATTGATCTGCCCAACCGATATAAGCCCAGGCCTCATCTGGCAGGCGTTCTACCAGAGCTGTGTAAACAGCTTCCGCTTCCGAATGCTTTCCAAGCCCCCATAATGCTTCCCCCTGACCCCGTCCAAAATTCAAGAGGGTATCTTCATCTTCATCTGGAAACTGGCTTAAGAATTCCTGGACGTATTGCAGACGATACCCGTAAAACTTTGGATCATGCACTCCAGCGTTATGGAGTTCAAACATAAAATCATAGCACCAGTTTTCAAAATAGACCTCCAACTCAGGATACGCTTTGACGAACTCTTCACGGGTGCGCGTCTCTGGTAGAGCCATAGCTTTAGCAATTTCCCAGGCCTGCATCCAGTCCTGGCAAGCAGCAACAAAATCCTGCTTTTTTAGGAGCTGGTAACCAATTTGAATCTGGTCTATGAAACGTTCTTCAATTGATATTTGAATCGCTGGAAAATTTCCATCCCGGATCTGTTCCCAACGCGCCTCTTCGCTCATTTGGAAGGCTTCAATAGATTGGATAGCTGCCTGGCCGGCATCTGCTCCCACCTGGTGAATGACTGCGCTGTGCAGCGCCTGGATGAGAAAAGCGTTGACATCCGGGTTGTCGCCACCATCTTCGATCTGCATCTTTAGCGCGTTAAGAATGCCATTCAGCTTGCGGTACCGGATCAAGGGCAATCTCAAGTTTTGAATCGCTTTCTCGGCTGGCTTCAATTGATCCAGGCGAAAACGATCGATGTGTTTACCCGGAATTGGTGATGATGTTTGCTTCAAGCGTAATCTCCAATTCAATTTTGATTTCAGATCAGGATTATAGCATGGGCTTCGTTCAGAATCATCTAAAAGTTGGGGCTTGTGCCTTGCCAGGGTCGATAGAAGCAAAAACGCCCGATTCAGGAAGTTTTGTGTATTCTCACAGACAAAAAGAAATCTCGGAGATGAACTCCGAGATTTCCTGTGCCCCCACGGGGGTACCGTACGTTAACATGTCTTAGGCGCGAAAGGGTGTGCCCGAGATGTTTGTGGTGGAGGTCAATAGCCGAATCGGTAACGATGGGGGTCGTAATGGTGGATTGGTTTATGAAATGATCATCCAATACTGAACTGGGGAGAGGATGTTATCCACTCCTACCCGAATCCAGCAGGCGATAGAACACCTTTGGAGCTTGCCTCTCCACCACCCCTTCCGCAGCTAGGGCGAGGCGTAGCAGAGTTACCTCGTCCCAAGGACGGGCGATGGCTTGCATGCCCACCGGCAGCCCGGCGGGTGTGTACCCGGCAGGGAAGGAGATGGCAGGCAGGCCGGTCAGGTTGGCCGGAGTGGCAAAGCGAATCATCTGAGCCAGGGTGGTCAGGTCCGAGTCGCCGTCTGGCAGGGCCGCGGCCGGGATGGCTGGGGCAGCAACAGCAGTGGTGGGGGTGACGATGACATCCACCTGTTCGAAGGCGCGCTTGAAATGCCCGATCAGGCGGGTGCGTACGCGCTGCGCCTGGACATAGTCCATGGTTGTAAAGGCACGCGCTATGTCCAGGTTGATACGCACATCCAGCCCGTGCTGTTTGTGGTGTTCGGCGTGGTAGCGATCCATGACATGGGCCATCTCACCCCCAATTGTCACCGCATGCGCTACGCTTGCCGCTTGCAGGTCAGGAATGGTCACTTCGATCACTTGGGCGCCCATTGCCTGGAAGCGCCCAAGCATGGCCTCGCAAACGGCCACCACCTCGGCGGCGGCGTGCCGGAACCAGGGCCAGAACACCCCGATGCGCAGGCCGTGGATGTCGGCGTTATCCCACCCAACCAACGATGGCAGTGGCTGAAGCAGGGAGTTGGCTTCCAACGGGTCGGGGCCGGCCATCACGGTATAGCCGAGCGCCAGGTCTGCTACACTGGCGGCGATCGGGCCGACGTGCGCCACGCTCCAGCAGAGCGGGGCAGCGCCAAACTCACTGATGCGGCCAAAGGTAGCTTTCAGGCCCACCATGCCGCACAATGCCGCAGGAATGCGGATTGAGCCACCGCCATCGGCGCCGATGGCAAGCGGGCACAGCCCGGCAGCCACGGAAGTGGCTGGCCCGCTGGAGCTGCCACCGGTGTAATGCGCCGGGTCATATGGGTTACGGGTGGTGCCGTGGTGGGGGTTCTGCCCGGTGACGCCGATGCCGATCTCGTGCATATTGGCCTTGCCGATCAACAGGGCGCCTGCCGAGCGCACGCGCCTTACCACAGTGGCATCCTGGGTTGCGGGCGCATGGCCCAGAAAGGATGTGCCGACCGTGGTGGGATAGGGAACCATGTCCAGTTCGTCTTTCACAGCTACTGGCACCCCGTCCAGCGGGCCGAGGGGGCAGCCTTTTTTATACCGTTCCGTCGATTCACGCGCCATGCGCATGACATCCTCGGCTTTGCTGTTGATGATCGCCCGCAGAGGCGGGTTGGATGCATTGCTGGCTTCAATGGCCTCCAGTGCTTTCTTTGCCACATCCTCCGGAGAAACATCACCGCGTTGGTAGGCAGCCGTGTAATCCCATGCAGATGCAAAGTGGAAGCCGGGGGCGGGTTTCGCCTCCACAGGCCATTCCGTTTCTGGGGCAGTAAAGACCTGGGCGGCGGGCGCACCTACAAAATGGAATGGGAAGTTTGTCGGGGCTTCGTCGAAGTGCTTCTTCCGCAGTTCGATTAAGCCTAGGCCCTCTAAAAGGCTGGGAAGCAGGAGGCTTCCCAGCGGGCCTTCCAACACGGCGACAAATGCTTTGAGAGCAGTTCCGGCGATGTAGGGGAGTTTGGCAGATTTCATGTCGTAAACAGAGTTCGTGTCCATGATGTCTCCTTGGGCTGGAATGAAAAACCTAAACCATGAAAAATGAAACCCTTGCATATCAGCGCTGACAAGGCGATTGCCCGGTAAAAAAGCAACTAGTAAAGTATATACCTCCCCCACTTTTTTGCCAACATCGCAGCACGAGCGGGTTAGGACAGACTGCCAATAAGCCCGTCTGCACAGAAAACAAAACCTGCCCTAAGGTAGCGACTAGGCTGACCATGAGAGCATGGTTGGATCCCTTTATTGCAAACAGCCGTACTGCTCAATAAACTCAGCCACCTGGTGAGCAAAATTCTCAGCCACACCCGGAATTACCGGGAGCGTTGCTACTGGATTGAGGATCACCTGGCGATTTTCGGCGCGATAACCTTGCGGAACTTGCTCACCTCCGCCTGCTTACACCGTAAGTGCCATGCCCTGAAATAAAAGAAAGCGTGCCGTATTACACATACGACACGCGATCAGCCAGGTGCCCCCACGGAGATTCGAACTCCGGTTTTAGCCTTGAAAGGGCTGCGTCCTGGTCCCCTAGACGATGGGGGCGTTACGTGGCGGGATTTTACCACTACCCCCCATTTGGGTCAAGGCGGCAAACCGCCGAGTTTGCTGCCCGACATTATGCTATAATCTTTCCCCGGAAAGGTTGGTTTTCATGCTGAAACGTTTTGTGCAAATCCTGGGCGGCGACCCCAATAAACGGACTGTTGGAAAATACTCTGAACTGGTGCAACAGATCAATGAACTGGAAGGCAAGTTCGAGGCCTTTTCGGATGTAGAGCTGCGCCAGAAGACGGGTGAATTCAAGGCTCGCCTGGAGCGAGGCGAAACGCTTGATGACATCTTGCTAGAGGCCTTTGCAGCAGTGCGCGAGGCCAGCAAGCGCACGTTGGGCTTGCGCCATTATGATGTACAGTTGATCGGCGGTATCGCGCTCCATCGCGGCACGATCTCAGAGATGCGCACCGGCGAAGGGAAAACGCTGGTGGCTACGCTGCCATTGTATCTCAATGCGCTGGCGGGCCGCGGTGCTCACCTGATCACTGTTAACGATTACCTGGCTCGTCGTGATGCGCGCTGGATGGCGCCTATCTTTGAGCTGCTTGGTTTGAAAGTGGGCGTATTGCAGATGGCAGCGCGCACGGAAAATGGTAAAAAGGCTTTTCTGGTGGATTTGGAACGCGAGTCGCCGCATGAGGATCAACACCAGCTGCACATGGTCAATCGGGTGGAAGCCTACCTGGCTGATATCACTTATGGCACCAACAGCGAGTTTGGTTTTGATTACCTGCGAGATAACATGACGCCGCGCCTGACGGATCGCGTGCAGCGCGGCCATTTCTACGCCATTATCGACGAGGTTGATAATATCCTGATCGATGAAGCGCGCACTCCTTTGATTATTTCGGGCCCAGCCAGCGATGATACCGAATGGTATGTTCGCATGGCCCAGGTAGTGCGCCAACTGCGCCCGGAAGATTACGAGGTTAGCGAGAAAGATCGCAATGTCACCCTGACCGAGATTGGCGAAATGCATGCCGAAGAATTGTTGGGGATCCCGTTGCGTGACCCGGAGCGCCCGGAAGATGTAACATCAGAGCAGGCGCGCTTGATAGGCTATCTCGAACAGGCATTACGCGCCCAGTTCTTGTTCAAACGCAATAAGGATTACCTGGTGCAGGGCGGAAAGGTGATCATTGTGGATGAGTTCACCGGCCGCCAAATGCCTGGACGGCGCTGGTCAGACGGCTTGCACCAGGCAGTGGAGGCCAAGGAAGGGGCGCGCGTCCAGTCCGAGAGTGTTACCTATGCTACCATTACGATCCAGAATTACTTCCGTATGTACGATAAACTGGCAGGCATGTCGGGCACGGCGCTGACCGAGGCGGAAGAGTTTGATAAGATCTATAAGTTAGGTGTGCTGGCAATTCCCACCAACCTGGAATACCAGGCATTGCGCCCGGAGACCGGCCTGGAGGAGTTGGAAGCTCGAGACGAGTCGGGTTATAAGTATAGATACTATGCTCGCAAGAACGATGCGCAAAAACAGCCGGTTTTCTGGCGGCGCAAAGATTATCCCGATGTGGTTTATCGCACGGAGGAGATGAAATTTCGGGCAATCGCCACGGAAATTTTACGCTACCATGCAATGGGGCGCCCGGTCCTGGTTGGCACAACCTCGGTTGATCTGTCTGAGCGCCTGTCGGCCCGCTTGCGAGCGGATGCCTTGACCCGCCTTGGGCAGGTTTTGGTGCTGCGCCAGGTATGGTTCACCAGCCACAACCATGAAGAAGATGGCCGCCAGGTGGGCGAGTTGCAATTTTTGAATGATTCCTTGAATGACTTGCCCATTCCAGAAATGCGAAAACTGGCGCGGGACTTGTCTATCTCCTTCAACCCAGCCGACAAGGAGAACCTGCCTGTGCTGCGACAGGTGTTGGGTTTGCAACCTGAGCATGATGAACGCTTGCTTGCCAGCCTCAAAGGCGGTATCTCGCATCAGGTGCTCAATGCACGCAAGCATACCGAAGAAAGCCAAATCATCGCCGGTGCAGGTGCTTTTGGGGCCGTCACGATTGCCACCAACATGGCAGGCCGCGGCGTCGATATCCGCCTCGGCGGTGAGATCCCGGAGCGTGTCATCAACCAGGTGCGCCTGCTGCTGCGGCGGAAAGACATCGCTGCCCGTATGCACGAGAATGGCCTGGCGGATATCGATACCTTGCCGCTGCGCCAATGGCCCGACGCGCTGGCCCTGGTGGATGCCTCTGAGCTGCGCTCGCGTACCGAAGCCGTGGATAAGTTTTACAAATTCGTGCAGGCTGAAGAACAAGTGCGCAGCCTGGGTGGACTGCATGTGATCGGTTCGGAGCGCCATGAGGCCCGGCGTATTGATAACCAGTTGCGCGGCCGTTCTGCTCGCCAGGGCGATCCCGGCTCGTCGCGCTTTTACCTTTCGATGGAAGATGAGCTGATGCGCCTGTTCGGCGGACAGCAAGCCGATGGGATGATGCAGCGTCTGAAAATTGACGATGCCCTGCCTCTGGAAGTGGGCGTGGTCGGGCGAATTGTGGAGCAAGCCCAAACGCGCGTTGAAGGCACGAACTTTGATGTGCGTAAGCATTTGCTGGAGTATGATGATGTACTCAACTCGCAGCGCAAGATTATCTATGGCCAGCGCGACCGTATCTTCACCAAGGATGATTTGAGCGAAGATGTGACCGAAATGCTGCGCACAGAAGTAACCGCCCGCGTACCACAGTCTTTGAAAGACGAAGAAGGTCCTTGGAAGCTGCTGGCCTGGTTGGATTCGATCCAACCTCCTCTGTCGATGAACGGCTCGGTGTATCCTTCATATACGCTGCGCCAACTGGTAGGTGGGTTGCGTTCTAAGCAGGCGCGTTTTGAGAATGGAGCGGCTGTGAGCGAGGCTCTCTTGGGAGTGTCCGGAGAGGCATTGCAAGCTGAAAAAGAACACCTGCTGCGCGGCGCTCGTCTCATCCTCGAGACTGCCCGCGAGCGACTGCAAAGCCAATTGGATGAGCGCCTGGACGCTTTGGATACTTTCATAGAAGGATTGGAGTTGGGCAGCGATGAGCCCGGGGAAAAGATTAGCAATAACCCGCGCCAGACCGCTGAAGAATTACAGAACGCCGTGCATACACCGTTACGCCTTTCTGCAGAGCAGCAGCGTTTGTTGTGCGACGACCCCCGCTCTATTGCTCCCGAGCTGCGTGCCCAGATCGAAGAGGCGCAGCGCGTGCAAGCCCTGACACGCCTGGTAGGCGCGTTGGAGCGGCGGGTGGAAGATGATCTGGAACTGGCGCCGGCCCAAATGGCGCCGCTTGATTGGGATCAGATCGAAGACCAGGTTCTATTCGCTTTAGAATCTTTCCTGGAAAAGCGCCGTGAGCGTTTGGTGGGTGCGAGCGATGGAGATTATGGGCAGATTGGGCGCGATCTGGATGGCGTCTTGTCAAAGATTGTCAACCCGCTGACAGAAGGCGATCTGTACAATTTGCTGCTGGCTATTCCGCAAGGCGCTCGTACCATGTTCGATAAGAAAACCCACCGTCGGGTTTGGCAGCGTACCACTCGCCTGACATATATTTTTATGGTTGCTCGCTTGTTAGAAGGGCGCGAGCCGGAAGACATTGCTGAAGAGGTTTTACAGCACCTGGAAGGTGGACAAAAAGCCATTCGCCTGCGTTGGGGCGGGGCGTTGTGGCCAAGGGTTGCCAATGCGCGTTGGGATGATCTGGATGAACGCACACAACTAAACCTGCAGGCGCTCTTAGGCGCTGAGAAACAGCAGATCACTGTGGATTATCCACTGCAAAGCCTTGATAAGGAAGATGTGATCCAGGTGATCAGCGAATTGGGCCGCCAGGCATTGACCGAGGTGTATCGCGGCTTGTTGCTGGGTGTGATCTCGGAATTATGGGTGGATTACCTGACCCAGATGGAAGCGTTGCGGGTTTCGATTGGCCTGGAAGCATACGCTCAGCGTGACCCGTTGGTGCAGTATAAAAGCCGGGCTTCCGAACTTTTCCAGGATCTGCTCAGCAACGTGCGCATGGGCGCCATCTCCCGTATGTTCACCTACCAGCCACGGGATGTTTCCAATTGGCAAATTGGTCTGAAACGCAGCGAAGGACTGGATGTTTTACCGGCTGTGGAAGCGGGAGCAGACGTTGAGAATGAGCCCGGCTGGCCCGATGAAAGCGAAGATACTCCCGAAATAACAGAAGAGATGGAAGCGGCAAAACCGCCTGAAGATGAGCTTCAGCTTACTCGCAGCCAGAAACGCCGTCGTCGCAGGAAGTAGTGTAGAATAAGGCTGTTACGAATACCCTGCGCACCCACTCCCGGCCTCTGCCCGCCGGTCAGCAAAGAACTCCGGCTTTAGAAAAGCGTGTTGTATGAAGGCAAAGTGGTTTCCAAAATCGTGCAAATGTGGTACGCTTAGGCGCTAGTATGACAGGCATCATAGCGCCCGGCACGACTGCTCGCTCGAAAGTTTTTTACCGGTGGCTGCCCAAAGTGGAGCTGCACCGTCACCTGGAAGGTTCTTTACGCCTGGAGACGATGGTTGAGGTGGCTCGTTCGCATGGCTTAAGTATCCTGGGAACGGGCCATTTGCGCTCGCTGGTCCAGGTGCACGAAGACGATCCCTATACATTCCAGAATTTTCTATCGAAATTTGAAACGCTGCGCTTGTTCTATCGCTCGCCGGATATCATCGGTCGTATCACGCGAGAAGCCATAGCCGACGCGGCCGAAGATAATGTCCGTTACCTGGAGCTGCGTTTTACGCCCATGGCGTTGAGCTTCTCGCAAGGTTTTACTTTATCCGAAGTGATGGATTGGGTGATTGAACACAGCCAGAAGGCCAGCCAGGAGCACAATATTACCACTCGCCTGATCGTCAGCGTCAACCGGCACGAGAGTGTGCGTGTTGCGGAAGAAGTGCTCAGGCTCAGCGTTGACCGGAAGACGCGTGGTGTCATTGGCTTTGACCTGGCAGGCAATGAATCTGAATTCCCTATGTATCCCTTTGCAGGCGTTTTTCGCGATGCCCGCCAGGAAGGAATGCACATTACTGTGCATGCCGGCGAGTGGGGGGGAGCGCAGAATGTGATCGATGCGATCAACCTGCTGGGGGCCGAACGGATTGGGCATGGCGTGCGGGTTCTCGAAGATGCCCGCGCAGTGGACCTGGCCCGCGAGCGTCAAACGACTTTTGAGGTTTGCATTACTAGCAACCATCATTCGGGGGTGGTGCCTGTGGATCGGCCGCATCCTATTTTGGAGATGATGGCGCGCGGTTTGAACGTAACCCTGAATACGGATGATCCCAGCATATCTCAGATTACCTTGGGATGTGAATATTACAAAGCCTGCGAAGAAATGAAAATTTCTCCGGAAATGCTGCGTGACTGTGTCCTGGCTGCCGCCAAAGCGACCTTTATCTCTGACCAGGAACGAGCGTCTTTGTCAGGTTCTCTTGCAGAAGAATATTCTCAATGGGTCTGAAAACCAGGCGCTCAAAAAGCTGTTTTTCCTGGCAATCTGAGCCCGCCTCCCAATAGCTCGGGGATGTTCTCATCACGCGATCAACCTGTACTGGTAGATCGCCGTTGCCAAATTTGCACTGCCTCTTGCAAAAATAGACGAATTTCATTCTCCGGCACAGCGCTGATGCTGTCGTACTGGCGATCGCCAATCTCGACAGCCATTCCGTGATCGGGGGTATCAACTAACCGGATGCGGTGTCCTGCCAGGGGAGAGTCCACTAACCTTTCTTGTACAATGTCATCGATCTGGGCGGCGATGGTTTTGGTGTGAGTAGGCAGTTTCGGGGCATTGGCCTCGATCGAACGGACAAACAAGCTCACCAGATCGCGGTCTTGCTTGATTGGGGTGGCTGGCGCAGTGCTGGACGGAATAGAGATCGACTCAGATGTGATGGGTGGAACCGAGATTGGGGTTGGAGGAGCAGGCGGCCGGCTGGCTGATACTGTTGGTGTGGTCAAAGTGGGCCCCATCCAGTCGAGCAGCGCCTGGGCAGTCTGGTTCAACTGTTCACGCTGCGAGATGCTGAGCTGGTGAGTGGAGTTGTAAACTCGGCCATCGAGTTCGATTGACAGTTCACCCGTCTCGCGGTCACGCCATAAGCGAGCTATTTCTTGTTGGCGGGCAGGGGGCTGGCTGGCTGAAGGAGCGCCGCTTTCCCAGGATGGCCGGTCACGGGATGGCAATGAGCTGGCAGATGGGTTGGGTTCCTGATCATCCGCCTTATTGTCACCATCTCGGCGCGCCCATACGACCAGCAGCGCGGCCGCAATTCCCAGCAAGAAAAATACACTGGCAAAAATGGTTAAGGTTGTTCCTGTGGTCATATCTCACCTGAGCGGTTGGCAGCGCGGGCAGAAATGTGTTCCGCGTTGTCCAACGAGAATTCGTTCGACCGGCATCCCACATGTTTTGCAAGGCAAGCCGGTACGTTGATACACCTGGAAATGGTTTTGAAAATCGCCGCCGCGATATACCCAGTCGATGGATGCGCCGTGAAGACCGATTGCTTCTTGTAATACCAACCGGATGTTTGCCAGCAAACCGGCGGCCTGTTCCGGGCTGAGCGTGTCGGCAGGGGTGCAGGGATGCAGCCGGGAGCGGTGCAAGGTTTCATCCGTGTAGATATTGCCCATGCCCGCCAGGAAGGTCTGGTCGAGCAGCAGTGGCTTGATCTGGCGGCGGCGAGCATGCAGCCGTTGGTGCAGTGCGGCGGCTGTCAGGGCAGGGTCGAACGGCTCGGGACCCAATGCCCCCAGGATGCTTTCGGGTTGATCGGTCAACCAGGCGCGGCCAAACTTGCGGGTATCATGGAATGCCAGCCGCCAGCCATCTTGTAAGGTGAGAAGCAGGCGATGGTGCGGCAGCGCAGGCGCATCCGCGGCTTCTACCAACACATCTCCGCTCATGCGCAGGTGCAATAGCAGGCTGTCGCGGTTGAGTTGGAAATGCAGGTATTTGCCGCGCCGCCCGATGGTTTGGATCGTTTGCCCAACGATGCGCTGAATGAATTCCTGCGGAGTGAGCAGCGCAATTGTGCGCGGCCAGAAAACCTGTGCTGCGCTGAAGCGCATGCCCAGGATGGGGGGGATGCCATGCCCGCCCTGGCGCAGCCCGTTGGCAATCGTTTCAACCTCTGGCAGTTCTGGCAATCAGCGCTTCCATTCTGAGCGCAAGATGCTCATCATCAACACATCCACGTAACTCCCGTTCTGATATTCGGCCTGGCGCTGGCAGCCTTCATGAACGAAGCCGGCTTTTTCGTAGGCCCGCACGGCACGTGGGTTGTTTGCAAAGACTCGCAAAGAGATGCGGTTCAGGTTGAGCGTTTCGAAACCGTGTTGACACAACAACCGGACTGCTTCTGTGCCGTGGCCCTTGTTCCAATATGATTTGTCGCCGATCATGATGCCGAACTCGGCGCAGCGGTTGCGCCAGTTGATCTCATGGAACCCGCACGAGCCAATGGGTACCCACAGATCTTGAGAGAGTACTTCGATCACCAGGATTTGATTCTCGCGCGGCTCTTTGAGCATTGCTTCAAACCACGCTGTTTCATTTGGGGTCGACATCGGCAGGATCATAGAAATACCGGCGCACACTTCAGGATCGTTCAACCATTCTACCCAGCGGGGGATATCTTCTCGCTCGGGGGCGCGAAAGCGCAGGCTGCGGGATTCGTTATAGATCATGTTCGTCCTCCATTTGATTCTAATAGCATCATAGCCGCCTGGTAAGGAGAAAGCCGGCGGCTGGTCAACTCATCGAGGATGTTTTGCAAGCGCTCCTTTGGCAGCTCGGCCCGCCAGCGTGCGGCCAGCATCTCGCGTACCAGGAGGTCTAGCTCGGCGCTCAGGCGCTGGCGGTCGCGCTGCTGCCATTCGCCGGTGGAATGCAGGTGGGCCTGGTGCCGGGCAATGGCACGCATCAATTCGGGGATGCCTTGTCCTTCGGTTGCTACCGTGCGTTGGATCGGCGGGAGCCAGGCTGCGGGAGGATCTCCGGCAGTTCCGGGGTTGCTAGCCTTATCTGCGTTTAAGCCATTGGTATGAAAGTGACGCGCCTGGGGGCGCGCCAATTCGAGCATATTTTGCAGGGCGCGCTCAATGTTTTCGACTCCTGGGCGGTCGGCTTTGTTGATGACCAGGATATCGGCAATTTCTAAAATACCGGCCTTGATCGCCTGGATATCATCTCCCATGCCAGGGGTTTCGACTACCAGCGTTGTGTGTGCCAGACGGGCGATATCCACTTCTGCCTGCCCTGCGCCAACCGTTTCGATCAGGATCACCTCGAACCCGGCTGCATCCATCACCTGTACCACTGCTGCTGTGGCGGCTGCCAGCCCGCCCAATGAGCCGCGCGAAGCCATCGAACGAATGAATACCCCTGGGTCTCCGGCCAGGTCGCGCATACGGACACGGTCGCCCAGGAAAGCGCCGCCGCTGAAGGGGCTGGTTGGATCTACCGCCACGATGCCTACGCGTCGTGGTTGCCCGCCTGACCCAGGGGAGCGATATGCACGCGCAATCTGATTCACCAGAGAGGATTTACCGCTGCCGGGCGCTCCGGTCACGCCGATCAGGTGTGCATTTCCAGTGTGGGAAAACAGCGCGCCGAGCGCCTGGCGACCCTCTGGGTGATCGTTCTCAACCAGCGACAGGGTGCGCGCCAGCGCCAGGCGATTTCCTGCCAGGATGGAGGCTGCGTAATCCATGCGCCCTGGCCTGCTCTTAGCCTTCCGGTTGGCCCAGAACCGCCTTGCGAATATCGGCCACGATGGCATCGGTCAGCGTGCCCGGCCCATAAACTCCAGCCACCCCCCAGTCCAGCAGTTGGGGAACATCCTCATCCGGAATAATGCCTCCGATGAACACCTTCACGTGCTCTTGTCCGTTAGCCCGGAGCAGTTCCAGGATGCGCGGCGTCAATCCCATATGTGCTCCAGATAGGATCGATAATCCAACCGCATCCACATCTTCTTGCAGCGCAGCTTCGGCGATCATCTCCGGCGTCTGGCGCAGGCCTGTGTAGATCACTTCCATTCCGGCGTCTCGCAAGGCGCGCGCCACAACCTTGGCGCCCCGGTCGTGGCCATCTAGGCCGGGTTTGGCGACGATAACACGGATTTTTCTTTCGTTCATACACTCTCCCAGGTTTGCACAAGATCAGGCAGCAACTTGTGTGTGGATTATACCGCCAAAACTGGTTCAAATGATCGAAATGCTCTGCACGAACGGACTTTATAACATCCTATGCCTGAACGGCCAATCACTTTTGTAAGGCTCTCTTGCACAGTCGCCCGCGGTGTAAGAGAAATTGGAGAGTACTGGTATAATTATTATGGTACCTGGACAAGCGCACATATATTGGATGTGAAAATGTCAGATCATCGATTGGTGACGGAAGCTTTTACGGAGCTTGCCTCAAGCTATCCTCAAACGATGGATCGTGAACTGCAGCAGTATTGGGGGATTTCTTATCCACAATTCATAAATCGTTTTCTTAGCAATTCATCCATTGATCCCAACGACCTGGTGTTAGATGTAGCCACTGGAACGGCTTTTATTCCTCTGCAATTGGCAAGGAAACACCCCGGAATGTCTCGAGTAGTGGGCCTGGATATAACTCCGGCAATGTTGAGCGAAGGACGCACCTTTATTAACTCTCAAGGTTTACAAGGCTGCATCTGGCTGGTTTGTGCCTCTGGCATGGGGATGCCGTTCGACAGCCAGGTTTTTGAGGTTGTGTTGTGCGCTTTAGGTACTCATCACATGGATGTGCTGCTCCTGCTTGGTGAGGCTCGCCGGGTGCTCAAGCCAGGCGGCAGATTGCTCATTTCAGATGTTGGGGCAACCCGGTTTTGGCGCTCTTTTTGGGGACGAGCAGTATTGAAGATTTTGCTTTTGCAGTATCGAGTGGCGAATCGCACCGCACGCGCCGAGGCCGAAGCGCAAGCTTTTTCAAATGTGCGTACGGCTGATGAATGGCGCATGCTCTTAAATCGCTTCGGGTTTGGCGAAATAGTGATAGAAGAGATACCTTCTCGTTTCCCCTGGTATCCTTGCGGCCTGATCATTCGTGGGCTAAAAAAATAATATTCTATTCGACGGAAATTTGAGATCTAAGATCTCAACAAGAAGTGGGAGGACTATATGGCAACAGCAGCAGAGTTATTAAAACAAGGTAGAAGAGACGAAGTTTGGAAGAAATATTGCGGCTTCATCGACTTGAACATGGATGAGTTTATGGAGATCCAGGAACGCCTTTTAATGGAGCAGATCGACTTGCTGGCCCGGTGCGAACTGGGACGTAAGTTGTTAGGTGATGGTAAACCTGCCAGCGTTGAGCAGTTCCGTTCCCAGACTCCCCTGACCACGTACAGCGATTACTTGCCTTTCCTTGAAGATCGCAACCCGGCCCCTTTGCCACGCCCGCCATCGGTGTGGGCGCGCTCTTCGGGCAGATCTTCTGAAGTGGGCGGAAAATGGGTGTCCTATTCTAAAGAGATGACCCGCAAGATTGGTGAATTTGCGGTTGCTTCTTTCCTCCTGGCTTCTTGCTCGGAGCGGGGAGATGTGCGGCTCAACGTGGGAGATTATTTATTGTATACCCTGGCACCGGCGCCTTATTTCACCGGTGCGGCTGTGGCGCGTGGGCTGCAAGAACAGCTCCATCCTACCTTTATCCCTGCCTTGGATGAAGGGGATAAAATGGGCTTTGAGGAGCGCATCGAAGAGGGCTTTCGCCTGGCGCTCAAGAACCGCCTGGATCTATTCTATGGACTGTCCAGCATCTTGGTCGCGATTGGAGAACGGTTTTCCAAGGGATCTGGCAGCATGAAATTCTCGGCAGATATGCTCAACCCGCGCCTGTTGTATCGGGTTGTGCGTGGCATGCTTGTGAGTAAATTACAGCATCGCAGCCTGATGCCCAAAGACTTGTGGAATGTCAAAGGTATTGTTGCCGGCGGGATGGATACGGCCTTTTATCGCGATGCAATTGAGAACTTGTGGGGCACGAAACCCCTGGAAGGTTACGGCGGAACCGAGTTGGGCGGCGTTGCGCTTCAAACCTGGAATTACAAGGGACTGACCTTTTTGCCAGATTGCAATTTTCTGGAATTCATCCCCGAAAAGGATTTCTTTGATTCATGGCCGGTCAACGGGAATTCTACTCAACAACCGCGCACCTTATTGTTTAATGAATTGACACCGGGCGTCTACGAACTCGTTATCACGAACTTCCACGGATGCGTGTTCACCCGCTATCGCACCGGCGATTTGGTTCAGATTGTTGCTATGCGAGATGCAGAGACCAACATTAACACGCCCCAAATGGTTTTCTATGCCCGTGCCGATGGGGTGATCGACCTGGGAGGCTTCTCTCGTTTGACCGAGAAAACGATCTGGATGTCTATCGAAGATGCCGGAATTGCTACCAACGGTTGGACTGCCCGCAAAGAAACCCACGATAAACCGGTTTTGCATATATATCTTGAACCCAAGACTGGGCTGTCGGAGGAAGAAATCCGCCAGGCCATTCATCAAAAGCTGCAAGAAAAAGACTCTGGTTATGCGGAAATGGAAAGAATGTTGGGTTTCAATCCACTGCTGGTTTCTACATTGCCCCAAGGAGCCTTCAATCGTTATATGGAGGCCAAGCGCGCCAGTGGATCTGACCTGGCGCACATCAAGCCGCCGCGGGTGAATCCCTCTGATAAGGTACTCTCCTTACTCACGAAACCATGACCGTTGCGATCGTTTTTTCTGCCATTGCCCTGTTGGGCTACATCATTTTGATGATCCTGACGCTGCGCCGGAATTGGCGCAATCACATCCATCGCGTGTTCGCCGCTTACCTGGGTGTGATGGCTGTCTGGCAGTTTGTGGCTTTGATGGTCAGTACCAGCAACAATGTGAGCGATGCTCTCATCTGGTATCGGATCATGACCTCCAGCCTGGGTGGACAGTTTATCTTCTACCTATTCTTCATCCTGGCTTTCCTGCACATTGAACCCAAGCGTTATGTCTCATTCATCGGGTGGGCGCTTTTCCTAGCTTTGGTAGCTACGACCCCTACAGGTCTATTGATCGCCAGTGTGTCGAAGAGCGAGGCTACTTCATTATATATACCCGGTTTTGGCCCGTTGGTACCGTTGGTGGGGATAAGTACCTATTGCTTTTTGGGTTACGCCATCTATGTCCTGATCAATGCTTCTCGGCATACCAAATCCGTCCAACAAAGCAATCGCATTCGCTATCTGTTGGTGGGCGCCTGTGTTACCGGGATTGGGACCTTGAGCAACCTGTTTTCTCCGCTGCAAGCTTACCCGGTGGATGTGTTGGCGAACATATTGAATGCTTTCTTGATTGCGTACACCATCCTGCGGCATAATTTACTGGATCTCTCCGGCTTTATCCGCACCGGGTTGTTATACTCTATCCCCACCATCATCATTGGCGCCGGTTACTTCTTTTTGATAGCATTAGCAGTGGCTATATTTCACGATGTGACCGGCATAGAAGTCTTCCTTGCTTCTTTGCTATTGGCAATTATCGTGGCTGTGCTGGCTCAACCCCTGCGCGACCGGGCTCAATCCTGGATCGACCGACTGTTTTTCCGCGAAAAATTCAACTCATCCTTGTTGCTGCAGCACCTGAGTCAAACGGCGGCCTCCGTGTTGAACTTGGATATGCTGGCCAATATGATCCTCGAGGAGTTGACGCGCACCATCCATGTCTCGCAGGCAGCTTTTTTCCTGGGTCAAACCAGGGACAATGTTTGTGTTCTCATGGCCCAAAGGGGACTGGATGAGCTGGGGGAATTGAAGCTTAACCAGGATCACCCGATGATTGGCTGGTTTGCTCTCCATGACAATGTTCTCAGTCAAAGCGAAATAGATGTGCTGCCGCAATTCAAGAGTTTATGGGGAAAAGAATACCAGGAACTGGAGAAGTTAGGTGGTGAACTCTACGTTCCCGTTAAAGCCAAAGATGAATTGGTTGCCATCCTGGTATTAGGTTCCAAGCGTTCTAATCAAATTTACTCTGCCGATGAAATATTGACATTAACGACTCTTGCCAGCCAAATTGCTGTGGCAATTGTCAATGCTCGCCTGTATCGCGATTTGGAACAAACTTTGGCCGCTCTGCAACAGGCTCATGATGAATTGGAGACACGCGTTCAACAGCGTACGGCTGATCTGGCTGATGCCAACCTGGCCTTACAAACAGAAGTCGGCGAGCGTAAGCGCGTAGAAGATGCCTTGCGAGAGAGCGAAGAGCGTTTTATCCTGGCGACGCGTGGCGCAAACGATGGTTTGTGGGATTGGCAGCTTCGCACCAATGCTATGTATTTTTCGCCGCGCTGGAAATCTATGTTGGGGTATGCCGAAGATGAAATTAGCGAGGATGCCAGCGAATGGTTCCAGCGTATTCACCCGGAAGACCTCGATCAGGTTCGCACGGCGATTGCCGCTCACCTAAAGGGTAGTAGTTCTCACCTGGAATGTGAATACCGTATCCAAAACAAAGAGGAAAATTATATTTGGGTTTCGACGCGCGGCCTGGCAGTGCGTGATGAGAATGAAAACGCGTATCGGATGGCCGGCTCGCAATCTGACATTACCGCTCGTAAAGAGATAGAAGCCCGCCTGCTGCAGAATGCCTTTTACGATAACCTGACCGGTCTGCCCAACCGGGCTTTGTTCATGGATCGCCTGGGTCGGGCTATTGAACATGCTCAACGCCGATCGGATTATCTGTTTTCTGTCCTTTTTATGGATATCGATCGTTTCAAGGTGATCAATGACAGCCTGGGGCATATCGTGGGAGATCGTTTGCTGGTCGCGGTTGCCCAAACTTTGAATAACTGCCTGCGATCTGGAGATACCGTTGCTCGCCTGGGCGGCGATGAATTTGTCATTTTGTTGGAAGATATCAAGCATTCCGATGATGCGATCACAATTTGTCATCGTATTTACCAATCGCTGAGCGACCCTCTGGATCTGACGGATTACCATGTAGTTACTTCCACGAGTATTGGGGTTGTGTATAGTTCATTGGGATACGATAATCCTGAAGACATCTTGCGAGATGCAGATATTGCCATGTATCACGCCAAGATGAAAGGCGGAGCAACCTATTCTGTTTTCAATACCACCTTACGTAATATCGCGATTGCGCGCCTGGAATTAGAGACCAACCTGCGCCAGGCGCTAGAGAAAAAGGAATTCACTCTTTACTACCAGCCTATCCTCTCGCTGGCAAGCGAGCGTATTATCGGTTTTGAAGCACTGCTGCGTTGGAAGCATCCGGCTTTGGGTATGGTTTTGCCTGACAAGATTATATCCGTAGCTGAAGAAACCGGTTTGATCTTGCCGATTGGGCAGTGGGTGATGCAGGAAGCCTGCCGACAGCTCAAGATATGGCAGGTGGAATTCCCGCAGGAACCTCCTCTGATGGTTAACGTAAATGTCTCTGGCAAGCAGTTCATCAATGCTGATTTCGTGCAGAAGACAGGGGATACCTTGGCAGAAACCCAGATCGCGCCGCACTCGCTGGCAATGGAAATCACCGAAACGTTGTTGCTAGAGAGTGACGAAGCCTTCTATGCTAAAATGGACAGCTTGATGCAGTTGGGTATTCATTTACACATCGATGATTTTGGTACCGGGTACTCTTCTTATAGCTATCTACAGCGTTTGCCGGTTACTTCGGTAAAGATTGACGGCGTCTTTATCCGTATGCTGGATGTGGGCAGTGACAATGTCGAGATTGTCCGGTCGATCGTAACCCTGGCGCGCAGCCTGGGTATGTCTGCTATTGCAGAGGGTGTGGAAACAGAAGAGCAGTACACTATTCTGAAGGATATCGGCTGCCATTTTGGCCAGGGATATTACTTTTCTAAGCCTTTAACAAGCCAGGATGCAGATGCCCTGTTGATTTCCAGATACCGTGTCCCTACAAATCCAGGATCAGCATCAGGGCCGTGATTGCCAGCAGTACAATCACCAGGCGCTCGAATTGAACCTTGTCGATTTTATCACTGGCCCAGCGCCCCAACCATACACTCAATGGCAGCACGGGGCTAAGCCAGGCGATCTGCCACAAACGGGGAAAATCGAACAATCCGGCGTAAAAGTAATACGGTACTTTGATCCAATTCAGAATAAAAAAGAATAATGCTGAGCTGGCTACGAAAATGCGCGGTGAAACGTTTTGCAGCAGCAGGTAGACGCTGATGGGCGGGCCGCCCGTGTGCGCCAGGGAAGATGAAAAACCTGCTACCGTACCGGCCAGCAGCCCGTGCCAGTTGCGCGGCTGGTAAGTCAGGCTTTTCAGGATGTTCTTCTCAAAGATCTTATACAATGTCAGGATCAAGGTGATGGTGCCGAGAACCAGGCGCAAGGCTTGCGTGGGCGCATTGGTAATAAAGAATGTCCCGATCGTTACGCCCGCCACTGCTCCAGGAAGCAGTAGCCGCACCAGGCGCCAATCCCAGCGCCTCCAATGCAGAACAACGGCGAAGATATCGGCGAACATCAGGATGGGCAGTACCAGGCCAATCACCTGGTCCGCTGGCATGACCAACGCCATCAGCGGGGTAGCCAGTGCTCCTAACAGGCCGCCCAGGCCGCCCTTCGACAAGCCGATCAGAAAGGCCACGAAGGCGACCATCAGATAGAGCGGAATGGGCGATACGACCATCGAAATACGTTCCACGGAGCCAGGTCTTTTTGGGCTAGCGCCGGCGGCGAAAAATCGCTAATGGAATGAGGATAAAAGTGGCCAGCGGCCACACCCAGGACAGATCGTTCGGGCCGTTTGGTCCTGTGCAGGCTGCTATCCGGCGGATGCGGAGCAAGCGGTAACTGGCGGTGGCCTTTTCCAATTCGGCGTCGCTCATCTTGATGGGATCGACGCCCGCCGCATAGGCAGCGAAACCGCTGTCGATGAGCACGCTGCGCAGCAGCGGCAAGCGCTGTTTCGGTTCCAGGATTTCTTCAGCCTGTCCGGCCCACCAGCCCTCAGGCAGCCAAACTTCTACCTGGGGATTCGCTAGGATATTCCGGTACCAATCCGAAGTACGCCCAAACCCGGCCGTACAATATATCTGTTCGTCGATCAGAGTGTAATTGACTGGTGTCTGGCGCCGCAAGCCGCTTTTTCGGCCTACGTGAGTGATCACCATGATACGTCCGATATACTTGGGGGAAAAGTTGATGAACTTGGCCAACCCCAGGCGCCACATCAACAGCATGAATTTATTGAAATACTTAAAAACGTGCGCAGCACGTTTTTCTAAACCTGTATCCAACATAGTGATATTTTCCTTTCACGTCCGAACATAAACCTGGGAGTAATTGCCCGGCCGATCGTTTACAGGGCAAAATACGACTCGAACTCCGGCGCCCAGCCCTGCGGGTGATATTCGCCGCTAGCGCGGTCCTGAACATATTGCCCCTGGTATTTGCGATGGGCGATGCAGGTCAGCGCCTCGACGAAAGCATCGATCTCATCAACTGTATTATAGATGCCAAAGGAAGCGCGGATCAGGCCGGGCATATCTGCTCTGTCGCCGGCTTGCATGCGTTCTCGCACCTCCTGCGCTTCCTGCTTCGAAAGCCCCAACAGGTGCAGGATGTATGGGTGAGCGCAAAAGCAGCCGCTGCGCACGCCAATGCCGAACTCATGGCCCAGGATGGAGGCAGCCAGGAAATGAGATGTGCCTTTTAGTTGTAATGGTATGACCCCCAGGCGTTCTCCGGCATGCCGCGGATCTGTATCCCCATAGATTTGAATAATTGGAATGCTTGAAAGCTTCTGCAGCGCATAAGCGGTCAGGGTTGTTTCGTGGTCGGCGACGGCCTGCATACCGATTTTTTCTAATTGGCGTAAAGAAGCTGCCAGTGCAATTGCCCCGACCGTATTAGGGCTGCCGGCTTCGTCGCGTTCTGGCGGGGCGGACCAAACTACATCATCCAGGGTGACGATTTCAACCGCTCCGCCGCCGCGTAGGTCAGGTTCGCCTTGTGCAAAAACCTCTCGCCGCCCGATCAGCGCCCCGGACCCAAATGGTGCATACATCTTGTGCGCAGAAATGGCAATGAAATCCAGGTGTGTAGGGTCGAGAATGGGGCGCATGTTTACTTTGCGGTGAGGGGCCATTTGGGCGCAATCCACAAAGATCTGTGCGCCGGCTGCGTGCGTTTTGGCTGCCAGGCGGTGGATGGGGTTTAAAAATCCAGTCACGTTACTTGCGCCGGTGATGGTCACCAACGCAAGTCGCTCGCCGTATTGTGCCAACTTTTCGTCGAAATCGTCCTCATCCAACTGCCCGGGAGCCTTCAGCCCCACGTGGATTGTTTCGGCGGCTGCTCGCCAGGGCAGGTCGTTCGAATGATGTTCCATGCCCGAAACCAGCACTATGTTCCGTTGGGAAGTGAAGGGGAAACGCCGTGATAGTCGATTGATTGCTTCGGTGGTATTTTTGCAAAAAATGCAGACATGCTCGTTGGGGTCTGCATCGAAGAATTTCAGCACAACCCGGCGGGCTTGTTCGTAAGCGTGCGTTGATAGCTGGCTCTTGAAACCGGTGCCGCGATGGACGCTGCTGTAATACATTAGGAATTCATTGACGGAGTCTTGCACTGTTTTAAATGATGGCGTTGAGGCCGCATTATCAAAGTTGATATATGGGCTTGTCTTTTTATTGAGTAAGGGAACCTGAATATCTAGACGATTGAAGAGAAAGCGATAATCTTGCAGCATTTTCGGTGAAATTGTCATGGATAATCCTATTTATTAATGAGATTTCGAAGCAGAAGAGCCAAGGCGTGAGCACACACCTCCTCCCAAAGCGGG
>CAZVRZ010000073.1:0-26896 GCA_964629965.1 uncultured Anaerolineaceae bacterium
AACCTGGACTCGAAGTCGGGCCAGGAGATCATGGAGTTGATCCTGGCATTGAATAAAGAGCGTGGCACCACGGTGATCATTGTCACCCATGATCCCGCCATTGCAGCTCTCACGCAGCGCGTTATTCGATTGCGAGATGGGGCATTGCAGGTAGAGGATAATACGGAGTCTGTATGAACCTGATCCAAGTATTCCTTGAAGCGGTAGAAAGCCTCTTCGTCAATAAGCTGCGCTCGGTGCTGACCGTGCTGGGCATTGTGATCGGCGTGGCGGCGGTGATCTCGATGCTGTCGATTGGTCGCGGTGCTGAAAACGCGATCAATGACCAGATCAATAGTATTGGCGTTAACATGATCTACATTTTTTCGGGCGGTGAAAAAGAGCGTAATCCACAGCCGCTGACCGTGGGCGACGCCGAAGCGCTGGCGGATCCTTCGCAGGCGCCAGCAATTTTGAGTGTGGCCCCGGTACTGCAAGGCGGAGGGCAGATTGTGCAAAAAGGAGAAAAGGTTTATGGCTCCATCGTTGCAACCACGCCCGAGTATCTTGTAGTTCGCAGCCTGACCGTGGCTGAGGGCCAATTCATTAACGCCACTAACCTTGAAGAACGGTCGGCGGTAGTAGTGCTGGGCAGTGAAATCGCGTTGACCTTGTTTGGCCGCACGACCGATGTGGTTGGCGAGACAGTGCGCGTTCAAAACCAACCTTTCCGAGTGATCGGAGTGATGGAAAGCCGCGGCGGCACTGCCTTTGGCTCTGAGGACGAAGAGGTCTACGTTCCTCTGACCACGGCGCAGTCGCGTTTGATCCGCCGCCAGACGCATGACGAAATAGACCAGATCATGGTGCAGGCAGCGAGCGCTGAAGAATCGCAATCTGCGGTTAACCAGATCAATCGCATCCTGGCCCGGCGCCACCGCACTACTCTCGATGAGCTGGATTTTTCCACTTTGCAGCAGCAGCAAATCCTGGAAATGACCGCCTCGATTACCGGGATATTGACCATCTTCCTGGGGGGCATTGGTGGTATCTCGCTGTTGGTGGGTGGGATTGGAATCATGAATATTATGTATGTCACCGTGAGCGAGCGGACGCGCGAGATTGGGCTTCGCAAGGCGATTGGGGCGCGTAAAATGGATATCCTGGTACAGTTTCTGGCCGAATCGGCTGTGCTGAGTATGATCGGTGGAATTTTAGGGATCATGCTGGCCTGGGGCATCACACTGCTTGTCGCCCAGATCGCGGCTAACCAGGATGTTGCCATCCGGCCAGA
The DNA here is from genome assembly GCA_964629965.1 of uncultured Anaerolineaceae bacterium. Taxonomy (GTDB): domain Bacteria; phylum Chloroflexota; class Anaerolineae; order Anaerolineales; family UBA4823; genus CAZVRZ01. The sequence continues at coordinate 1,274 of CAZVRZ010000073.1, forward strand.
AATCCGTATCGATACGGTGCTGTTGGCAACGCTGTTTTCAGCCGGGGTGGGACTGTTCTTTGGATTTTACCCGGCCCGCAGAGCGGCGAATCTACAACCGGTGGAAGCGCTACGGTACGAATGAGTTGAGTTGTTAGGGTCAGCGCCGCTGACCTCAACTGAGTTGAGATTAATAAACTGCGAGCATGGCTTGCGCGGCCCAGCGCAAAAGCGGGGCGGCAAACAAGCTGAGTACGATCACTGCCACTGCCGAAACATAAGCAAACAGGCAGGTGTAGTCAGTCTGGCGCGGCGCGGGTGCAGCGTGATCTTGTGACGGTGCATCGCTCATATACATCAACATGATGATGCGCAGGTAATAATAGGCTGAGATCAGCGAGGTAAGCACGCCGATGATCGCCAGCCAGGTTTGCCCGCCTTCCAGTGCAACACGGAACAGGTAGAATTTACCGATAAAGCCCAGCGTGGGCGGTACACCGGTGAAGGAGAGCATAAAGACCGCCATGGCGGCTGCCAGTGCGGGGCGCCTGCGACCCAGGCCTACATAATCTTCCAATGCCAGGCCTCTTCGTTCATCAAAGGGAGTAGACTTCTGCTGTTCTTCCGCCTTTTCCAGGGCAATCACTACGGCCCAGGCGCCGAAGCCGGTCACGGCGTATGTAGCCAGGTAGAACAGGGCCGCGGCTACGGACTCGTTTGCCATCCCCGGCTGGCCAAAGGTGACCAAGGCCATCAGGATATAGCCGGCGTGGGCGATGCTGGAATACGCCAGCATGCGTTTGATGTTGGTTTGAGCGATGGCGATCAGGTTTCCCAGGAGCATTGTCATCACAGCCAAGGCCCACAAGATGGGCGACAGATCCGCGGCCAGGCTGGGAAAGGCTGCCACGAATACTCGCAGCAGTGCAGCAAAGCCGCCGGCTTTGGCGGCAACCGACATAAAGGCGGAAACTGCGCTTGGCGCGCCATGGTATACGTCAGGCGTCCACATGTGAAAAGGAACGGCAGATACTTTGAAGCCTAAGCCTACCAGAATTAGGGCTGCGCCAATGGTCATCAGGCCTGGGTTTGCACCGGCTGCCTTGACGATGCCCTCCAGGGTGGTGCTGCCGGTGGCGCCATATACCAGGGCGATGCCATAGACTACAAACCCACCTGCATACACCCCCAGCAAGAAGTATTTCAAGCCGGCTTCCTCCGAGTCCAGGCGGGGATGGGCAAAGGCTGCCAGGATATACAGCGGGATCGAAAGCCACTCGAGCGAAATAAAAACCATGATCAGATCGGAGGCCATGGACATCATTAGCATGCCTCCGATCGAGAAAAGCAGCAAAACGTAGAATTCGCCGCGTTCGATATTCATGCGTTTCAGGTAGTCGTAGGCCAACAGGATGGCGGCCAGGCCGCTGCAGAGAAAAAGTATATGCAGGAAAATGGCGAACCCATCCATGGTAGCCATGCCGTTAAAGGCTGTTTCAGGTAGAGAACATGGCAGGGTATTCCCTGAAGGTGAAAGCGGCGAGGCCATGCAGGGTGCTGCCTTGACCAGGGTCAATCCCAGCGCAATCAGCAAACCCACGGCTGCCAGGATGGCGGTCCAGTGTTTGCGTTGATTGAAGAGGAAAGCATCTAGCAGCAGTAAGAGGCAGGTCCAGGTCATCAAAAAAGCTAATGGCAGGATGGTCATCAGGCCGTCGGTCGAAGCAGGTGTAAACTGAGTTGGGTACAACTCAAACACCGTTTGCAAGAGACTATCGATTGCGGATGAACTGCTGTAAGACAGAGTCATGACAAATCTCCTTGCGGAATGCTACGGCAGTCCGGCCGTTCCTGAGATCGTGATGAATGTGACCAGCTTCTCAACGGCAGGCCCGATGATGGCAAAGAAGGGTTTGGGGTATAAACCGATCCAGAAGATCAGGATCAGCAGTGGAAGGAGAGTGAGGATCTCGCGCCGGTTCAGATCTTTGAGCTCGCGGTTCTCGTCTTTGGTAACAGGACCTAAGAAAAGCTTCTGGAACATATGGAGCATATATACGGCTGCCAGGATGACGCCAATTGCAGCCAGGCCGGCGAACCAGTAAGAGCCGATAGCTTGTGAGCCGAAAGCGCCCAACAGAATGGCAAACTCGCCGACAAAACCATTCAACCCGGGTAGACCCATTGATGATAGTGTGACAATCAGGGTGATGAGGCCGTAAATTGGCATCACTTTCCATAATCCACCAAAGGCATCCATATCCCGCGTGTGACGGCGCTCGTAGATCATACCGACGATCAAGAACAATGCGCCCGTGCTCAAGCCATGATTGATCATCTGCAAGATGGCGCCTTCGATGCCTTGCGGGTTAAGGGCAAATAGGCCAAGCATGACGAAACCCAGGTGGCTGACAGATGAGTAGGCCACCAGCTTTTTGACATCTTGCTGGGCATATGAAACCATCGCGCCGTACAAGATGCCAATGACTGCCAAACCCGCCATCCAGGGAGCCAACTTGACGGCGGCTTGTGGGAAGAAGGCCAGGTTAAAACGCAGGAAGCCGTAAGTTCCCATTTTCAACAGCACACCCGCCAGGATGACAGAACCAGCGGTGGGCGCTTCCACGTGAGCATCCGGCAGCCAGGAGTGCAGCGGCCACATCGGAACCTTGATCGCAAAAGCTGCCGCAAAAGCCAGGAAGAGCCAGATCTGGATGTTATAGGGTATGCCGCCCTTGGCGATCAAGGCGGGCACGGAGAAGGTCCCCTGCTGGATGCCCAGCCACAGGATTGCCAGCAGCATCAAGATCGAGCCAGCCATGGTATACAGGAAGAATTTAACCGCGGCATACATGCGGCGTGACCCGCCCCATATCCCGATCAAAAAGTACATCGGTACCAGGGTGAATTCCCAGAAAATGTAGAACAGGAATAAATCCTGGGCCAGGAACACGCCGATCATGCCTACCTCCAGCAGTAGGAAGAAGATCATGAAGTCTTTGACACGTTCTTCCACTGCCTTCCAGGTTGAGAGGATTGACAGAGGAGTCAGGAGGGTGGTCAGCAGCACCAATAGGATGCTCAGGCCGTCAATGGCCAGGTGGTAGGAAATATCCCAATTGGCTACCTGGATCCAGGACCTGTCGATAACCATTTGTAAGTTCGGGTCGGCTGCATTGAACTGCATAAGGATGGCAATGGAGATACCAAAGGTGATCAGGGATGTCACCAGAGCCGTCCAACGAATGGCGTTCTTTTGTTCCCCTTTGATAAATAGGAGAATCAGCGCACCCAGCAGGGGAAAGAAAGTGACCAGGGTCAGGGGGTGTAAAACGATATCCATAGATCGTCCTCGTCTCTGTAAGATACTTGTTAGCGCAATATCAAATAACCCAGAATGACAACCACACCAACAAAAATCGAGAAGGCATAGCTGCGTACCAGCCCATTTTGAATGCCGCGCAGACTCTCAGCCAACCATTGGGTAAGAGCGGCGATGCCGTTGGCGATTGCATCGATGCCGCCCAGGTCAATGCGCACTGCCAGCAGGCGAGTGCACGCTTTGAAGCCGTTAGCGATCACTTTATCGTGGAACCAATCGTGCCATATTTGCCAATCCACCACATTTGCCAGAAAGCGGGAAAAAGCGATGTACGGATTGAGAAGGGCAGCCTTATATAGTTCATCTACATACCACTTGTTTTCCATCCAGGTGAAGATGGGACCCAGGTAGGCTCGCATGGGATCGTCGGGCTTCCTGGCCACTGGCAACGTCTGTAGCTCTTCATAACGCCGCCGGTAGACGGCATAGGCAGCTATGATGGCACCCACGGCTAAAACTGTGGAGATCAGTGCCACCAGCAGATTCATCCCGCCAATCGTAAAGGTGCTGCTGATGGCTTCTTTGTTTTGCTCCACAGCTTCCATTGTGGTCAATGATGCCGCGTTTATCGTAAACAGCGATCCGATTTCCATTTCAGCCAGGTGGGTGGCTTGACCTAAGGTATTCTCCAGCCAACCGGTAAAGGTATGCAAGCCGGGTAAGTTCATCATCCCGCCCAGCACGGACAACACAGCCAGGATGATGAGCGGCACGGTCATTACTGGCGGGTTTTCCCTGGCATGAGCGGCGGGGGTGGTGCGCGCCTTGCCAAAGAAAACCAGGAACACCTGGCGTCCCATGTAGAAAGCTGTGAAGAAAGCTGTGATGGTTAACATCCAGTAGATTGCCGGCTGTAGGTGCGAAGCTTCAGCCAGGATTTCATCTTTTGACCAGAAACCTGCAAAAGGCACAATGCCCGCCAGGGCAAGTGCCCCGATCACATAAACCCAGAAGGTGATCTTCATACGATTCTTCAAGCCGCCCATGTTGCGCATATCCTGCGGGTCGAAGTGGGTTGTTTTTACTCCTCCTGGCGTCTTTGAACTGCTGGTTTCAAAAGGATGTTCGAGTTTAAGCGCTTTCTTGAGCTTGGGATCGTTTTCGGCGTGGTGCAGGCCATGCTCAACACCCTGGATTACCGAGCCAGCGGAGAGGAAAAGCAGTGCCTTGAAGAAGGCGTGTGTCACCAAATGGAACATCCCAGCGACAAATGCGCCCATACCAACGGCCGCCACCATGAAGCCCAATTGGCTGATGGTGGAATATGCCAAAACTTTCTTGATATCGAATTGCGCCAAGGCGATTGTAGCCGCAAACAACGCCGTCAGTCCGCCGACCGCTGCCACGATCGTCTGGGCCTGGGGCGCCAGTGTGAAGATGGGCGCCGAACGAGCTACCAGGTACACGCCAGCCGTGACCATCGTGGCAGCATGGATCAGCGCTGAGACCGGCGTGGGCCCAGCCATGGCATCGGGTAGCCACACGTACAGTGGAAGCTGGGCTGATTTGCCCGCCACAGCCAGGAGCATGAACAAGGTGATTGCCAGTACCACATTGCTATTAATATCTGCTACCTGGATCGCTCGTTGAGAGATGGTCTCAAAATCCACTGCTCGAAAGTTCCAAAAGATCAGGAAGGTTGCCATCAGAAAACCCAGGTCGCCGATGCGGTTGGTGACGAAAGCCTTCTTTGCAGCGATGGCATTGCCAATACCGTCTTTGCCTTTGTCATACCAGAAGCCGATCAGCAAGTAAGAGCAAAGCCCCACGCCTTCCCAGCCCACGAACAGCATCATGTAATTGGCGCTGCTCACCAGGAGCATCATAGCAGCGATGAATAGGTTCATAAAAACGAAGAAGCGTGAGAAACGGCCTGGATCGCCGTTGAGGCGCACATCTTCGTGCATGTAGCCGATCGAATAGATATGGATCAGCGTGCCAACTCCCGAAACAACCAGCATCATGGTTACAGAAAGGGTGTCCACGCGAAAGGACCAATCCAGTTTCAGTTCGGCAATGTGGATCCATTCGGCGAAGGGAACGGTCATGCCTGCGGGCTTTCCAACGAGCGCAATGGCCAGCAGCACCGAGACAACGAAGGCCATAGCTGTCGCCGAACTGGCAACCAGGCCGACGACTTTTTCGCTCATGCGCCTGCCAAAGATACTGTTGATCAACAGGCCAATGATTGGAAAGAAGACGACCAGGGGAACGAGGGGAAAAAGCCCATCAGGGGTGATCGTACCGGTCCACATATCATTAACCCTTCAGGATGCTCATCTGGTCGATATCGGTGCTGTTCTTGGAGCGGAAGATTGCCACGATCAGTGCCAACCCAACGGCAACTTCAGCGGCGGCTACCGTCATGATGAAGAATACAAATATTTGGCCGCTGGCCTGTCCAAACTGGCGGGCAAAAGCAACAAACGCCAAGTTGGCAGAATTTAACATCAATTCAACCGACATGAAAATGATGATCGGGTTGCGCCGGATCAACACTCCCAAAGCTCCGATGGAGAATAAAATGGCCGAAAGGCCGATATAGTAGGTGATCGGGATCAATGAAACCTTCCTTTTGCGCCTAGGATTTCTTCTCGTTCCTGGTCATGACGATTGCGCCGATCATGGCGATCAGCAGCAAGATGGAGGTCGCTTCAAATGGCAACATGTATTGGGAGAAGAGCACCTGTCCGATTTCAAGCGGGCTGCCAAACGCCGGTGGCAGCTCGGCTGCGGCAGCGGGGGTGCGCAGTTCGCGCAAGACCAGGTAAACTGCTTCTGCCACCAGTACAATACCCAACACCAGCGCGGTAGGCTGCCACCACCAACGGGCCCGAGTTTGCCCGGCGCGCTCTGCCCCCAACAGCATGATCACGAAAATGAACAATACCATGATCGCGCCGGCATAGACGGTCACCTGCGCGATAGCAATGAAGGGTGCCTCCAGCATCAGGTAAAAAATGGCTACAACGATAAAGTTGACGATCAATAATAAAGCCGCATAGACTGCGTTCCGGCTGAGCAGCATCCCCAGCGCGGAAAGTAAGGCAAGCACAGCCAGGGCAAAAAACAAGATCAATTCATTGGGTACCACGCTTGCGCTGAGAGTCATAGTGATTATCTGCTCCTTTGAGCCTGCGTCGCGTTTTGGTTTGCATCCGTAGGGTCTTGCATGACCGGGATCGAACGCGTGAAAACACCCGGCGGGGTTTGGCGGGGTGTGGTCATGGATTCATCGAGCGCTTTCTCGAGCAGTTTTTCTTTCGTGTAGATTGCCTGCGCCCGCTCGGTGAAAGACAGCTCATAATCTTTGCCCAGGACGATTGCCTCGGTGGGGCAGGCGTCTTCGCAGTAACCACAGAAGATACAGCGCAGCATATTGATCTCGTAAGTGCTGGCGTATCGCTCGCCGGGAGCATAGCGTTTTTCATCACTGTTTTCTGAAGCCTCGACAAAGATGGCATCGGACGGGCAGGCTGCTGCGCACAAAGCGCAGCCGATGCATTTCTCTAATCCGTTTTCGTAGCGTTTTAGTATATGGCGGCCTTTGAAGCGCCCGTACACCGGACGTTTGACCTCCGGGTACTGGATGGTCGGGGGCTTTTCGAACATGGAGCGGAACGTGGTCCACATGCCGCGCACAAAGGCTCTCAGCATGGTTAACCTCCTACCACTACAAGGATCACGGCGGCGATGATGATGTTGAGCAGCGAGGCTGGTATCATCACCTTCCACCCAAACGCCATCAAGCGATCGTAGCGAAAACGCGGCAGGGTGGCTCGCAGCCAGATCATGCCAAACAGCAGCACGATCACTTTGCCAAACAGCCAGACCGGCCCCATCCAGGCATTCAAAGCCGTGCCGATGCCGGGGATCCAGCTCAGATCGGGGCCCAGGAAGCCGCCGAAGAAAAGCGTGGCTCCGATCATGCTGACCGCAATCATCTTGATGTACTCTGCCATGAAGAATAAGGCGAATTTCATTCCGGAATACTCGGTATGGTAGCCGGCGGTCAACTCTTGCTCGGCCTCCGGCATATCAAAGGGGGCGCGGTTCACCTCTGCAACGCTGGCGATCATGAAGATGAACGGGGCCAACGGCTGGTAGACCAGCCAGCGCAGCCACCCCATCTCGTTTTGCGCCTGGATGATATCCAGGACGCGCATCGAGCCCGCCAGCATAATGGGCGTAACGAAGGCCAGCCCAAGCGCCAACTCGTAACTGATCATTTGGGCCGAAGCGCGCAGCCCGCCAAGCATAGCGTATTTGTTGTTAGACGACCAGCCTGCCAGGGTGATTCCGTAGATGGCAATCGAAGCGATGGCGGTGATATACAGCACGCCAACGCTGACATCTGCCAGGTGCAGCGAGACCGGCCGCCCGAACATGGTGACCGTGCCGCCCCAAGGGATGACGGCAGTGATCACCAGCGCTGGGACGACGGTGATGATCGGCGCCAGCACAAAGATCAACTTATTTGCATTGGCGGGGATGAGCTCTTCCTTGAAAATTAACTTGACGGCATCTGCGATCGGCTGGAGAAGGCCCCAGGGCCCGGCCCGGTTGGGCCCGATGCGAACTTGCAGGCGGGCCAGGACCTTACGTTCAAAGAGGGTCAGGTAAGCAAAACCACCGGTCAAAGCCAGAATCAGGACGAGTGATTTGATTGCTATTTCAATGAACGTGGCGAAATCCATATCATCTCCGTACACTGAGTTGGGTACAACTGAGTTGAGTACAACTCTAGTTGAGTACACTGTTAGGGTCAGCGCCGCTGACCCCAACAACTGATTGGCTAAGCGGCCTTTTCTTTCGCAGCCACGATCCGCACCGGGGTGGGCCGGCTGCAGGCTATTCCAAGGCTGCGAGGAACCAACAGAATGCCTTGGGGAACATTTGAGTCGGCGCGCAGGGCGGCTAACACACTTACTCCATCCAGCTCGATCTGCACGCATTGGGTTGCCCACTCTTTTTCGTCCCGGGTGTTCTTTACCTGACAGGTGTTCTTTACCTGACGGGTGCTCTTTACCTGAGCTAGCCCCAGGCGCAGGGCATCTTCGGGATGGCAGCGCAGGTAAGGACCGCTGGGGATGCGGCTGCGCAGGATGAAGGCGGCGTTCTCTTCTGTTGAAGGCAGCAGAGTGCGCCCGCGGTCGTATAGGATGGTTACCGGCACTGCTAGCAGTGTGTTGGGTACAACGCTCGCTGACTTGGGATCACCCTGCGGTTGCTCTGCGAGGGGTACAGTTTGTATGATCCTGGCAGGGTCGAGCGGCTGGAGGTTGTTAAGAGGTTGGGGTTGGGCTGCCAGGGCGCGGTATGGTGAATGTCCCAGCACGGCGTAATTTTTCACTTTGGCAACGATGCGGGTCATGACGCGCTCGGGTGAGCCGCCTTCCAGGTCCAGGTTCAAACGCTTGCCAATTTCTGCCGTGATCTCAAAGTCTGCTCGGGGGGACTGTGCGGCGTCGGCGGGGTTGGCCGGAACGACGGGGTAATAACGTTGGACGAGCTGCTCGCCTGAGGTGAACGTGCCCGAGCGCTCGGTGTAGGCTTGCGCCGGAAGGACTATATCTGCCAGGCGAGCAGTCTTGGTCAGGAAGAGCTCTTGTACCACCAAAAAAGCTCCGGCCTGGACTGCGTGATCCAATGCACTGGCCATGGCAGGATCGTCGCCGGCCGGGTCGGCGCCGACAATGTAGATGGCGCGGGCGGCGGCGATGGCGGCGTTTAAATCGTCCAACGGCCGCAGTCCCATATCCCAGGCTCCTTGTTCGTTGGCGCTTCCCCAAACTGCGATCAAGCCGTTCAGGTGTTCTTTACCTGCATTGGCCCGCCCGACTGAGTTGGGTACAACTCCCAGTTGAGTAAATCTGTTGGGGTCAGCGCCGCTGCCCCCAACACTTCTGGTGAGCAGCAGTAAATTCGCACAGGCTTGCGCCAGGGTGCGCGAAGCTGCCAGGCCTATGCCCTCGCTGCCATACAGGATCAGGGCGTTCGGGGCTGCCGCGAAGGCTGCGGCGGCTGCCTTGATCTCGGCTTGCGCAGGAAGGCCGCCGGCAGAATCTGAACTGCTTGTTTCACCCGAACTACCCGGCGAGAGAGTGTCGATCAGCGCCTGGATGACGGCGGCCTCGCGGCCATACTTGTAGCGCAAAAGATGGACGGGCGGAGCCGGATCAACAGGTTGGCGGCCAGGAACATCTGGAATTGCATCGCATTTGGTCGGGCGAGGGTTGGCCACGATCAAAGTCGCGCCGCGCCGGACTGCCTGCCTGACGCGCAGCCACCAGATGGGGGCCTCTTCTTCTAGATCAGAAGCCACGATCAGGATGGCTGTGCCGGCGCCGATTGTATCCCAATGCGTACCCTGCCCAACGCCAAACCTGGCGACCAGGTCGCCGCCTGCCATGTGGGAATGCAGGGCGGCAACTCCGCCCAACCCGGCTGCCAACTCTTTGATATTGAACAGATCTTCATTTGCCAGTCGTCCCCCTGCCAGCGTTAATATCTCTTTGCCAGCGGCCTGGAAACGATCGGCAATGGCTTGCAAGGCATCTTCCCAGGAGACGGGGATCAAACCATCTTTGCGCATCAACGGCTGGGTTAAGCGGTCTGCCCCGCCTTCGCTGAAGTGGTAACCAAAGCGGCCCTTGTCACAAATCCAGTCTCCATTGACCGACTCGTTCTGGCGCGGCATGACGCGCTTGATCATCGTTTTACCGCCAGACTTTGCTTCCTGGCGCACGTTGAAAACCAGGTTACAACCGACCGGGCAATGAGAGCAGAGGGAGGCAACGGTTTTCATTTCCCAGGGGCGAGCGCCAAACCGGAAATCGGTGCTGGTCAGCGCTCCGACCGGGCATATATCGGTCGTGTTGCCGGAGAAATACGAGTCGAAGCCTGGCTCAGAGAAAGTGACGATCTCGAGCGAGCGGCCGCGATGGTAAAAGCCGATCACGGGATCGCCTGCGACCTCGGATTGGAATCGCACGCAGCGCCCGCATTGGATGCAGCGTTCACGGTCTAGAATGATCAGGTCGCCAAGCGGAACGCGTTTCTGGAGATGTTTTTTGTCGTTATAGATGAACCGGCTTTGACCCGCGCCATGGGCCATGGTCAGGTTTTGCAGCGGGCATTCGCCGCCTTTGTCGCACACCGGGCAATCCAACGGGTGCGAGGTGAGGATGAATTCGATCACTTCTTTGCGAGCGGCTTTGACCTTGTCTGACACACTGACCACGACCATTCCTGGCGAAACCGGGGTGGTGCAGGCTGTCTCCAACTTGGGGCTAAATTGAATTTTTGGGCTGCCCTTCTCGTCCAGCACGGCCTGCCCGTTAGCGCGGTCGATCAGCGGGCGGCCAACTTCCACCAGGCACATACGGCACATACCGGCGGGTTCCAGCTTGGGATGGTAGCAGAAGACTGGAATCTCAATACCGATGCTCTTGGCCGCTTCCACGATCAAGGTTCCCTCTGGAACACGGGCTTCTTTACCGTCGATGATCAGGGTGACCAGGTTTTTATCCATCAGCCCTCCGGCTGCCAGCATTTCCGTTGTGAGATGCGCTTGCATCGGGAATGAAATCTTCTGGGAAGCGTTCTAAGGCTGAAAGGACAGCTTCGATCGAGAATTCGCCCAGGGCGCATAAGCATTTGCCCTTGATCTGGCTGGCAACACTGCGCAATAGGTCTACATCGCCCACGAATGAGTTGGAGGGGGGAGCTGCTTGTGATGCGGCTTCACTCTCTCGGCGAGCGAGCCGGTCTGTGATGTGGCTCATCCAATACGTTCCTTCCCGGCAGGGTGTACACTTTCCACAAGATTCGTGCTCGAAAAAGTGCGCGGTCTTGTTGATGAGCCAGTCCATCCTGACAGAGTCGTCGATCACAATGACCGAAGCCGAGCCTAGCTGCGCGCCCAACAAAGGCACGTTTTCGTAATCCATCGGTGTATCCAGGGCCTGCTCATGGGCTACGATCAGCGCAGAGGAGGCGCCCGCCGGCATGATGGCCTTGATCGTCCGCCCGGCGGGGAGGCCGCCCCCATGTTCGAAGATCAACTCACGAAAGGTTGCTCCAAGCGGCAGCTCGTAGTTGCCGGGCCGATTGATGCAGCCAGACAGGCTGAAGATCTTGGTTCCGGTGCTTTTTTCGGTGCCGAACTGGCGGTACCATTCTGCTCCCCTGGCAATGATGGGGGGAACGTTTGCCAGGGTTTCTACGTTGTTGACGATGGTCGGCTTGCCGTACAGGCCGAAGGAGGGCGGAAAAGGCGGGCGTAAACGCGGCTGGCCCAGCTTTCCTTCCAATGATTCGAGCAAGGCGGTTTCTTCACCACAGATATAAGCGCCGGCGCCAAGGTGGGTGTAGATCTGCAGACCAAAATCCGTCCCAAACAGGTTATTGCCTAGCAGCCCGGCGCTTTCCATAACGGCAATCTGTTGGTCGAGTGCATGGGCGATCTGCCAGAATTCGCCTCGCAAGTAGATATAGGCAGCATTGGCCCCCACCGCGTAAGAGGCAATTGCCAAACCTTCTAGAAATTGGAAGGGATTCTTTTCTAAGATCTCCCGATCTTTGAAAGTACCCGGCTCAGACTCGTCTGCGTTAGCTACAACGTAATGCGGCCAGTTCTTATTGTCGATGAATGACCACTTCACACCGGTGGGAAAACCTGCTCCGCCGCGGCCACGCAGCCCGGAGGCCTTGATTGTACCGGTCACTTCGTCAGGCTGCAGCGAGGTAACTGCTTTACGAAAAGCCTCGAAGCCGCCGTGCTGCTGGTACACGTCCAGGCGGTGCAAACCAGGAATCTCTCGATGCCGGAGCAGGATATACGTTTCCATATTGCCTCTTATGGTTCCTGCTTTTGGGCTGCGCCTCGAGGGGTATCCCGCTCGGGGGCGTTTTCCTGGCGCCAGGATGCGACTAATTCCAGAGCGCTTTCCACCGTTTGATTCTCGTGGTAAGAGATTATTTCTTTCTTTGATATCATATCATGCAGGTACAAATCACCGGGCGAGGACGAATCCGGTGCTCCTGAGTTGGGTACAACTGAGTTGGGTACAACTCCGTCACCTTTTTGTACTTGGAAGATGGGCGCATGGTGGCAGCCCGCCAGGCATTTGACGGCTTCAATCGTTACCAGGCCGTCTGGGGTCGTCTCGCCCACCTGGATGCCCAGGTTTTCACACAATTTGGCAAGAAACTCGTCTGCGCCGCGCAGGGCGCAAGGTAGATCGTTGCAAACCTGGATGTGGTACTTTCCCGCGGGTTCATCATAATAGAGCGAGTAGAAACCCACAATGCTGGCTACCTCGGTGGGGGTAATTTCCAAAATAGCGGCGATCTCCTGGATAGATTGCTTTGTCACATACCCTGCTTTGCGCTGGGCCAGGTATAACAGCGGCATGACGGCCGAACGCTTTTGACCGGCGGGGTATTTTGCCAGGATATCTTGTATTTCATCTCTGTAATCAGTGCTGAGATTCATGCGTAAGGGTTCCTCGTTTACCGGTCTGCATCGCCCAAGACAATATCAACACTGCCAATGATGGCAACCAGGTCAGCTACAAAAACACCTCTGGAGAGCATCGGCAGGGCCTGCAGATGTACGAAACTGGGGGTGCGAAAATGCACCCGCTGCGGCTTGGGACCGCCGCTGCTTTCCAGGTAACAGCCAAGCTCGCCGCGCGGCGATTCCACCGGCAGATAGACTCCCCCTTTGGGCAGGCTGAAACCCTCCGTCCAGAGTTTGAAATGGTGGATGACGGCTTCCATGCTGGAGCTTAGTTCTGAGCGGGGCGGCGGAACGTATTTCCGGTTATTGCTGCACACGGCTGAGTTGGGTACAACTGAGTTGAGTACAACTCGTTGGGATAGCTTATCGATTGCTTGCTGGACGATGCGCAAGGATTGGCGCATTTCTTCCATGCGGACGAGATAACGATCGTAAACATCGCCGTGAGCCTGGGTGGGCACATCGAATTCAAACTGCTCGTAACCGGAATAGGGCTGGACTTTACGCAGGTCATAGCCAGGTCCTGAAGCGCGCAAACTGGGTCCGGTCAGTCCCCAGGCAATGGCATCTTTGCCCGAGATCATGCCAATGTTGCGGGTGCGATCTATAAAAATGGCGTTTTTGGTCAGCAAGGCTTCATATTGGTCGATACGCGCCGGGAACACCTTGAGAAAATGCCGGACGGCTTGTTCAAATTCGGCAGGCACATCACGCCACAAACCGCCAGGGCGGAAGTAGGTGGTCATCATGCGCTGCCCGGAGCACATCTCCATAATATCCAGGATCATTTCGCGCTCACGAAAACAGTATAAGAAAACAGACATGGCAGCCAGGTCGAGGGCATGGGTTCCCAACCAGACCAGGTGAGAAGCAATGCGCTGCAGCTCTGCCAGGAGCACCCGGATAACCTGGGCGCGCGGGGGTACATCCAACCCGGCCAGCTTTTCAATCGCCAGGCAATACACCAGGTTGTTGCCAACCGTATTGAGATAATCCATGCGGTCGGTCATCACTTCGGCTTTGATGTAGGTCTTGGCCTCCATGTTCTTCTCGATGCCGGTGTGCAGGTAGCCAATATCTGGAATCACATTGACGACCTTCTCACCGTCCAATTCGAGCAGCAGGCGCAGCACGCCATGGGTGCTGGGATGCTGCGGCCCCATGTTCAACAGGATCGTCTCGCCTTGCAGGGCGCGGTTGGAAACCAGGTGTTGGAGTTCTCCGAGAGATACCGGTGTTGGCAGGTTTTGTTCGGGTGTTTGGAACATGGCTCAGGCCTCTTCGTACCGGCCGCGGTTTTTGCGGGCTTGAATATCGGCGAAGTTAAATGTGAACTGCGGCTCTTCATAACCCAGCGGGTAATCTTTACGCAAGGGGTGTCCTTCCCAATCGTGGGGCATCAACAGGCGGCGTAGATCGGAGTGACCGGCGAAACGAATACCGAACATATCCCACACCTCGCGCTCGTGCCAGTTCGCCACTGGATAAAGATCTTCCAGGGTAGGTAAGCCCTGTGTTTCTGCGAGCGCCTCGGATACAGGTACGCGCAGGCCAAGGCGCAGATTCCTGGCATGAGAATACATCTGATAGATAACGTGGAAACGGCTTGTATCGCTGCCAGGGTCGTGTGACGCAGACCCTGTGTCTGGCCAGTAGTCACAGGCCGTCAGGCTTGCCAGGTGATCAAAACCGAACTCGTCGCGCAGGGTTTGCGCCAGGGTGTGGAGCGTCTCCGGGGTGACGAGCAAGAAAACCTCCCCGGGAGCGGAATAAGCCCACTCTTGGGCGCCAAAACGTTCTTGGAGGTTTTGAACCAAACTTGCATCGCTCATAGAAGGATCCACACTCCCGTTTTTCTCGCTTGCCCGTGCGGCACAGAACGCTGCGGTGAGTCACGCCCAGGTATCGAGGCGCTCGCCGCGTACTTTTTCGTGCAGCTTCATAATGCCATCGATCAGCGCCTCAGGGCGCGGGGGACAGCCTGCTATATAAACATCAACTGGAACCACCTCGTCCACGCCTTGCATGATGGCGTAATTGTTGAACACACCTCCACAGGAGGCACAATCTCCCATGGCAATGACCCATTTTGGATCGGGCATTTGATCATACAAGCGCCGTAAAACCGGCGCCATCTTGCGCGAAACCCTTCCTGCCACGATCATGAGATCCGACTGGCGCGGACTGGGACGCATCAATTCCATGCCAAAACGGCTCATATCGTAATGAGAGGCCTGGGTAGCCATCATTTCTATGGCGCAGCAGGCCAGGCCGAACAACATGGGCCACATGGCGTTGGTGCGTGCCCAATTGACTACATCTTCCAGGCGGGCGGTGACTGCTCCCAGGTTGCCGGCTTTCTGCTCTATTCCCATTCCAGGGCTCCTTTCTTCCAGGCATACGCAAAGCCAACCAACAGGACGGCAATGAAGGTGAGCATTTCCACAAGAGCAAAGCCGCCTGCTCCCATGCCGATAAAAGTTCGCAAAGAGACTGCCCAAGGCAGGAAGAAAACCACCTCGATATCGAACAGGATAAATAAAACTGCGACCAGGTAAAACCGTACGGAGATGCGCCGGATTCCAGGGCCGATGGGTTTCATGCCCGATTCATAAGGTTCTGATTTGCGTGGAGTGGGGCGGCGCGGGCCAAAGAGATTGCCAAGCCCTATGGCGATTATGGCGACTATAATTGCCAGGATAATGACGATGGCTAATGGAGCAAACTCATTCAGCGTAACGCCAATCAAAGGCGATAGGTACATCATGGTCTCCTAATGAACAGTGTTTTTCACCGTCTTTGTATTGTTCACTGTAAAGCCCTGGCGCTAAAAGTTTATCATGAGAGGCACAGCGTGTCAATTTTGGCCCCAAAAAAGATAAAGCTAAAGCTAGCCTAAATAGTCTCGCAGGAAGCGACTGCGAGTGGGGTGACGCAGTTTTCGCAGCGCCTTGGCTTCGATCTGGCGGATGCGCTCGCGGGTGACGTTGAACTGCTGTCCAACTTCCTCCAGCGTATGATCTTTACCATCCAATAAACCGAAACGCATTTCTAAAACTTCTCGTTCTCTTTCTGAAAGGACGGCCAAGGCGTTTTGAACCTGTTCGCGCAGCATATCACGCGCCGCCGCATCCATCGGCTCCAGGGCATCTTCATCTTCCAGGAAATCGCCCAATTGGCTGCTATCTTCATTACCCACTGGCGATTCGAGCGAGATGGGTTCCTCTGATGCACGCAGCACGCGGCTTACCTTGGCAGCAGCGCGCTGCAGGCGCCGGCGCACATCGGCTGGGATGGGTTTGCCCTCCGATTGGGAGCGCAGGATGGTTTGCCCGTCTTGCGGGTCAACGAAGCCGGCCTCCAGAGCCAGTTCTTCCATCGATGGATTGCGTCCTAATTCTTGGATCAGCTTACGCTGGACGCGCAGCAGGCGGTTGATCGATTCGAAAATGTGCACCGGGATACGGATGGTGCGAGCCTGGTCGGCGATCGAGCGGCTGATCGATTGACGGATCCACCAGGTGGCATAGGTGCTGAATTTATAGCCTCGGGTGGGATCGAATTTCGATACTGCCCGCAGCAGCCCGATGTTACCTTCCTGGATCAAATCCAGGAAGGAACTGCCGCGTCCGATGTAGCGTTTTGCTACACTGACGACCAGGCGCAAGTTGGAGCGGATAATAACCTGGCGAGCATCATTGGCGCGCAAGCGCATTTCCTCCAGTTCAATCTGCAGGATATGTTCTTCGGGTAGAAAATTTTGGAAGGTTGCTTCGGTTGGCAGCAGGTCAACCTTCGCATTGCTCTGGGAGGCCTGCAGCATCTTTTTATTGATGAAAGCGAGCATTTTCTGGGCAGTGAAAGGCGGCATCAAATACAAACAAACAAAAATAGTAAAGGCCTGCCGGGCCACGTTATCCCAATAGGAGACCTTTCCCCACTCACCGTTATCGAGGTATGAACGCAGGTATGAAGGGATCGCGCTTTCCCAGGTTTGCTGCAGCATCTGGGATTCGACCAGGATCAATCCCAGGTCTGGGCAGGGATATTCCAGGCGACCGGTGTCTTCCTGCAATCGTTTCCAGGCAGTGATCAATTCTTCATAAACTGCCTGGAACAGGCTGTGAAAAAAATAGGGTTGTTGGCGGGAGCGAACCATGCGCGCCAATGTTTCGATCTGCTCCACGGCTTTCATGCGCGTGGCAAGCCAGAATTCGCGATCTACATCCAGTAATTCGATTTCACCGATTTCTTTCAGATATAACCGGACAGGGTCTTCGCTTAGTTCCATCACCAATCCGGGCTGGTCGAGCAGCCGATCTGAGTACAGATCTAGTAGTTCTTCTTTATCAATATCTTCCTCCAGGCCATTGCTCGCACTTGCCAGGCTTTGCTCATCGGGCTCTTCCAGCATCACATCTTCACCATCTGATGTGCTGGTTAGCGCCTCCAGATCTTCATCCATGGGATCGGTGTTGTCGATATCTAACGCATCGAGAGCGGCTTTTGTTACCGCAGGTGTTTTCTCAACGTGTGGCTTGGGATCTGAGCTGAGTACAACTGAGTTGGGTACAACTCTTGCTGAGCTTTTACGGCGCGGCCTCGGGCGAGGCGTGGCATTCGTGGGCTGATCTTCTCTGGTTCCTCGTTTGGGCATATATTTGTTTCCTTATTGAGACGAGCGCGTGGCCAGGGTTCGGTTCGTATAACGCCCCAGGGCCTGGTTGATATTGCGCAGTGCCTGGCTGTATTCCTTGACTTGCTTGTTCAGGTCTGCAACCGTGTTCTTGTCCAGGGTAATCGCTGCCGCGGCCGCCGGGCGATCTGCATCTGTCTCTTGCGCCTGAGTTGAGTACAACTCTTGTTGTAAATACCGGCAAAAGTCCAGGCCTTCGTGCACAAAATGCTCCCGCATGGACAGGATCGTACGCACCAGATCTTCCAGCACGCGTTCTTCCACCGGGTCCATATTTTCGGTGCGTTTGAGCAGTTCATCTGCCTTATCCATCATCGGGAAAGAAAGGCCGTTCAGAACAAAATTCAATGGCTCATCCATATTCTGGTCGAGTGATTCGATGATCAGTTGAAAGATGGCCTGGTGTTCGCTGCGCTGGAAATCTTGCCAGGAGATGCGCGGCAGACGGTGTTCCAGCATGGCGCGGTCTACCCGGTATAACATATCTGGGCGGCGCATTAGCACGCCCAGGCAATGCGCTTCGAGCAGTGTGCCAGGCGAAGTTGAGCCGAGAGCCTCGGCGTTCTGTACGCTGGATGTGGTAGATGCGCCCTTTGGCCGGGTGCTGTTCTGAAATCGAGAGGTGCGCCGGGGTTTGGTTGGCCGTTGATCGGGTGTGCCGCTCAGCAGGGCGCGTTCATCTACTCGCAGCAGGCGCGCCAGCCGCTGCCGGTATGTTTCACGCTCAATAGAATTGGCTATGTCCTCGATCAGGGGAATAACCTGGCGGGCAATGGAGCTTTTGACCTTGGGATCATCCAGGTTTTGCCCGGCTGCCAGCGTCTCCATCACGTGAGTGATCACGGGTTTGGCCTCCGCCAGGATGCGTTCCCATTCGGCCGGGTCGCGGTTAACCACTTCGTCTGGATCCATCCCATCTGGCAGGGTGGTGACGCGGATATCGGCTTGCAGACGGGCTTCGTGACTGAGCAGGCCGCGGGCGTCAAAGACTGGGTCGCTCTCGCGATCTAGCGCCTGGCGAGCGATTTGCAAGCCGCGCAGGGTGGCTTTGGCGCCGGCCGCGTCTGGATCGAGCGCCAGGATAATGCGACGGGTGTAGCGCTTGATCAGGTAAAGCTGCTGCTCGGTCAATGCGGTGCCCATGGGCGAAACAGCGTTGGCGTAACCGGCCTGGTGAAGGGCAATCACATCCAGGTAACCTTCTACCAAAACTACCTGGTCGCGGGCGCGGATGTCGCGGCGGGCGCGATCCAGACCGTACAACAGGCGGCTTTTATCAAAAAGATCTGTTTGCGGAGAATTCAAGAACTTGGGCACATCTTCAGGGTTGAGGATGCGCGCCCCGAAGCCTGCCATCAGGCCCTGCTCGTTGCGAATGGGAAAGGTGATGCGGTGGCGGAAACGATCGTAGATGCCTCCGCTGTCGCGTGCGGATACCATGCCGGCCTCAAGCAAATCCTTTTCCGAAAAACCGCGCCCGATCAAATGTTTCAGGCAAGCATCCCAGCTATGCGGGGCGTAGCCCAAGCCGAAAGCCTCGATGATCTCGTCTTTCAATCCGCGAGCATGCAGGTATTCCAATGCCTGCTGCCCAGGCGGGGTGTTGAGCAGGTTGTGACGGAAGAAATTAACCGCTTCTTCCAGTAATTCTCGCAGGCGTTCGTGTTCGTCTGCCGCAGACCGTTCTTGCGGGGTGACCGGGCGCAACTGTACGCCGGCCTTCTCTGCCAGGTAGGTGAGCGCCTGTGAAAAATCCCAACCCTCCTTTTTCATGACATAACGAAAAATGTCACCACCCTCGTTGCATTGTCCAAAGCAGCGCCACGTGCCGGTCTCTGGAAAGACAACGAAGGCCGGGGTGCGCGTGTTGGAATGAAACGGGCAGAAGCCGGTGTAACTCTTGCCGGCGCGGCGCAACTGTACCGTTTCGGAAACCAGGTCGACGATATTAATGCGAGTCTTGATTTCATCAATCGAGGACATATGGAGTCAATTATACACGCGCCTTTCTATTTGATATTCATCAAGCAGCGCACATAAATCACCCTTGTCAAATTAGTTCTATTCTACTATAATCAATTCGATGGATATCGAATTGATTACCGGAGGATCGAAATGGACGGGCCAATTGCTAACGATGAGCGCCTGCTGAATTTTTTCAAAGCCCTGGCAGATGCTAACCGCTTGAAGATGGTTGGCCTGCTGGCTCAACAGTCCTACACGGTGGAGCAATTGGCAGCGCTGTTGAATTTGCGCCCTTCCACCGTTTCGCATCACCTGGCGCGCCTGGCGGAAGCGGAATTGGTCAGTGCGCGAGCAGATAGTTATTACAATGTCTATTCGCTGGAAGTGGATGCGCTGAAAAGTGTGGCGCAGCTGCTGCTGGTGCGCGACCGCCTGCCGGGGATTGCAGCAGATGTGGATACAGATGCGTTCGATCAAAAGGTGATCCGGGATTACAGCCTGCCGGATGGTCGCTTGAAAATTATCCCGGCGCAGCGCAAAAAACTGGAAGTGATCCTGCGTCACCTGGCGCGGGCATTTGAACCGGGGAGGCATTACCCGGAGAAGGAAGTCAACGAGATTTTACGCCGTTATCATGATGATACTGCCAGCCTGCGGCGCGAGTTGGTTGGCGCCCGTTTGTTGGCGCGCCAGAGCGGTGAGTACTGGCGAGTGGAAGAACATAAATTTTGAGATCAGGAAGGATTGACATGGAGACTACTGGGACAACCCCCGGACCGATCGAAGAACAGGTTTGGGATTTCTTTAAAACGTTTGTTGATATTGACCGGCTGCGGATTGCCGGCCTGTTAGGTTTGGAGGCTGCCAGCCTTTCATCATTGGCAGCTAAGTTGAATCTGCGCCCGCAAGCGGTTCTGAATCACCTGGAACGACTGGCCGCGCAGGACCTGGTGCGCGAGCATGATGGCCTTTACGAACTGAATAGAGAGACATTCGAGAATCTGGCGCGCCAGTTATTGGAAAATCGCCGCCCGCGGGTTAAAGAAGAAGACCTCCAGGGCGATGAGTTCGATCGTAAGATACAGCGAGATTTTTGTACACCGGATGGGCGCTTCAAAGCGCTGCCATCTCAACAGAAAAAACTGACGGTGCTGCTGCGTCTTGCCGCCCAGGCCTTCGAGCCAGGCGTTGAGTACCCGGAAAAACAGGTGAATGAACTGCTGCGCCGTTATTACGGTGATACGGCCTCGCTGCGGCGTTACATGGTGGATGCCGGCCTGTTGCAGCGCAATATGGGTGTGTATAAGCTGGTCACCCCCCACTAACAGGAGGCGGTCGTGCCGGCGAAACGGTCGATCGCATGTATAGGGATTGGCTGCCCACGAGCGGGTATGATGTGGACGGCCGCCCAGCGATGGAAATCTACTACGCCTCGCCCAGCAAACCGGCAGGAACCTGGATCACAATGGATTATTGTATCCCGGTGAAACCAGCCTGAGGCGAAAGACATACTTCCAGAATGAAATGAGGGATACTGGTGGGATGCAATCCCGCCAACATCCCTCATTTCATCATTTATAGGGGGCGATTAATCCTTATCGAGCATGGATGGCGAAAGTGCGATTGTCTACCAGGGCGCCTTTGAGCGGGTAGGCTTCCAGCGCCATGACCCGGCTGTTGGCAAAGTAATCGAAGGTGAAGTTTGTTGGGTCGCCGGCAGACTTTCCGGGAATGGGCATCAGGCGCGCCGTGAGGGGCTTGTCCAGCCGGTGGGCCAATACTGCCAGGTCGAGCAGCAGGGCATCGAGGGCTTCTACACTGGTATTGCCGGGCAGCGGCACGGTATCCAACCCGGTGCCGCACACAGCCGAGTAAAGCAGCAGATCCTTCACGGTCAGAACACCTTCGGCGGCGCGTTCTGCCAGGACGGTGTCTTCCAGCACGGGCAGCATCAGCCCGCTGAAACCGGTGCGGGGAAAATTCGCCAGGTTCACTGCCTCTGCCAGCATGGCAGCGGTTGCCAGCGATCCATGCTGGCCCACTTTGGGCACACCCAGGGCCTCGAATGCCTCGCCCAGCGACCTGGAGCGCACCGGATACGGCGCCAGGGAGAAATCGATGCCGGTGAACTCGGTGCTGTGAGCGGCCTGCAGTTCATCGGCCACTCTGCTCAAAGCCGCGCCATGCGTTTCAAGGCTGGTGATCAGGGCAGCCCGCACCTGCTCCAGGTTGGTAGAATTGCTGAAGGCCTGGACTGCCAGGGCGGCGGCCTCGATTGCCAGCGCAAAAGCCGGAGCTTCTTTGTCGTGGTAAGAGGCCGGGAAGAATGGCGAGCCGGGGGGCACATTCGCCAATGCGGCAAAGCGTAAGTTGGCAAACCCATCTGGGGAGATGGTGGAGGCTTGCTGGATCACATCGGCGCAGGCACGGATCGCTTCCCGGGAGATAGAGCAGCTAAAGGTGGTCATGGCCCCAGAGAAAAAAACATTCTGGGTGGCCTGCAACGCCGGCAGAATGGCCGGGTAGCTTTCTGGGAATTCCGGCAGCGCGGGGCCCAGGGATACGTACGTGATGCCAGCTTGGCGAGCTGCTTTTTCGATCGCTTCGGCCAACGCAACCAGCTCATCGATATTACCTCCTAGCAGCAGTGGAAAAGGCTGCGTTGCCAGGCGAGTCGTTTGCACTTCGTAACCAGCCTTTTGAAACGCCTGCGAAGCGGCATCGATGAAGCGGCCGGCTTTCTCTAGAGCTGCCTCATCCAGGGGCCAGTTGGTATCTAGAAAATAAGTGATTGAGCGGATTTTCATGCTTACCTCTTTTTGAGCGTCTTGGTGAATGATTGCATCATAACAGGTTTTTGGATATAGATAAAGAATTGTGGGCCGGCGGCTGCATGCGTGTTGGCTGATCGATCGTCGTGCTTGGGGCCGGCGGCTGCATGCGTGTTGGCTGATCGATCGTCGTGCCTGGGGCCGGCGGCTGCATGCGTGTTGGCTGATCGATTGTTACACCTGGGGCCGGCGTCACTTTTCTTGAGTTCGCTGCTCGACAACAGCAAACAGCAGCACTGCGGTTGCGGCAGCCGCATTGAGTGATTCCATCTTACCGGGCATGGGAATATGGATCCGCTCGGGCGCCAGGCTTGCCGTCTGTGGGCTGGCGCCAGCGGCTTCTCCACCGATCAGCAAAGCCAGGGGACGGCGTAGATCGGTTTGGGAATAGGCTGAGCCTCCAACCGGGTCTGCCAGGTAAACCTGCAGCTGCCTGCCGTTAACAGGGTTCACGATTTGGCGAATCTCTTCCCAGGAAAGAAGGTGAATTGGCAGGCGGAAATGGGCGCCCATGGCCGAGCGTACCACCTTTGGCGCAAACGGGTCAACACTGCCGGGGGGCAGCAGCACTGCCTGTGTTCCGGCGGCGGCTGCGGTGCGCAAGATAGCGCCCAGGTTGCCAGGATCGCGCATGCCATCCGGAATCAACAGGAAATCCGGTTGAACTGGCAGCGGCAAGGTTTTCTGCCCGAACACCGCCAGGATACCCTGGGGGGTCTGGGTATCGCTGGCAACCCGCAGTACTTCGGGACTCACTTGTTCTGCCGGTGCACCGTGGGCGATCAGCCCTTGCACCACGGAGAGGCCGCGTGCGTTGACGGCGGTTGTATACAGAAGCAGCAGGCAATCCCACTTGGCGTGTAAGGCTTCTTCAGCCAGCCGCACTCCTTCGACAATAAAGGCATTGCTTTCTCTCCGCTGGCGGGATTGGGTTTGCAGTTTACGCACCCATTGGATCTTGGGGTTGTGAGCCGAAGTGATCATCTGCAGTCGAGTCTTCTAAGATGCCAGGCCTATATCAGTCCAGGCAGCCTGGAAGGTTTCTAAACTGCCGCTGTCATAAAGCACCAGGCGCACCAGGGTGGGCGCGGCGGGGGGGGGGTGGGCAAAATATCCTGCAATAGCTGTTAGAATGACCTGGGCGGCTCGCTGCAAAGGAAAGCCAAAAATGCCGGTTGAAATCGCCGGCAGCGCCAGTGATTGCAAAGATAACGAATGTGCTACTGCCAGCGAGCCGGTCACTGCGGCTGCCAGTTTGGCGTCTTCGTCACCAGAGCCCCAGACCGGGCCAACGGCATGGATGACATAACGGCAGGGCAGGCTGCCGGCGCCAGTGTAAGCCGGACTGGCATGGGTGACCGGGCCGTGCTTCTCAATCCAGGCATCGCTTTCCTCCTGGATTTGGTAGCCGCCGCGCCTTACAATTGCCGCAGCAATGCCGGCGCCGTGCTGCAAATGTTCGTTGGCAGCGTTGACGATGGCGTCAACAGTTTCAATGGTCAGGTCGCCCTGCACCATCTGCAGGCGCTGCCCCGAAGGAAATAGATGTTCGGCGATGATCTTATTCACTTGCACCTCGCTTTGGCTGGGCGATTTGTATTCGCCCAGAAGATGAAAGTACCATACTGGTCAGAATGCTCCTGCCAACAAGATTGTAGCACGGGGACAGTAAAAAAAACAAGAGCAGGAAAATCCTGCTCTTGTTCAGGTGTGATCGTATGAGGGGTTAAGAAGCGTTCTGTGCTTTTGTCACCACGGCTGCAAAGGCCTTTGGATCGTTCACTGCCAAGTCGGCAAGCATCTTGCGATTGACAACCACGTTGCTGGCTTTCATGTGATGGATCAAAGTGCTGTAGGTCATGCCATTCGTCCGGGCGGCGGCATTGATGCGAGCGATCCATAAGCGGCGCAGCTCGCGCTTGCGGCAGCGGCGGTCGCGGTATGAATACCACAGGCTTTTCAACATGGCTTCATTTGCTCGCCGGAACAGGCGATGGCGGGTGCCAAATTGACCCTTGGTTAATTTCAGGACTTTCTTATGATGTTGGCGGCGATAAGGACCAGTTTTTACGCGAGACATTTTTTACACTCCTGCGAACCCCTGGGCGCCGGCGCCTTTTTGGCTGCCTGTTGCGAACACCCAACAGCCCGCACTAAAAAAAGATTATCTGAGAACGATCATGATCTTGCAGGTCATGATTTACCGATACGGGACAGCTCGTCCTAGGCCTTCATATTGGGGGCCAGGCGGCGTACACGCTTCACGATCCCGCGACCTAGCACCGGGATCATATTATCCAACAGGTACTTGGTGCGCTTGGATGTGCGGCGTCGCAGGTGGCCTTTACCAATTTTGGTGCGGACCAGCATACCCGTGCCCGTCAGGCGAAATCGTTTGGAAGTCGCCTTATGGGTCTTGAGTTTATACTTACCTTCACTTGCTTTGCGTGGCACAGCTTTACTCCTCTCACACAAAATTCCGCGGTACGGGCGATAAGGAACCAAAACCTCGCGCACGGCCGCGGATGATCTTTAATCCTTACGTTGTTACACTCTTACTACTGTCCTATTTCTTCTTTTTCGTAGGAACTAGAACCATTAGCACACTGCGTCCCTCCATTGCAGGAGGAGTCTCTATCTCGGCGACTTCTGACAATTCCTCGGCAACTTCCTTGAGATCTGCCAGTGCCAGATCGATGTAATCAATTTCGCGCCCGCGGAAGCGGATGCGCACTTTCACTTTATTACCTCCATCCAGCCAGCGGCGAGCATCTCGCACTTTGAATGAGCGATGATGTTCGTTGGTTTTGGGCCTGAGACGGATTTCCTTTACTTCGATCTTGGTTTGCGCCTTGCGAGCATCGCGTTCCTTTTTTGTGCGCTCATAGAGGAACTTTCCGAAATTCATAACCCGGCAGACGGGAGGCTCAGAATTGGGGGCTACTTCGACCAGGTCCATCTCTGCATCCTGGGCGATGCGCAGCGCCTCGTGAGTGGATACAACGCCAATATTCTCGCCCGCCGGGCCGATCAAACGGACTTCCTTTACGCGGATGCCCTCATTTACTCGATAGATAGTTGCAGCGATACGGTCTCTCCTTCCAAAATTAAACAAAGAAATGTTGGATAGCAAACCCTATCCTAAACGTGCTGCATGATACCATAAACACACCTGAATCGTCAACGTTCCTAGGGTAATCGCATTTGGAATAGGTGTGAGAAAATTGTCGTACGGAGGCAAGTA
>CAZVRZ010000074.1:0-26859 GCA_964629965.1 uncultured Anaerolineaceae bacterium
GCACCAAGCCCGATACGCTCAGCTACATCTCTCAGGCGCTCAATTGGAGTAGACAGAATATGCGCAAACCATGCTCCCACAAGCGAGACAACCAGGGCAACCATTAATGTGATCAATAAAGCGATCCGAGATTGTTGGTTAACAGGAGCAATAGCCTCGATCTTGCGCTGATGAACGATTACTTTCCACCCGAGTTCGGTTGATCCCAATTCCTGATTTGGAGATTCGATCTTAGAGGCGCTTAGTAGAACCATATTGCCCTCATAGATTCCTTCTGCATAGATCGCACCATCGGCATTCTGAAACAACTCTTCGGTGGCCAAATCAAGGTTATCAAGCTTTCCTTCGTGAATAATCTGTGAAGGATTGCCGCCAAAAACAATATCAGCTTCACCCCATACTCCCAGACCTTCACGAACTTCAGTAAATCCTTCTAGAACAGATAGATTATATGTGGTACGAATGATCCCGATCACTTCATTGGTTTTCCAATCCTTGATCGAGAGAGCCATCAAGATAGAATAAGTTTGGGTGCTTTCGTCAAACATTGGATTGCCAATATACCTTCCATTAACGTATGCTTGCTGCCACCAATCTTCATCCGCTTGATAATAATCTGATGTGCGTTCATTAGAAGCGACTAATCCACCCATACGATCTGTAATGAAAACTTCAACGTGTTCTGGAAAGCGCCGGCTAAATTCAGCCAGATCAATCGCGGTCTCATTCGTCAAACGGCTCACAATCAATGGATCACCTGACGCAGCACCCATCCAGGTCTTATCTTGTTTTTCCAGAAAAGCGCTCGTCTCTTGCATATTTGCCGAATATGAAGCACTTGCAGCAACTATTTCATCTTGGGTGTTTTGATTTATAGATAGAGTCGTTAATAAATCCAACTGGTTTTTAAGAAGCTGTTCAATTACCGATGCACGAGAATCGGCAATCATTTTAAGTTTGGCTCCAATTTCTCTGGTTAATTGTTCCGAAGAAACATATTGGTTGTAGGTCGCAATGCCACCAATACTGCCAAAAGCAAGCGTTACCAAAACCATGATCAACTTTGTCCGCAGGTCAAAGCCCGGAAATTGCCGGTATAAAATCAGGATGAAGGATACCAACAGAAAAATATAAACTATAAAATTGACAATGGGAAAAGGGTTATCAGTCTTGACACCTGTCCAAAACATATCCGCTGCAATTTGAACAAGCACAGAAAGAACGGCACCCAAAATTACCCATCGTAAATAGCGCGACGGAAGAGTTGTAATGGCAATGGCCACAGATATTGTGAGCGATAACATGGCCGTCGTTAAACCGACGCCATACAGCACAAAATTCAAAACGATATCAATGATCCAAACCAACAACAACTGCAGTATCATCGCCATAATAATATGGCGACGACGTACCAGCCAGATACAAAACAATGACACAATAAAGAACATAGCAAACGCTATCGCAGACCGGAAATTTTTATAGCGGAAATAAGCCGTGAGAAAAGAATAGATACTCAAGCTGAGTGTTAAAGCAGCCATAACAACGGCGATCCAGAATGCATTGCGCAGACGGCGATCATCCATAACGTCACTATCTTTATGATGATTCAATACATCAGACATTCTTTCCTCCAAGGTCTGTGGCATCCTGCATCGCCAAGCTGCTGGGATTCACTATCTGTATACCGGATTTTTCAACGTTTAAGGCCAGGCCCAATTCTCTTACCGCTGTTTCGAGCACGGCGTCGAACGTTTGCGCTTGTTGGATCTTTTGTCCAATCGTATTGATCAAGGCCTCGCGGTCAGCTTGGCGTTGCGCCATGGCGTATTGGCGAGTATTTTGAATAGCAACGGCTACCTGGTTTGCAATCGACTGGAGTAAATCGACATCTTGTTGATTCAATCCGTTCACGATGTTGTGTTGAATATCAAGAACACCGATCACAATCTCTCCTAAAGCGATAGGCACAGCGATTTCCGCCTTCGTGTCGGGCAAGAGAGGGTTAGGCAACCATTCCTTGTTCTGAGATGTGTCGGGAACTAGCACAACCTGCTTTGTGTCAGCAGCCAATCCTACAAGGCCACGTTTTGCAGGTACTTTATGGCCGGCTTCCAGTAAAGTCTGTCCGACGCCACCAGTACCGCCCACTAACACCAGGTTTTCACGCTGCTCATCGAATACATAGATATGGGCATGATAATAATTGAACGCCCTTTGAATCTCATCGACGACCGTCAACACCAACTGATGCTGATCAAGAATGGTTGATAATCGGCGGCTTACCTCGGCACTAGTTGCAATAGCACGAGTACGATCAGCTACTTGCCTTTCTAGATTCTCAAGGACGCCGCCAAGCTTATCAGTCATTTCATTGAGCGAAGTGGCCACCTGGGCAATCTCCATTGGGCCAGTAATTTTGGCTCGCAGCGTTAGGTCGCCTTTCGCAATTTCGGCTGCTGTATTAGAGAGCTCGGCCAGAGGTGTCACCATTATCTTCTTCAGGAAAACGCCAGCTCGATTAATAACCAATAATAAAACAGCCAAGATAAGCACTGTAATTAACAAGCTAGGTATATTGGGATGGAGTGCATCAACAATCGGTTGTTCGGTTACTAAAGCCCAGCCAGGCACGCTGAGCAGAGTGTAGGATCCAAAGACAGACGAAGCAAGATTGCCACGATAAAAAATGCGAGAAACGACATCATCGGCAACGAGGGGAGTATGAAGCAGTTCATCAACAATATCTAAATCTCTTAGATTCTCACCACGTATAGTACGAGAGGAATCACCCGCCACAATCAAGTTACCCTGTTTGTCTACTACATAAATTGTCTCAGCCTTACTAGCCTCTAAACGATTTATTAGGTCCCATATAAATTTAATGTTCACTTCAGCGAATAATGTGCCTTTTATTTTGCCAGTAACATCTATAGCTGGAATGGCCATCATAACAAGAGGTTCGTTGTTGGTCTCATCGATATAAACCGAACTGACAAATCTGTCATTCTCTTGTACTCCGGTCACAAAATCACTACCTGCCCGCTCGCGAAGATTGACTGACGAAGTGTCCAAGAGAGGGGAAGTAGTTGTGAGTTCATTCCCCTGCACATCGAACAAACCCAACTGACGAATCGCTTGATCAGGTTCTGACACCGCAATCAAGGCTTTATTTAGTTCTTCAGTGGAGATGGTTTCGTAATTGATCAAGCGCACAGCAGTCTCCAATCGATCGAACTTTTGTTGAATAAAACCAACAATGGAATTGCCAGCATCTTCTGCGATAAGGCGTTGTTGGGTCGCCACCAGATTCTGTTGGGCCCTAAACAAGAAAATAAACTGAACTACAAAAGTAACAATGACAATCACCAGGCTGATAAATAATCTGGCTGTAGAAATAATTTTTTCGAGGCTTCGCGACCGTTTGGTTTCTTGTGTATTCATACAGTTCGTCTCATTTTCTCAAAATAATTCCTAGAAAATTTGATCTTATCTGTTTTTGAGGCTTTATCTTTTGATTAAAGGTAATAGCAAGCTAAAACAACTACCTTCTCCCAGCTTACTATTTACCCGGATCTGACCTTTATGCTGCTCGATAATGGCTTTCACTATCGCTAGTCCTAACCCATTACCTTCAATATCCTTGGTTTCTTCAGAATTGACACGATAAAATTTATCGAAGATATGCGGCAGGGCATCTTCAGGAATACCGATCCCAGTATCCTGAATGCTTATCTCTACTATGCTATTTTTTATTTGGCTGGTTAAAGTGATCACGCCGCCTGAAGGTGTATATTTGATCGCGTTTCCAAGTAGGTTCCGTGCCACCTGCTGCAGGCGTAATTTATCACCTAAAACGCGGACAGAGTCTTCCAGGAGATTTGTTACTAACCTAAGCTGTTTCTTATCAACCTGAGCCTGAAATTCACCAGCAATTTCTCGCAGCAGTACATTGATCTCCACATGTTCTTTCTTTAGATCAGATTCCATTTCGATCCGCGCCATTTCCAGGAGATTCAGCACAAGATCCTGCATCATATGAGCGGAATTACGAATTCGTCTTAAAAAATCTTGCTGCATCTCATTCAACGGCCCGACGCGCTCTATCAGATCACTATAACCAAGGACGGTAAAAATTGGGTTTTTAAGATCATGCGTAGCCGTTGCAAGGAATTCGTTTTTTAACTGGTTGATCTTCATAAAATGGCTGACATCATGTAAGACAGCAACCTGGCCGCCTTCTTCGATAGGTGCTACCAGAGCCGAAAAAGTACGCTGGTCGGGCCAACGAATTTCACCCTTCTCTAATTTGCCGCTTTTTCGAGCCGTATCGATCAAATCGATTAATTCATCATATCCCTTATTGACAGGAAGCGGCCGATCGATGTGAACTTCGACATCAGTAAATAGCTGCTCTCCAGCAGGATTTACCAATTGCAGTTCATTTTTGGATGACATGACCAAAATGGCATCGGCAGCAGTTCGCAGAATTGCCGACATGCGCTTCTGCTCCTGTTCCACCGATTCAAATAATCCAATTCGCTCAATAACTATTCCAATCTGAGAAGCTAATGTTTCCAGAAGAACGCGGTCACTTTCCTGGAAAGAACTGGATCGCTGGCTGTGAATTGAAATTACACCGCGCACCTCATTATCCCATACTAATGGCACAGCTATACTGGAAAGTATCGGCGGCGAGCCTTTTCCAAAACGTTCACCGGTTCTTTCTTCCACAGAGCCCGAAAATTGAGCCGGCTGTCCTGTGACAGCGGCCTGTTGGGCAGCTATCTCCATTAACGAACAACGGGGAGCACTCTCGCCGCCAGACATAGACTCAAGGGTGATTATTTCATCAATCTTTAGCCATAGCGCTACGGTCGGGTAAGGCAGGTGCTGACGAATAACATCGGGGATATTTTTGAACAAATTGGTTGAGTGAGTGTATTGACTAATCTGATGGGTTAGCTGATTGAGCGCTACCAACTCATCAACACGTTTCTTTTCAATTGCATATAATTGCGCGTTCTCAATCGCTATCGCCGCCTGGCTGGCAATAGCCTGAAGCAACTTCATGTGTTCGGAAGTAAAATAACCGACTTTATCATTCGTGATAGTAAGAACGCCCAAAACATCTCGACGACCTCGCAGAGGCATTAGGATTGCAGATTGGGACGGGTCATTTGGAATCTTTACCCAGTTGGGATGGGATTGAGTATTCTCAATAATGATCGCCTCACGGCTGCTGGATGTTTGAGCTACCGGTCCATTTTGTAGTAATTTCTCTTTTACCTGTTCCCAGTTCCAGGGGGAAACATCGTAAAGTGAATGTACTTGTTGGGTGACCGTACCATCTGGATGGAAGATTACAAGATGACCATTCGACGCAGACATGGCGTTAACCGAACGCTCTAAAATCGTTCGCGTCAGCTCTTCGACATCCAGCCTTTCTCCCAAATCTTTACTAAGTTCTGGCAGAACACCCAACTCTCTATTACGCAACCGTAAAGCATCTTCAGCATGTTTGACACGCAATTTGGTGCGAATACGCGCAGATAGTTCACGCCAATCGATAGGTTTCGTAACATAATCATCTGCACCTAGAGTTAATCCTTCTCGTACATCTTTCGCGGCAATTCGTGCTGCGGTCACAATGATTACCGGGATGTGACTAATCTCCGCATCTGCTCGCATTTCAAGGAGAACCTCAAAACCATCCTTGTTGGGCATGTTCACATCTAACAAAACCAGGTCCGGAGATTCTTTGTGGATTTGCTTGAGAGTTTCTAGTCCATCCGTAGCAGTAATAAAATCATAACCCTCGCTTCGCAAGCGTACAGAGAGCAAACGAACATTGTCCACATTGTCATCGGCGATTAGAATTTTGAATGGGCGTTGTGAAGCTGGGAATGAAGCCACATCGGGTTGAGGTCTGATATCCTGCAAAACCCGGGCTACGATCTCACGGATTTTCTCTGGTTGGACAGGCTTTACCAAGTACTCATTAATTTTTAACCTTTGAGCTGATATTTTTAATCCCGGCGTATCATATGCAGTAATAAAAATTATGTATGATGGTTCTTTACCATTAGCTTTTAGATTTTCTATTAAATCTAAGCCATTCATTCCGGCCATCATGAAATCAGTGATTAATATATCCACGACAGCTTTATCAATCAGTTCCAGGGCATCCTCAGCACTTAATGCAGTTAGCACCTCCACAGGGGTCTCGAATTTACTCAGGACTCGAGCCAACATGGCGGCTGTGTTGGGGTGATCATCCACAACAAGGATACGAGTAGTTTGGGGAAGTTGCGTTTTTCTATTGTCCATTCTGACATTATCTACCAGAATATCTTCATTAAAGTTAGATTATGGCTGCAATGGTTAGCAATAGTTAGTAAATCATTTGACCAGTAACCGGTAACCAATCCCGCGGAAATTGTAGATCAATTGTTCTTCGAGCATGATCTTTTTTATAGATTGCCGAATAACGTGAATATGCCACTTCGACAAAGCCCGCGCTTCTTGAATGCTCACTGTATATCCCTGAGCCTCTGAGACCAAAGTCTGATGGCTTACAGTGTCAGGTGAATGAAAAGCTAAAACTACTAAATAATCGAATGAAGAGGGAGGAAGATTCAGGTATGTGTTTTCCCAACGTGCCCGCTTGGATTGTAAATCTAAAGTCAAATAACCAATTGAAAAATATCGATCTTTATAGCTGGGAGAAATTCGCCCAGTTCGAGATTCCGATGAAGGCATTAGCTGTGGATCGCTATCAAGATTATCCAATTCTGTTTGTAGGGCAACTATTTGTTCCTGAATCTCTTTTCGCCGCAATTCTATTGAACGTTTCTTCAATATCATAGTTATTCGTTCAATCAGATTATCGGGCTGAATAGGTTTCAATAAATAATCTGTCGCCTCCAGGTGCATCGCATCGAGAGCTGTTTGCATGGTGCCATATCCGGTAAGAACAATAACTGGCAGCCTGGGAGAAGTATTGCGAAGTTGCTGTAAAAGTTCGATGCCATTAATGTCAGGCAAACGAAGATCGAGGACAACAATATCGAAATCAATGGCTGCGATTCGCTGCAGGGCTTCTTCACCTGAAGATGCTGTTGTGACCAGCATGCCGGCTTTATGCAAAATGCGGCTGAGGGAATTTCTTAGATTAGCTTCATCATCAATAATAAGGATATTTCCAAATAATATACTCATCTCTTATCCCCATGTGCCAGCTCTGAGAACTGCTTTTTTCTCCAGGGGGATTTTTACATAAAAGGAAGTGCCTTGCCCCAGGTTACTCTCGACTTCAATTTCGCCTCCATGTCGGTGGACAATATCATAAGTGATCGCAAGTCCCAAACCGGTACCTCTTTCTTTTGTTGTAGTAAACGGGTCAAAAATGTATGAAAGAACATCTTGCGGAATCCCCGGCCCGGTGTCAGTGAATATGATAACTACTTTACGATCATCAACCTCATGAAATGTTTTTACAAAAAGGGTGCCACCTGTTGTCATAGCCTCGATTGCGTTGAGGCTTATATTTAAGATCACTTGTTTGATCTGGTCTTGCAGCATTGGGCAAGAAGGGAGGTGACTATCTGGTACGAATTTAAACAACACATTATTTCTGCGTAAGTGGGTTGTCAATAGCTTTTGAACTTCTAAAATAAGATCGTTCAAAGAATGATATTGATATTCATCGCCGGTGGTGGGGCGGTATATTTCACGAAGACGGGATATAAGTCCTGCCATACGGTCGGCTTCATTCAGGGCAACCTGCAGATCATCTCGAGATTGGGGTGTCAATGTGTCTTCATGGCTGATCAGGTAAAGCGCATTCTGAATGGCTTGTAATGGATTATTCAACTCATGGGCAACAGATGCCACAATCCTGCCAAGAGCAGCAAGCTTTTCTGATTGAACCAACTGCGCACGAGCGGCCTGTTCTTGTAGAAGCATGGTTTGTAGATCGGCATATAACATCATCTTATCGATAGCAATCGTCAATTGATCTGCAACGGTTAACATGATCTGCAGATCATGATCGGTAAAACTATCGGGTGGTTTATGGTGAATGTCAAGCACTCCCAACAAGCGATCACCGGATTTGAGAGGAATCGCCATTTCAGCAATGGTTAATGGCAATTCAAGGTC
The DNA here is from genome assembly GCA_964629965.1 of uncultured Anaerolineaceae bacterium. GTDB lineage: Bacteria > Chloroflexota > Anaerolineae > Anaerolineales > UBA4823 > CAZVRZ01. The sequence continues at coordinate 8,161 of CAZVRZ010000074.1, forward strand.
AGGCGTAAAGAAAGGAAACTCACCCACATTATTTGTAACAAAGTGGTGGCCTGACTCATAAACATATCCGGGTATCCCTAGACCAGGAATCAAAACATCGCCTTGCTTTGCTTCTATATTCTGACGATTACTCATTTTCAAACGGATAAATTCGCTCGTTTTGTCCACGAGATAAATCCGGATGAAATAATAATTAAAGCGCTCCTGTAAAATAGAGATCACCCGTTGCAACAAAGAGGTCAAATCACCAGCCTCACCAATACATTGGCTAATTTGATAAAGGATATTTACTTCTTTTAGCCTGCGTTGGGTTGTTTCTAATAAACGCGCGTTCTGAAGTGTTAGCGCTGCCTGCCCAGCAAAGGAGGAAAGCCAGCCGGCATGTTTGGCGTGATAAAAACCAGGTTCGAACTTTGACAGTGAAAAGAAAGCCATAACGATTCCCTGTGCACTAATAGGGGCACCCAACCAGGAACGTGTGTCAGGTAAGAATTTCAGAACCGGATCCGACTCTATCTCGGGATAAAACAACGGCTGTACAGATACCATCATCTCTTTTAAACAATTGTAATCATCGATGTCCGATGTTATCCGAGGTGTTATTGACTTTGTTTCGACACAGTCTTTTCCGACCATTCTGGCAAGATGAACGTGTTCGTTTTCAACGATGAGTACACTAGCAATATCGTAGGGGATAACCCGCGCAATTTGTTCCAGGAACCGATCCAAAACACTATCAAGATCAGAGGAGACAACTTGTGCAAAACCAACCTGGCGAAGGGCTTCCGTAAGTTCTTTCTGGTCAAGTTCATCTTGCAGAATATTTCCTCTTTTGGTAACAAGGACAACCTGTTCTCCCAGAGTAGATAACAGCCGTTCATCATTGGTAGAGAAGGTATGAGGTATTTCACTTTCTATGCTGAACAAGCCGATAATACCGGAGTCGGATTCAATTGGGGTAACCAGGAATGAACGATATATGTCACCCGAAGCAATGGGAGTATGAATTTTATCTAACGATGTATCAGATCTGGTAATAGTTTTTCCGGTAGCTAATACCGATTCCATAACTTCTCGGTCAAGGGGGAGCCTTAGATTATCGCACTCTCTGCTTGTGTTTTGATTTGCGATAGCTACTGGAACAAGAATAGTAGTATTTTCTCTCAATAAATATATAACAGCTTGATTGGCGCTATCAATCAACACACACGCTGTATCGGCAATGCGCTTCATGACTGATGGCGCATCTAGGCCTTTGGCCAACATTTGACTGATCTGGAGAAGTGCCTTTACTTCTTCCAATTCGTTTTTTGAAGTAAGCAAGACTGGTTGATTATCCAAGCGATAGCCTCCATGGAGCTCATTAATTATAGTTTATAATAGTCCAACTCCAAAAGGATAATGACAACCTACCATAACTGTAACGGATGTGTGCTAGAAGAATGTATGGATAAAATAGAAAAAGAACTTCAATTAGCCTTTACTCAGAACAAGGGGTTTGGAGGGGAAGCACGCTTCGATTGGACATCAAAAACTCTATTTAGTACAGATGCATCGATATACCAGATGAATCCGCTTGGCGTTGTCTTTCCTCGAGAGCAAGATGACCTAATTATTGCCATGGAAATAGCTGCCAATATCGGAATACCGGTTCTGCCGCGTGGATCCGGCTCCAGCCTGGCAGGCCAATCAATTGGGCCAGCCTTGATTTTAGATTGCTCAAAATATCTGACTAGCCTGATCGATCTAAATATTGACGAGCGTACAGCGCTCGTTGAACCAGGCCTGATCTTGAATGAATTGAACCGCCGTGCCGGAAAATATCATCTGCAATTTGGTCCAGATCCTGCGTCTGCAGAACGGGCCAGTCTTGGTGGAAGCGTGGCTAATAATGCTGCCGGCGCCCACTCAATTGTCTATGGGATGAGCGCAGATCATGTTTTGGCTGCTGAGGTTGTGTTAGCTGATGGCTCTGTGGCCAATTTGGAATCGATTGATCTGGAATATGCGCAGCGCATTTATGCCAATGATGAATCTGTTTTGGGAAAATTTTATCAGGCTGCTTTCGCCATTCGCAAGAATAACGCAGAAGAAATTCGCCTGCACTGGCCTGCCGTCTGGAGACGATCATCCGGTTACAACTTGAATTACTTATTGCCATGGTCATCTTCCCAACCACCGCTTTGGCTCGAGAGTAGTTCATCGTGGACCCCAGGAAGACACACCCCTTTACCATACCCACCCATTGAACCCAATTGCTTGAACCTGGCGCCGTTGATTGCAGGCTCTGAAGGGACTCTAGCAATTATTAGAAAGTTGAAATTGCGCTTGGTTCCTCTTCCAAAGCATACTGTGTTGGGAGTGTTGGCGTTTGATGACATTGCAACAGCCTGCGATGCAGTGCCACGGTTGTTATCCTTCCAGCCTTCGGCAATTGAATTAATCCCTGACAGTTTAATAAAGCTTGCTCGTTCTGTACCGGCTTATGCCCGCATGACCAAGTTCATCGATCAAATATCTAACAATCAAATGATCCCAGCGGCGCTCCTTGTAGTGGAGTTTTCAGGAGATGAAGAATTCGAAATAGAAGAGAAAGTCAAATGCTTGGGAAATGATGCATGGATTGCGCACACGCTAGAGGAGCAAAAATATGTATGGTCCGTTCGTAAGGTAGGTCTTGGGATTTTGATGTCGAAGCCTGGTTCACTGAAACCAGTTGCATTCATTGAGGATCTTGCCGTACCCGTCGAAAAATTGGGCGACTTTGTCCGTGAAATCGATCGGATTTTACAAGATCACCACACCAGCGCTAATTTTTATGCTCATGTATCTGCGGGATGTTTACACATTCGCCCCTTAATCGATCTTCAAACCGGGCCAGGCGTGGCTTCATTGAGGTCTATTGCGGAGCAAGCGGTCCAATTGACGCTCGGGTTGGGTGGATCGGTCAGTGCAGAACATGGGGATGGATTAGCGCGCAGTGAATGGCTTGCCCGCGCTTACCCTCCATCGATCATACGGGCATTCAAACAGTTGAAACAGGCCGTGGATCCACTTGGTTTGCTGAACCCGGGAAAAATCGTTGATCCTGAGCCAATGGATCGGAATCTTCGTTATGGGGCAGATTATCGATCGGTCGGTTGGAAATCAGAGTTGAATTTTACTAATTCGATTGATTTGTTTCATCCCCAGGGTGTCAAGGATGCTATTGAGCATTGTAATGGGGCAGGAGTATGTAGAAAATCCGATGGGGTGATGTGTCCATCTTTTCAAGCCAGCCATGAAGAAATGCACTCGACAAGAGGTAGAGCGAATTTATTAAGGGCTTTGATATCAGGCAGATTTCCCGCAAAAAGCGTGGCGGAAAAGGCAGTTCGAGAAGCGCTCGATTTGTGCCTGGCTTGCAAGGGGTGTAAATCGGAATGTCCTTCTGGCGTGGATATGGCGAAACTCAGATATGAATTTACTTATCAATATTATCGAAATGGACACTTTCGCCAGCTGCGAGACTATCTGTTTGGTTATATAGGATTTATTGCACCTCTCGGACAATTCTTTGCCCCATTTACGAATTATCTTTTGCACAACCATATCTTTGTAACGATAGCTGAAAAGTTGATGGGGCTGTCCAGCAAAAGGCCCTTTCCCCGTTTTGCATCTCAGTCACTGCAAAACCTATGGAAGAAATCTATCAAAAGACCATCATCAAAACCAATCGAGACAGTACTTTTTCTCAGCGATGCTTTTACAGAGTATTTCCAACCAGAGGCAGGCTTGGCAGCATTGAAAGCACTCGATAAAATTGGCTGCCAAGCTATCATTGTGCCTGTCCTGGGAGCAGGACGCACTTTAATTTCAAAAGGATTTTTACCTGGCGCAAAACAACACGCAAAACATTTAGTCGAGGAGATAAAACGATTGTACCCGGATGGTCGGCTGCCTGTGGTTGGCATTGAGCCATCAGAAATATATACGCTTCGAGATGAGTACCTCGATCTCTTTCCCAACGATGAATACGTATCAGATCTTGCCAGGCGATGCTTTTCGATTGAAGAGTTTTTCGTTCGACCTGATATCCATGGCGCTGTGCGAATCAAGTCGCTTATGGACAATTCTCATCCGAAAAAATCTAATATCCTACTTCATGGGCATTGCTATCAAAAAGCGCAGCCGCCAGCACCGGATGGATATCCGGTAGGTGTATCTGCCATAGTAAATATGCTAAAGACTGTAGGACATACAGTGCAGGTAATTGAATCGGGTTGCTGCGGAATGGCTGGAGCCTTTGGATACGAAGCAGAGCATTACGATTTTTCGATGAAAGTGGGCGAATTACAGTTATTTCCGGCGATTCGGGCTAAGGAAAAATCTGGCGAGAACTGGATAGTAGCTGCATCAGGTGTTTCATGCCAGGCTCAAATTGAAGATGGAACTGGGGCTCAACCCCTCCATCCAATTCAACTCATCTGATTCGGGAAACAAGGAAAGACAACATCATAGAATACTGGTCATAATTGCCAATAACACACCACCCGCCATCACACTTCCAAGCTGTCCGGCTGTATTGGCGCCCATGGCATGCATAAGAATGAAGTTCTCAAAATCCTCATCCAAGGCCATTTTAGCTACTAAACGACCAGCCATGGGGAAAGCGCTAATACCCGCTGCCCCCAGCAAAGGATTGATAGTACCATGAGACAGAAAGGCCATCGCTTTTCCAAACAAAAGACCTGCAACAGTATCAAACACAAAGGCGAGCAAACCCAAAACTAATATCATGATGGTTTCCCACTGCAAGAAAGTTGCAGCATTCATGGTAGAACCAATTGTTATTCCCAAAAACAAGGTGGCAACATTGGCGATTTCATTTTGTGCAGCTTTGTTCAGGCGATCAACCACTCCGCTTTCTCGGAGTAGATTCCCGAGCATGAGCATGCTAATGAGTGGAGTAGCCTCAGGAATCACGATGCCTACCATCAATGTAACCACAATCGGGAAAATAATGCGAGCCCGTTTCGATACCGGGCGAGGCGTATAGTTCATCCGTATGCGGCGTTCAGCCTTGGTTGTCAATAATTTCATAAGAGGCGGCTGGATGATCGGTACCAAACTCATATAAGAATAGGCTGCCACAGCAATTGGCGCTAATAGCCGAGGCGCTAATTTGGCGGCAACGAAAATGGATGTCGGTCCATCGATTGCCCCGATCACACCAATAGAAGCTGCTTCGTTTAGAGGGAAACCGACCAGAGTTGCAAGGATCAAAGTGCCAAATATGCCAAACTGTCCAGCAGCCCCCAACAGAACCAGTCTGGGCTGAGCAAGAAGCGGGCTAAAATCGATCATGGCACCAACGCCGACAAAAATCAGCAACGGAAAGAGCTCATTACTAATGCCGGCCTGGTAAAGTATTCCAAATAAACCATGACCATCAGACATTCCCGTTAGAGGAATATTTGCCAGGATACAACCAAAACCTATAGGCAGCAACAAAACAGGTTCATATTCCTTGATCACGGCCAGGGCAATCAGTGTTCCACCTACAATGATCATCAAGCCATTGCCCCAATAAAAACTGAGAATACCCTTCAGCAGTTCGTGTACCAGGTTGGATATATCCATAATTGGCTCAATCTGCAGAGTACTCAATCAAAATATCGCTATGTTTTACTTGTTGGCCGACAGAAACATGTATTGATTCGATTTTACCGCCAGTAGATGCTCGGATGCTATTATTCATTTTCATCGCTTCTAACTTGCACAATTCCTGGCCAACTGCAAAAACTTCACCCGGTTTGACAAGAACTGCTGTAATGACTCCTGGGATTGGAGCACGGATAACCTTAGAACCTTTACTCTGAATATCATTTGCTACCTGAGACGACATCGTAGTTGATGTAGGTGATGGAGATTGTGATATTTCGCCTACCGGTACTTTTCCGGGAGATTGAATAGATGGAATAGTAGTCGTATATGAGACTTTCGCCTCAGGCCAGACTTCAAACGTTTCGCCATCCACCTGGGCTACAATTGGCCGGCTATGTAGATCTCCGACTTCCACCTCGTATACACGGTCGTCCACCTTCACCTTAATTCTCATCGGATCTGCCCTCGTTTTCTAATGCTATTCGATCTCATCACAGCCTGCCATGCGCTTACAAATGCCGTGGGTGGGAGGGGAAATTCGCCCATTTCATTCTCATCATTCTGCGCTAGTGCAACAACAACCGCACTTATAGCAGCCCTTTTTTTGCGTTCTCGTTCTAATTCCGTTTCGTCGATCTCGACAAGTATCGTTTTCTTATCATCACCATTTGTTAAGCGCATCAAGATTGCCATCGCTAGCCAAAGGATCATAATTGAGACAAAAACAATACTCATGCCAACAAGTGTTATCTGAAGTGATAGAAATATGTTTCCGGTCATGATATGTTTCTTCCCAACAAAAGATTTACACAGGAATGTTCCCGTGTTTTCGGGGAGGTGCAGATGAAAATTTGTCTCGCAGTGCGGCTAGTGAGGCAATTATTTTTGGTCTTGTTTCGCGCGGCTCTATAATCTCATCAATATAACCTGCCTCTGCCGAATAATATGGATTATTAAATTTTTCCCGGTACTCTTCTACCAGTTTCTTTCTTTCTGCTTGTGGATCAGCGGCCGCACCAATCTGCTTTTTGTATAGAATATTGACAGCGCCCTCGGCTCCCATCACTGCAATTTCTGCACTCGGCCAGGCATAGGTTACATCGGTGCCCAAGTATTTACTGCTCATTACAACATAAGCACCCCCATACGCTTTGCGAGTGATGACGGTGATTTTGGGAACAGTAGCCTCAGAATAAGCGTATAATAACTTGGCGCCATGCCGGATAGTGCCGCGATGTTCTTGGTCAATACCGGGGAGGAAACCAGGCGAATCAACGAAAGTAACCAGCGGGATATTGAAACAATCGCACATACGGACAAAACGAGCCATCTTATCCGATGCATCGATATCGATCACACCTGCCATTACACTAGGCTCCTGGGCGACGATACCGATGCTATGCCCACCGATACGGGCCAATCCAATGATAGCATTACAGGCCCAAGAATTTTGTAATTCTAAGAAAGTATCCTTGTCAACCACGCGGCTGATCACATCATGCATGCGATAAGGATCCTGCGGGTTCATTGGAACAATGGAGTTTAATATATCATCCATTCGAAGAGGGTTGTCTGTAGCCGGGGAGTAGGGAGGGTTTTCAACATTATTCGACGGGAAATACCCTAAAACTGCTCGAACAAGTAGAAGGGTCTCTTTTTCATTCGATGCGAGTAAATGGGCCAATCCACTAATCGTCATATGTACTTCCGCTCCGCCCAGGCTTTCTGCGTCGATCACTTCTCCTGTTACTGACTTAATCACTTCTGGTCCAGTTAAAAACATAAAAGATTGTCTTTCGGTCATGATGATGATATCAGTTAGGGCGGGAGAATAAGCGGCGCCTCCCGCACACGGACCAAGCATTACACTGATTTGCGGTATAACGCCAGAAAAAAGCGCATTCCGCCGAAAAATCTCGGCATACCCGCCCAGGCTTCTCACTCCTTCTTGAATTCGAGCACCACCAGAATCAATCAAGCCGATAATAGGAACACCATTACGCATGGCCAGGTCCATCACTCGGCAGATTTTGTGACTTTGTCTCTCACTTAAGGTACCCCCATAGACGGTAAAATCTTGAGCATAGAAATAGACTGTACGTCCTCCAATTTGTCCATAACCTGTTATGACGCCATCCCCAAGATATTTTTCTGTTGGAGCACCCAGTTCATCCGTCATACTGGTTGTAAATGGTTCAATCTCATTAAATGTTCCTGGATCCAGAAGCAAGTCCAGTCGTTCGCGAGCAGTAAATTTTCCCTTGGAATGTTGCACCTGGATGCGTTCAACGCCACCACCAAGTCGAGCCTTTTCCCGGGTTGCTCGGAGTTTTAGTATGCGAATGTCTTCTTCTGTGCTCATAAAAACCTCATAATATAGAGACCTAAATTACTACTGGATAATACACTTCCATCAAAAGGAAATACAGTGACAAAAATACTTGAAATCATAATACCTTTGACGCCTTTCGAGTTCCATAGTGATGAATTTCACAATAAAGATCGAACAGCGTCATTTAGTAGGGTAGGGGTGGGTCAAACAACCAAGAAAAATATCACATATAGTTACTATTATGTACCCAAATGCAAAATATACATAGCGATAACACAACGGCAGAGATGATTGTGGAACACCAATAACTGGACAGCAGGGGATTGACATTTAGTAAAAAACGAGTTATCATCCACATGCTTTTGATAAGTACTATTATCGCAATCATTAGATAGCGTGTCTATAAGGAGATAATATGCCCACTATTGCGCAAATCATTGACTCATACATTGATAGTAAAAAACTCTCGCGCAGCCTCAATACCGCACGAGCATATCGTAATGCGATGAACCTCTTTGTGGATGTTCTACGTGCGCACGATGTCGATCCCGCAACCTCACCTATAGATTTGTTGGTTGAAGATGCCATTGATTGGTTCGAATTGACATTGAAGGATTATTCTGCCGCAACCGAACGCTTGTATTTGACCGCGGCTGTTAATCTATACGAATATTTGATCGCACAGAATCTCGCCTCCCCCAATATGTTTCGTATAAAAATGCTGGTCAGGCAACGCTCGCGACGGACCGGACAACGTTTACCACAATTTCCGCGGGAAAAAATTGAAGAATTGCTAAATAAGGCAAAATATCTTACATCATCTTCTGATGAGCATTCATATCTACGAGATATGCGCGATCGAGCATTTTTACTAACTTTAGCAGACACAGGACTTCGCGTCCACGAAGCATGCAAACTAAAGCGTGGAGACATCGACTGGAACGAAGGCAAGGCTATCATTCTCGGTAAAGGCGACAGCCAGGCAGTTATCCGCTTTTCTTCGCGCTCGCTCGAAGCCCTACGGGATTACCTGGCGGGACGCGCTCATATCGATGGTACATCCGGCAAACCCCTAACGTCCCTGCCCCTCTTTGCCAGGCACGACCGTGGCGCCGGTAAAAAAGTCAAAACAATCACCACGGCGACAGGCAGGAATATTGTAAACGAGCGTGTTCTGCAAATTCTGGGCAAGGAAGCTGTAGGGACAATTACCCCCCACTCTTTCCGCCATTACTTTGTCACTACAGTACTGCGAGCTTCTGGCAATTTAAAGTTAGCTCAGGAATTGGCGCGGCACAAGAATATTGCCGTTACGCAAAGGTACGCCCACCTAAGTAATGATGAGCTGGATGCCGGTTATCATTATATCTTCGAGAAATAATTTCTAAACGACTGCGTTATAATCCGGCATAGATTTCGCTCAATCGGAGATTAACCATGAAATCCTTTCGCAAAGAACTTTGGTTCAACATTCCTAACCGACGTGGCTTCGTCAATATTACCCATCAAGTAGAAGCCTGTTTAAAAGAAAGCAGGGTACAGGAAGGTCTCATCCTGGTTTGTGCAATGCATATCACCGCCTCGGTGTTTATCAACGATGATGAGAGCGGCTTGCACCACGACTATGAAACCTGGTTGGAAAAGCTCGCTCCGCACGAACCAGTTGGACAATATTGGCATAATCGTACTGGCGAAGATAATGCCGATGCGCACATGAAGCGCCAGATTATGGGACGGGAAGTGGTTGTGGCCGTAACAAACGGGACCTTAGACTTTGGCCCTTGGGAGCAGATCTTTTATGGTGAGTTTGATGGACAGCGAGCGAAGCGGGTACTGGTAAAGATTATCGGGGAATAAGGATCTGACCAACCCTGTCGGCACAGCTGTCAATCGACTGTATACTCGCCAGCTATAACTACGACGCGCCTCAAACGGGATACGCTATGATTCCCACTGTTCCAGGACCAAGATTAGCAGCTACACCGATCGAGAGATCAGTCACAATCACCTCATGGCAATTCAAAAACTGCTTCACCTTCTTGTTTCGTAAAATTATCGCTGTAGCAAGGTCGCGAGCGTGTAGCGCCGCTACGTTAACCAGCTATAAGTGTTCCAGTTGTTCCCGATACCCCCCTCCCCATAAATACTCCTATTGTTTCGATGTGACTGTTCAAAGTCGACGACTTGCTTTACATCTCTCACGATGGGTCGCTCTTAACGATCGCTGATGGGTTTCAAGCAGCAACCCCGTTGAAGTATATATGCTAAGACAAAATCTATTCCGATTGCCCGCTGCACCAACGCAGGGCATTATGGATCAATTTTTGATAAGTTGGGTGCAGCCAGACCTCCAGATTGTGTCCCGGTGTAAGCACACACACTCGCCCGGCATTTTCTCTGCGTATCCAACCACCCGGTTGCTCTCCATGTTGCGATCGGGTGGTCAGGAACACATCGGCCTGCATATCGTCCAGATCCATCACATAGTGCTCATCTAACGAAGTAAATGGGGGATATCCATCATCAAGGAAATGACCAGCGCGGGCATCTACCGTGACCAGGCATTGTTCGGGGTGATTTCTAAATGCGCCGCCAATCATTCTGCGGAATACGGGGCGTTTCTCATATCCAGCGCTGCCGGAATGGATGACTAGCAAGCCACCACCATTTTGCAGATAGCGCAGAAAAGCTGCCTCCGTTTCATCGGTTACCCATTCCGATTGGTCAGTAGATGACATGTTATTGGATTTGGCCAGGATAACCAATGGGAAAGGTATCATCCGCTCTTCCGACCAATCAGCAGCATTTTCTATCCACTCAAATGTTATATCGGTTTGCTCAAGAGGAGCCAGGCCGCTACGGATTATCCGAGCCGGGTGCCAATAATCATCACACAAAACAAGCACATGCATTTTATTCTCCTATTTACCAAGGCCATTCATTACCCTGCCAGTCTCTCATAACCAAACAGTCTTCATCAAGCTTAACATCGAGAAAATATGCAAGGGCTGGTCCAGCCGCTTCTTCAGGTTCAAGATCTCCCACCACGCTCTTAGCACCACTCATGTATGACTTTATCCAACCCGGATGATACAAGCGGAAAGTATAGCCCTCGGGTCGAAGATGATTGAATAGGATATGCACAGCCATATTGAGAGCAGCCTTAGACATCGTATAACCATACCATGATGTTCTTTGGGCGCGAGTAATGCTACCTGCCTCTGATGAGATAAAACATAACCGCTTTAAACCGCTGCGATCTAGCAAAGGCAAGAAGGCCTCTACTGTTCGTAATGATCCTAAAGCATTCACATCGTACAATCGGTGAATTTCAACATAATCCTGCGCATCTCGAATCGAGTGTTCGGATGTCGGCGAAATCACGCCCGCATTATTGATCAATAAATCAATGTGATCGGCGCTGGCCGTGACAATTCTTACGGCAGCATAGGCCGACTCTGTTGATGTGACATCCAATGGAATGATTTTTAATAAACCCGGGAAACGCTGGTATAACGCATTAAGCTGCGGCCAATCTGGCATATACTGACCCGCAAAGATCTGCCACCCACGCTCTAGCAACTTTTCTGTTAATGCGAATCCCAACCCACGGTCAGCACCTGTAATAAATGCATTTTGTCTCATGGAATAACCTGTTGTAAAATATGAGCTATTTCTAATCTGTAAAACGGTTTTATAAATACGCTTGGTTCTGAGATTATAATACCTTCTTGGGCATAAGCCAAATATTGCTTGTGACATGAATAACGATAAACGAGGTTAACATGAAGAAATTTGCATACATCACCTATCTAGTTATCACAGTACTTATTGGTGGCTTTTCAATATATCATTTTGCTTGGGCGCAGGGCATTGAAGATGGTTCATTCAGCACATATCTTCCTATAATCCAAAAACCCAGTCCGCGTCTTTATCAGATCGGTCCCAGTGGAGGTAAAATCGTTACGATTGCCCTACACCCATTAGATGCGTCGATTCTTTATGCGGGAACCTGGGGAGCAGGTTTGTTTAAAAGCAGTGATGGCGGTTCTTCGTGGACAGAGTTTAACCAAGGCCTCGGAAACCTTTACATTCAATCGCTGGCGATCGATCCTCAAAAACCAGATATTATTTACGCAGGCACTTATGGGGCCGGCGTTTACAAGACGATTGACGGGGGAGCCAATTGGTTTCCCACAGGACCGGGCCTTAATGTAGACCCTATTGTTTACACTTTAGCTATCGATCCGATACATACCAATATCTTATATGCAGGTACAAGGCGTCGTTACAATTCGACTGCTCCATGGGGCGGTGGGGCTTATAAAAGTATCGATGGAGGCGGATCCTGGTTTTCCATAAATAACACCTTGGGGGAAGATTGGGTTTATGATATTGCAGTTGCCATGGATCCATCGATTACAGAACCTAATACAATATATGCTGCAACACACCAAAAAGGCGTATACAGATCTACAAACGGGGGTGCTGTATGGTACAGTGTCAACAATGGACTAGAGGCCGATCTTGGCGACGATGGGATCTGGTCAAGCAGGTCACTAGCAATTAACCATCAAGACGCGAAAAGAATATATCTTGGTACCTGGCATACAACGAGCATGTTTAAAACCAATGACGGCGGCAATTTATGGTATTTATGGAATGACGGCTTTTACGGTGAAAGAGTTTATAAAATTAAAATGGATCCAACGAACAAAAATATAATATATGCAGCGACCCTAGAGCACGGTGTCATGAAGACTTCTAACGCCGGAGAGAAATGGCAATATTCAGGACCAGTGACAATTGCAGGGCAGCCATCTTCAATGTTCATCTACGATATCCAAGCAAGCAAGGTGAACAACAATCTGGTTGTGGCAGGAAGTGAAGGAGAAGGTTTATTTAAAAGTCTTGACGCAGGTTTAAGTTGGGTAAAAAGCCATCAGGGAATTTTTGCAACATCCGTTACATCTATTCTGGCAAGTCCTGATGCACCAGCAGATATTCTAGTTAGCACATTCGGCGGTGGAATCCAACAAACAAATGATGCCGGCCAAACATGGGTGGATCTAAATATAGGCTTACTAGATAAATGGATTAATTTTGTAGAACAATCACCAATAGACTCACGGATTTTATATGCTGGGAGCAACGTATCGGGTATCTATATCTCTTATGATCATGGGATTTCTTGGCAACGTAAAACCAGTGGTATTGATGTACAAATCCGTCAGGTTGACCTGCCTCTTCAGAGTGAGTGGTTAGACCATGACCTTTTTTCGAATACAGCATTGCCAAAGATATCTATGCAAAATAACCAACTGGTGGCTACAACTTCAGCTTTAACGGCAATATCTTTGGCAGCCCATCCAACGGACCCGTTAATTATATACATGGGAACAGCCCAGGGTTTATATCGCACAACAAATGGTGGTAATTATTGGGCAAACATACCGGATCCAATTCATGCGCTAGCAGTTTACGATATTGAATTTGACCCTTTCACGCCATCCAACATCCTAGTGGCTGCGGGAAATCTTTTTAGAAGTAAAAATAATGGATCAACCTGGGAAATGATTGAAGCTGGCGCAGGTTTGTTTTCAATATCACTCGCACCAGATCCTTATACACCAAACACCTATTACATGGGCACCAAAAGTGGTATCTACATGAGCCAGGATGGCGGAGACACATGGAGCCTTTATGGATTGGCCGGCAATCCCATAAACGTGATCAGAGTGTCATCTGCCACTGAATTATTGGTTGGAACAGACACGGGTCTTTACAAAGGAATAAGAGGTAATGCGGGAGCAACATGGAGCCGGATTGAGGATCTCAATGATAAAAAAATTCCAAGTTTGACCCTGATGAATAAACCCTGCTATCTAGCCGGCACCGAAACAGATGGGGTATATTATTATTCCGATACGTTACCATAATAAGCGCAAGCGGATCCTTCGACGTTGCTCATGATATAATGTTGAAACATATTTTTGGAGGCAGGCAATGGATATCAGTGAACAAGAGTTTAAACGCTGCAATCTCGTAAAACCTAATGGACGTATCGATAGCTTTACTGCGCCGATCCTGGCAGAAGCCTTGAGTAAAATAACCGAAGCGGGTCGCTTCAACATTGTTCTAGATTTAGGAAGCGTAGACTATGTTTCCAGCGCAGGTTTACGCGTAATGATTGATGCCCAAAAAACATGCAAACAAGCTAACCGTGGCTTTGTCGTATTAGTGGCAGTTCCAAAACGTATATATGAGACACTAGAATTGGCAGGCTTTGTTCCCCTTTTTAAATTCTACGACGATGTGACCGGTGCCGTTGCGAGCTTTTAAACATATAGCGCTCACAAGACGAGGAAAGCTTTCCTCGTCTTTTTATTATCCTTTATGGAAAAAGACCGGAAAACAATTTTTTCGCAATCCGAGATATTTCTAGCTCGTTTTGAGAACCTTAGACATATCGGGGGTTTTATTGTTCGCTTATGCCGGAATGCAGGAATTGATGAAGAAATAGTATATAAAATTCAATTGGCAGTTGATGAGGCTTGTTCCAATATAATTGAACACGCATATGGGAATGATTCAAAGGGCGAAATTAATTGTTCATGCACAATAACAAACGATGAGATCATCATTGTATTGGAGGATTCCGGTAAAACTTTTGATCCTGCCAGCATTCCCAAACCCGACCTAAATTCTGAACTTGAAAAGAGAAATCGCGGGGGCCTGGGCATCTATTTCATACAACAGATCATGGATAGCGTTACTTATCACACCATGAATAAATCTTTGCATGAGGCGCGCCGGCAAAGAAATATACTGGTTCTAACCAAGCGAATTGTGAGAGCAATTTGATAGGCGAAACACCTTCAAGCTCGAAATGGCATCAAATCCTTACCCTGGGAAGGAATTTGATGACGGTTGCCTCTTTATCAGAACAACGTCAGTTGATTGCTGAAGCAGCGACGAGCGTGCTAGATTGTGATTGCAAAGTATCCGTAACAGATCCTTCTTTTACATTGGAGTTAACCGCAGATAAAGAATCTGCTTTCGAGAAAAACTATTTCATATTTGAACAAAACCTACTTATTCTTCCTCGGAGTCTAGACGAGTACTCCCCGCCATTTATTCTGATTGAATGCAATAAAACATCCCTAAACCACGACGAGATAGAATTTGTCAAAGGGATTGCAATACAATCTGCAATTGCGTATACCGCAACGCAAAAACTTACTCAGAACAACAACCAAATTGAGATGCTGACACTGGTTCAATCGGTAAGCACTCAGATTGCAAAAGTAGCAAGTCTAGATGATTTATTACACCGCGTAACACACTTGATCCTGACCACGTTCAACTACTACTATGTTGCGATATTCACGGTGGAACATGGTCGTCACAAGTTACATTTTCGGAATAGCTCCGGTCCGGGCATAAATCCAAAAGGGAATGCGCCGTTAAGTATTAGCATTGAAATAGGTGAAGGCATCATTGGCTATGTGGCTTACTCTGGAGATGAGATCATCGCAAATGATGTACAAACCAATAAGCATTACCGCGCTCATGATGCATTACCCGAAACTAAATCAGAGCTTGCTCTCCCTTTGATTTATGAAGAACGAATACTTGGAGTGTTGGATATTCAATCGGATAAGGTCGATTCGTTTGATCAGACGGATCTACTCGTTTTGAGAGTATTGGCTGCCAACATCGCAGTAGCAATTGAGAATACCCGGCTATATAACGACATACAAAGACAAGCCGATCAATTACACACCATACGGGAAGTATCGGATAGCACTCTATCGATCTTAGATCTAGACGAACTCCTTCAGCGCTTTGTTGAACGCATTCAGGAGCGGTTGAAATATGCTTTTCTACAAATATTCGAGATCCATCCAGGAAGAAGGATCATACTTCTTAGGTCTGTAGCGAGTTCTTACAAATTATCAAAAATTCCCCACGAGTATATTATTAATCTTGACGAGGATAAAGGCATTGTTCCGTTGGTAGCTCAAACTGCCAAATCATATATGGTGAATGACATATCCACAGAGACCAAATTTGTCTCTTACGAGCACATCCCTTTTTCCTCGCAAGCAGAAATTGCCATACCAATCATGT
The DNA here is from genome assembly GCA_964629965.1 of uncultured Anaerolineaceae bacterium. Taxonomy (GTDB): domain Bacteria; phylum Chloroflexota; class Anaerolineae; order Anaerolineales; family UBA4823; genus CAZVRZ01. The sequence continues at coordinate 24,272 of CAZVRZ010000074.1, forward strand.
TTTCTGGAGAAATTATTGGAGTACTGGATATTCATAGTGATCGTGGTATGGCATTTGGAGAGCATGACTTATCTATCTTGGAATCTCTAGCATATAGCCTGGCTATTGCAATGAGGAATGCATCCTTGTACCGGTCGGAACATTGGAGACGCCAGGTTGCAGAAAGCATACGTGATGTAGCTGGATTACTAACGGCAGAGGCGGATCTACAACCTGTACTTGATCGCATCTTGATAGAGCTAGATAAAGTTCTACCATGTGATGTGGCTGCAATTTGGTTGATCGAAACCGATGTCAGCCCAGAAAAAGAATATCCATTGCTCCTTAGCGCGGTTCACTTATCACGAGATATATCTGCTCGAGAAGCAAAACGCGAAAATGGATTGACGATCGAGCAAATTAAAGCATTTTGCAATAACAACGAGTTACCGAAGCCCTGGTTATTTGATATTCTCAATTCATCATTTCCATCTATACGATCCAAAAATGATCCTTATGAGCCATTGGGAGCAATACTTGAATTTCGGTCAAACTATTCGGCAATTGCGGCGCCTTTATTAGTCGGAGACGAATCGATCGGAATTTTAATGCTGGCTCATCGAACGCCAGGACGATATGGCAGTGAATCACAAGTTATGACATCTACTTTTGCCAGCTATGCTGCGGTCGCCATCCAGAATACACGTTTATACGAGTCGGCCCATGACCAGGCCTGGATATCAACCGTTTTACTCCAGGTGGCTGACGCTATGCAATCTATCACTACAACTGAAGAGTTAACTCATTCAATGGTTCATATTGTTCCATCGCTCATAGGCGTGAGGGCATGTGCAATTTTTGTTTGGGATAGAACTTTTAATGAATTTAATCTATCAGATATCAATGATGTAGCTTTAGATCATGATAAATTACGAGGATTGACAATCCAAACAGGAGAAATTCAACAATTTGATCAAGTTTTATTAACGAAAACTCCTCTCTTTATTCACCCAGCAGAAATCAGGGAAATCGTAGAGAACCCAACGCACTCTAATTTATTTGTTGGTTATGAAGACTGTATCGTCGCACTGCTCCCAATGGCCACCAGAGATGATGTTTTTGGTATCATGCTGGTAGCATTTGACGAAGAGACAAGCTCATCGGCTGTAATAGAAAATAATCAGATAGACCTTGACGATAAGATGACGATTGTTCAAGGTATAGCCTATCAAATAGCTGTTGCTGCTGAAAATATTCAATTAATCAGAGTGCAGCGAGAAGAAGCCTATGTTTCGGTAGCATTGTTGCAAGTTGCTCAAGCAGTTGTGAGCTTAAATGCGCTTGATGAGATCTTAGAAGCGATTGTTCGGATAACGCCAATATTGATAGGGGTAAAAAGATGCATAATCTTTCTCTGGGATAAAACAGATGAATCATTTTACCTGTCACAAAACTATGGTATTTCACGAGTAGAAATTGTGGACTTTGATGATCATTTCAGAAAAGATGGGTTTCCGATTTTAGAGGAGGTAAAGACTATTAATTCTGTGGTCTATTGTGATTTGCAGATACCGTCACTAACTACCCTTACTTCCTGGCTCACTATCTCATCGAAAGATATAGTTGCAATCAATGGATCCAATAATAGCGTTTACATCGATTCCGAACCAAAGGCCAAGATAACGACTGATCCGAAAAATTATTTACGATCCCCTACGCCACTCATTATTGGTTATCCTCTGGCGGTGAAAGGGAACTTTCTCGGAGTTATGCTAACTGAGGAAGCCAGCAATATTACAGCAACAAATCCGCAAACACGAAAAAAGCGGTTAGAAATAGCCATTGGAATCACTCAACAAGCAGCAATGGCAATACAAAACGATCTTCTTCAGCGAGAGGTAGTTGAGCGAGAACGGCTTGAAAGGGAGTTCCAACTCGCTAGAGAAATTCAAGAAACATTTCTTCCAGATCATTTGCCCAATATCGATCATTGGGAGTTCGATGCTTCTTGGGTACCAGCTCGAGAAGTTGGAGGGGATTTCTATGATCTTTTCGAATTATCCAATGATTTGATCGGCATCGTAGTGGCAGATGTAGCCGATAAAGGCATGCCGGCAGCTATGTTCATGACGCTCATACGTACTTTGATGCGAGCGACCGTTGTAGAAAACGTATCGCCAGGTTTTGTTCTAAATAGAGTAAATCATCTGTTGATTCCCGATGCTCAAAGGGGAATGTTTGTCACTATTATTTACGCGGTGATCAATACAAAAACAGGTGATATTTGCTACGCGAACGCTGGTCACAATCCACCTTACATATTACACAAAGATAAAAAGATTGAGACACTTGGCAGAACAGGTATGGCTTTAGGAGTTATGGAAGAGGCTATCGTCCTTGAAAAGGGTATAAATCTACAGAAGGGCGAATCTCTGATTCTTTATACAGATGGGAGTACAGAGTCTTTCTCCCCAGAAGGAGAAATGTTTGGGGAAGTGCGTTTACAACAAGCACTTCTTAATACCGAAATTCAGGCTGCTCCCATGATTTTAGAATCGATCATGACATCTATCAACGCTTTTGTCGATGGACTGCCACTTTCGGATGAT
>CAZVRZ010000075.1:0-25883 GCA_964629965.1 uncultured Anaerolineaceae bacterium
TTCGGGCTTGGCAGTGGGAACGGACGCGGGTGGTTGCGTAGGGGCTTGGGTGGTCGCCGGAGAGCAACTCGCCAGAGCTGCTCCAGCCGTGCCGAATGCCATCAATTGAAGAAACTCTCGTCTGGTAATTTTCCGTAGCTTTGACATTGGGAACCTCCTATGGGGCAAGTCAAACAATTGGTACTCGCTGGCGAAAATCCTTCTGCAGGTAGATGGTCTTGCACCTGACAAACAATACCACAAGTCGAAAGACCTGAGAATTCGCGCCAGTCGTCTTAAGGGTTTCAGGTGTGGAGCTTGGAAATGAACTCACAAATATCCTTACCTATCTACCTCCTTTCCCTTCGATTGTCGTGAAACAGATATTGTTGGGAGTGAAGAATCTCGGGCACAATATTTGGGAATCAGAACGATTGTCAATGCACTGTTCGATACTTGGACACTGTGTCCAAATATATCACGAATCGGGTATCTGTCAAGATTTTTTAGGGAAAAACCAGGCTCAATGCGAGTGGCTATCTTCGTTATTGGAGATTGCAGGCTGAAGGGGGGAATCAAAACAAACTCCGCCATACAGCACCGGTTGTAACAGGCAGTATGCGGAGAATGTTCTTTATCTATCAGTAGGAGTGATGCCGTCCGAGGAGGTCTAGCGAATGCTGCGCTAATCCATCTCGTCTTCTCGCACCAGGCGCACCGCCTGCTCGATTTCTTCCACCACTTGCATGATCGTACTTTGCAGGGCGGCAGTCAGAAATTGCTTTTGGATCATGCGGCCTGCCATCTCGATCTCATCCAGGGTAAAAACCAGGCCAAGCAAATCACCTGCGGCGACCATCTTCAGCAAGACCAGGCTGCGCAGATCGCTCTCGCCTGTGGAGAGAACGGAGGCACGCAGCCGGAGTTTCATCTGATATTTGTCGGGGGCAGCCGCCTGCGCCTGCTGTACGCCGCCTGCCGGGCGGTAGAAACGTTTCTCATCCTGGAGCAGCACGTTTTTCTGCACCAATCGTTCTCCCATGATCAAGCGTAGTCTCTGGGGCTCTTCGCTCAAACGATGAACCCAATAGGCAGGTTTGCGCGGTTTCTCGGAGAGGCGGAATTGTTCCCAGACTCCGTCAAGGATGGGATCACCCGCTGGCTCGGCACCAGACGCCACCAGGCGAAGTTTCTCACCCAGGCCCAATTTCCCCGCCAAGGCCAACTCAGCTAAGATTGCCCCCGCCAGCGGGTAGGCAATGGCTTTTCGGGTGAACGAAAAGAAATTGCCTTTCTCATCATCCAAGGCAAGTAAATAAAGATCCTCATACAGGGTCAGCATCTTGGTTCTCCTTTATGACTGATTATATTCACTTATTTGGTTTTGCGCACCGGTTTCTTTGTAAAGGTTTTGTTAAAGATGGGCTGGGAGGCGGGAGTAAATTTATTGGGCAAGAAAGAGAGGGCTGGAAATGCCCGGGATGCGGCAGGACCATCAGCGTTCACCAGAGAAACTGCACGTACTGCGCTCGGCCCAGGGATTGAAAACAACCTCGGAGCGAGGCTATGGCGAAAAAACAAGGGCTACCTGCAGCAGCCGGGCAGCCCTATCATGGCAGACCTGCCCTTAGGGGTTGTTTTTGGCGTCCAGGCAGGCTTGTGGAAAGGCAATGCTGAGCGGTTGATTAATGCTGGTGAGATCGATCAGGTATTCGGCATGCAGTACTTCTTGCGTATTGGGATCGACCGTTTCGATCAGCAGGGTATAACGAACCAGGTACTGCCCATCTTGCGCCAGCCAGTATTCACCCTGGTTGGCAGCCACATCCACGCCCGAGCCGCTGCCAATGCCACTGACCTGGAAGGTAAAATGGTTCGCCGCCACCCCATTCATCGTTTCTGGGCCCACAAAGACAGGATCGTCAATCAGGGGCAGCAGGTCCATCATTTGCGTCAGAATATCCTGGGTTTCCTTTTCTTGCGCAGTGAAAGTTTGGAATTCCCAGCCATCCTCATCGTTGCCCGCACATTGATCGTTGCCAATAGAATACGTAAACGTATCGGTCTGAGAAGGTTCTTCCCCTTCTTCCGGCATGGTCATGGTAACGTGCATGAGCATGGCATCGAGATCCTGCGAGCTCTGGACCTCGATGTTCGACAGCGTTTGGTCGGGTGAGGTGGAACTGGCGCCAACGGTTCTGACGACCAGTACATAACTGTTCAGGCTGGCCAGCCCCTTGCGCATGCTCATCGGTTCGGAGGGCATGGAAGTGGCCGTGGCAGTGGGAGGCGGCAGCGTGGGTTCGAGAGGCAGAGGAGTGCAAACGGCTGGGGCAGCCGGTGCGCCGCCAGGAGCAGAACTGCCGGCATCGGCAGGGGGCGGCACAGAGCCACTGGCAACGGTTGGCGCCAGAGCCGGAACGCTGCCCGGCGCGTTGCAGGCCAACATCATGAGGAACAGGATCAGGGGGAAGAAGATCAACTTACGCATAGAACACCTCCAGATTAGGATGTACTTCGAAAGATATCGCCTGGCTTAAGTCGATTGATCCAGGCGATGGGTAAGAGCGTCCCCAGCATACTGAGGAACAATGCCATGCCAATGGTGGCCAATGCCAATCCAAGATCCAGGCTGGGCCTAAAACTCATCCCAGCCACATCGGTGCGAAGGTAAGCAAAAATAACCAGGGCGCCAAGCCCGCCCAGGCCGGCGCCCAAAAAGCACAAAACAAAGGCCTGGCTGAACAAGTAGCCTACCAACGCCATGGTTTGAAAGCCCAGGCAGCGCAAAACGGCCAGTTCCCGCCGGCGCAGCCAGGCCAGGCGTAACAGGGTGTTGGTCAATGCCAAGACGGCTGCCATCGCCAGGGCGCGGATGACGATATCCAAGGCACTCAACAATGGGCCAAGCTGATCCACCGAAATGCGCGCTCCCTGGCCGCGCCTGGCCACGCTGAGCCCGCCCGGCAAGTCATCACCGGGCTGCAGAAGGCCTTCATCGGGGATGATGAAAAGCGAAACATCACTTCCCCAGCCCAATAAGGCCTGGGCATCTGCCAGCGAAATCCAGGCTTCGTTATCGATATAGGCGCCGGTATGGAAGATGCCGCAGACGGTAAATTTTCGGCCGCGGATGAGAACTTCTTGCCCAGGAGAAAGACCCAATTTTTCGGCCAGGCGGCGGCCCAACATTGCCGTCCGAGGCGGGTCGCCGGGTTGCAAATTCTGCCCTTGCAACAGCTTGAAGGTGTTAACCTGTAGGAAGCGCTGGGGATCGACCCCTCGCAGTAAGAGCATGTCCGCTATGGAAGTGCCAACCGTCTCGTGGATCTCGGGAATGGCCTGCGAGACGCCCAAGCCGGCCAACTGCATCTCGACGGCGGCCGATATGCGGCTGCCATACAATTCACCCAAGACATTGCTTTCCTGCACGATCAGGTGGGCATCTGGTACATCGCCATATTCACGAGCCAGGGTCAGGCGGTAGCCGCCGACAACGAGGAACATCAGGATAGCAGAAGCGATCAGCAAGATCATCGCCAGGCTCAGCTTCCAGCGAGAAGCTAGTTCTTGCAAGCTGTAACGGATAAGCGTTTTCATGATCTAGCCCTCGTTCAGCAAGCCGGCCAGGCTTTGACGATGCTGGCTAGAAGAAGTAAGCCAGACGCCCAACCAGGCAAAAAGGATGGAGAGGGCCAGTCCCGGCAGCAATACTTGCGGCGAGAGGCTTATTTTGACCGGCATACCATGCACAGAGAAGGAGTCCGCTGATCTTTGCCAGATGGCCAGCGCGGCCAGCCCCCAGCCCAGCCAATAGGCCGCCAGGGTTTGCAGGAGAGCGCGGCCAAACAGAAAACGGGTGATCGCTTGCGGAGTGAAACCCACCACGCGCAGCAAGACCAGCTCGCGGCTGCGCTCGGCCAGGGTCAAATGTGTAGCATTGAAGACGCCAAACGTGATCACGCTCAGGGCGAGAAAATCCATCACCAGGGTGATCTTCAAGATATCGCTGATGAACTGGGTGTAGCGGGCATACACTTCTTCTTCGAGATAGACGGCATAAGCAGGTAAGATACCGGGCACTGTTTCCAGGTAGGCGCGCACCGTCTCGGGATCAAGCTCGCCTGCCACCTGTACAACGCCGATCTGGAAGCCGCGCAGCCCGCCGAACACCTTTTGGCCGGCGGCGTACGTCATCCAGAGCGAGGAAAGCTTGCCGGCTTCATAGCGCACCATGCCAACCAATTGAAAGTCCTGTCCATAGAATTTGACGGTTTGCCCAATCTGCCAATCGACCAGTTCAAAAACCTCTTCGCTGGCAGCGATCTCCGTATCCCCGGCAGGATAACGGCCTGCGAGGAGGGCCACATTGTAGACATCGCGCATACTGTGGGGCGCCGCCGCCAGCACTTCCATAGTAGTCTTTTCGATGCGCAGCGTGCGCAGGATGGTGGGTTCGGCGCGCCGCACGCTTTGCGGGCCGAACTTTTCTTGCACAGATCGAACAGCCAAATCTAATGTTTCCTGGCTCAGCGAGCCTTGCATGGGATCAAGAGTATCTGATGAGAGAATGAGCAGGTTGTGACTGGCGATCCCTGGCTGTTGGCCAAAGCGGGTAAAAGCTTCAGAGAGGGCAGACGTCAGCAGGTAGGTGACGATCATGATGGTCAGGCCGGCAATGGTGAGCAGGCTGCGCCCGAAATCGTGGCGCAGATCCTTGACCAGGTAACTGATGAAGACCGGCGCGTTCATGGCGCAGCCAGGAGGGCCCCCAGCCGGCCATCTTGCATCTGGTAGGTGTGGGTGGCAAAGCGGCAAATTTCCAGATTGTGGGTAGCAATCACAAAAGCAACCCCCAACTGCCGGTTGAGGCTGACCATCCATTGGATCACTTCCCTGGCAGTGAGCGAGTCCAAATCACCGGTGGGCTCATCTGCCAGGACTAAAGCCGGCTCGACCACCAGGGCACGGGCGATCGCCACGCGCTGCTGTTCGCCGCCGGAGAGTTCGCCGGGCTTGTGCCTGGCGCGCGCTTGCAAGCCCACCTGTTCGAGCATGGCAAGGCCGCGCGGGGCAGCTTTTTTCCAGGGCCAGTTCTTGGCAAGCAGAGGTAAGACAACGTTGTCCAGCGCATTGAGCGAGGGGATCAGGTTATAAAACTGAAAAATAAAACCGATGCGATCGCGGCGGAAACGGGTCAGTTCGGCTTCGCTGGCCTGTTCAAGCGCCTGGCCGGCGATGCTGAGGCGGCCGGCAGTGGGGCGGTCGATGCCGCCCAGCAGGTGCAAGAGGGTCGATTTACCGCTGCCGCTGGGGCCGATGATCACCACAAAGGCGCCTGGGAGGATTTCCAGGTCTACTCCCCTCAACGCATCAACCTTCACCTTTCCCCGGTGATAGGTCTTACATAACCCGCAAGCGTTGATGAGGCAGCTAGAGGTTTTGGGGGGATGTTGTGACTGGTGCGCAGATATCGACATAAATTCCCTTGAAAGATCGGCGCGGATGGTGTTGGGTAAATCATATCACACGCGGCGCGTAAAGCATATAAGATTCAACAGCACGGAAATGTGTTATAATTTTACAAACAATTGAGTAGTTGTTCAATCATACATTCACAGAGAGGTTTTATGAAATCACCACCTTTTGACGAACACGCTGCAGCGCATGTTGCCGAGCTTTTCCGTTCTTTTAGCGACACCAGCCGCGTGCGCATCCTGGCAGTCATCATCGCTCAGGAAATGAATACCTCGGCCATCGCAGAATTGCTTGACCTGACCGAATCGGCTGTGTCACATCACTTGCGCGGGCTGCGCCAGATGCGCATCGTCCAGGCGCGCCGCGATGGTAAGGAAGTTTATTACAGTGTCATCGACCCGCACATCATCGCCTTGTTCCAACAAGGCGTCAATCATGTGAAAGAGAAATAAAGCCGGCTGGCAATCATACCAATAATAAGGATCAATATGAACTACGAAAATGACAATCTTAAACATACCGCGTTGACAGGTTTAACCGCTAAGGAGGTCTTAGAAAGCCGTGCTCAATACGGCGAGAATCGTTTGCCTGCCGAGAAAGGCGTTTCTGGCTGGACAATCTTGTTGAATCAGCTTAAAAGCCCACTGGTTTACATTATCCTGGCTGCCGCCGGTATTTCACTGGCATTGGGTGAACTGGGCGACTTCGCCATCATCATGGCAGTGGTAGTGATCGATGTGATCTTGGGTTTCGTGCAAGAATACCAGGCCCAGCGCACCTACGTGGCATTGAAAGGCTTGCTCAAGCCGACCACCACGGTGATCCGCGACGGGCAGCGCGTGGAGGTGGAAGTATGGGAGCTGACGCCGGGCGACCTGGTGGTGTTGAATGCGGGTGAAAAAGTTCCCGGCGACGGTGTGCTGTTAGAAGCCACCAAGGTGGCGATCGATGAGGCCATCCTGACGGGCGAGAGCGAGACGGTAAACAAGCAGGCTATCCGCCAGAGCGATGAACCTGCCTCTGAAATCACGCCTCTTCCTCAAACGCAGGTCTTTATGGGGAGCACGGTGGTCACTGGGCGAGGCATCTTGCGCATTACCAGGACCGGCGTCAGAACCGAACTGGGGCAGATTGCGGCCAGCCTGAGCGAGCATGTTGAAGAAGAGACCCCCCTCCAGATGAGGCTCAAGGCTTTCAGCAAGCTGTTGACCTATGTCGTGGTAGCAGCCACCCTGGTGATCCTGGTGGTGGGATTGCTGATGGGACGCGGATTTTTCGATATGCTGCGCACCTCCATTATCCTGGCCATTGCAGCGGTACCTGAAGGCCTGCTCATTGCTGTGACGGTGATCCTGGTGCTGGGCATGCGCAAGATCCTCAAGCGCAACGGCCTGGTGAAGCGGCTGCAGGCGGTGGAAACGCTCGGTTCCGTGACAGTGATCTGCACCGACAAGACCGGCACCCTCACCGAAGGCCGCATGCGGGTGAGCCGCGCCGATTTGCTGGATGCGGAGCGCGCCCTGCAAACCGTGGTTTTGTGCAATAACCTGGAAGGCCCGGTGGATATTGCCCTGTGGGAATATGCTGAAAAACAGCTTTCCGGCGGGCCCCAGCAGCTATTCGACAAGGTGGAAAGGCTGGCTGAAGAATTATTCAGCAGTGAAACGAAATACATGATCACCGAGGTCACCAGCGAACTGTTTCAAAAAGAACAGTATTACTTCCTTAAAGGCGCACCAGAGATCGTGCTAGGAATGTGCGCTGCAACGGATGAAGAGCGCACACGCCTGCTGGCGCAGGTGGATGAATGGGCCGGCGAAGGCTTGCGGCTTTTGGGGTTGGCATATCGCCAGGGGGGCGAGCTAGAGAAATATAATGGATATACCTGGGTGGGACTGCTGGGCATGGAAGACCCTGTACGCGAAGGCGTGTTGGAGGCCATCCAGTTGGCGCAGAAAGCCGGCATCCGGATCAAGATGATCACCGGCGACTACCGGCGCACGGCCGAGCGCATCGCCAGCAGCATCGGCTTGCTACAAGCGGGGGACCAAGCCCTGGAAGGTGGGCAGATTACGGCCTTAAGCGATGCACAGCTTCAGGAACAGGTGAAGAATACGGCAGTATTTGCGCGCATCCGCCCGCAAGACAAATTCCGCATCATTAAGGCGCTGCAAGCCAACGGAGAGGTAACCGCCATGATCGGCGACGGCGTGAACGATGCGCCGGCGCTGAAGCGCGCCAACATCGGCGTGGTGGTGGGCAGCGCCACCGATGTCGCCAAAGAGACCGCCGACCTGATCCTGCTGGACAATAATTTCCGCACCATCGTGGCGGCCATCGAAGAAGGCCGGGTGATCTTTTCCAACATCCGCAAGGTGGTGGCCTATGTGCTGTCCAACTCGTTCGCCGAGGTGCTGACGATCTTCACCGCCATGATGCTGCGCTGGCCGACTCCGCTGACGGTGGCCCAGATCTTGTGGATCCACCTGATCTGCGATGGACCATTGGATATCGTGCTGAGCTTCGAGCCCAAGGAAGAAGGCATCATGGATGAAAAGCCGCGCGCCTTGAAGGCGCCGATCCTGACCCACCTGGGAGCCTCCCTGATCGGCGTGATCAGTATCGCCAGCTCGTTCTTCGCTCTGACGCTGTTTGCTCATTACAACCAGGTGCACGGCGATGCTGCAACCGGGCAGAGCATTGTATTTGCCAGCTTTGCGATCAACTCGATCGTGTACATATTCGCCTACCGCAGCATGCGCCTGCCAATTCATCGCATGAATAAACTCACTGCCAACAAGCCCCTGATCTGGGCAGCGCTGGCAGGCTTTACGACCATCGCCATCGCCTTCTTGATCCCTGGCTTGCGAAACCTGTTGGGAATCGTGCCCTTGACCCTGGAAGAATGGGGCTGGGTGACCGGTATTGGAGTGGTCCTACTGATGCTGGTGGAGATCGGCAAGGCAGTCAGCAATCGATTGCATGCGAACGATTGACCGGCAAGCGCATAGGCTGGTAAGGAAACACAAGGAATAACGCGAATGGCGATCATTCTCAAGAATCTCCTGCGACGGAAAATACGCACGCTGCTGACCGTACTGGGCATCTGCGTGGGAGTGATCGCCATTATTGTGCTGGGCGCCCTGGCAGATGGGTTCAAGGCCGGCTACGGCTCGATGATGTCGGGCAGCAAAGCCGATCTTGTCCTCAGCCAGCCAGACACCATGGATATCAGCTACAGCGCCGTTGATGAAGAGGTCGGCGCCGAGCTCGAAGCGCTGCCCGAAGTCAGGGCAGTCAGTGGGATGCTCCAGGGTATCACGCAAAGCGAAGGCGAGGCATTCTTCATCGTCTTTGCATATCCCGAAGATAGTTTCATGCTGGAACGTTTCCGGATCAAAGAAGGCTTGGGGCTCTACGATCATATTCCGCGTGAGCTGCGCGGCACGCCCATTTTGCTGGGGTCAGCCGCCGCCGAAGTGATGGATAAAGGCGTTGGCGATACGCTGCGAGTGACCACAAGCACCTATCGCATCGTGGGCATCTATGAAACCGGGGATGCCTTTGAAGACAGTGCCGCTCTCTTGCGACTGGAAGACGGGCAGGATTTGCTGGGAAAGGAACGCCAGGTAAGCCTGTTCTACATCCGGCTCAAAGAACCCGGCCTGCGGGCCCGGCTGGAAGAGCGGGTGGCGCGCCAGTGGCCTGACCTGAAGTTGAGCGGGACGAGCGAATTTGCCAACAAACAGTCCATGCAGGCTATGCTGCAGGCATTTGTATGGATTATCGGCGGGCTGGCGATCGTGATCGGCGGGGTGGGGATGCTGAATGCTCAGCTCATGGCAGTGTTCGAACGCACCCGCGAGATCGGCGTCTTACGCGCCATGGGATGGAAACGGCGGCGGGTTTTGGGGATGATCCTGGGCGAATCGGTGCTGGTCTGCCTGGCAGGGGGCGTGCTGGGCACCTGGATGGGCTGGCTCTTGCTGCAATTGCTGTCGAAGTTTACCGTGCTAATGGGAACCCGCACGGGCAATATTCACCCTGGCTTGATCGCACAGGCCATGCTGATTGTGTTGATCTTGGGGGTGATCGGCGGGCTTTACCCGGCCTGGCGGGCGGCGCGCCTGCCGCCGGTGGAAGCCCTGCGTTATGAAAGCGGCAGCAGCAAAGTGCGCCGCCTGCCCGTGGGCGGCATGGCAGTGCAGAGCCTGTGGCAGCGCTCGACCCGCAGCCTGCTCACCCTGGGCGCCATCGGTCTGACGGTAGGCGCAATCATCGCTATGGAAGCGATCGTGCGTGGATTTTCCGCTGGTTTCACCGAGATGGCCAACGGCACCCAGGCTGAGATCATGATCCGCCAGGACGATATCGCCGACACGACCCTCAGCGTCATCGATGAGCGAGTGATCGATGCTATCGGCGCCATGCCCGAAGTACGCAGCGCAACTGGGGCGGTCTTCACCGGCCTGATGCTGCCTGATTCGGGCATCATGTTCATACTGCAAGGGTACGCCCCCAACGAATTTGGCATCCGGCGATTCCACATCGTGGAAGGCAACCCGATCACCGGCAACCGGCAGATCTTGCTTGGCGATCTCATGGCCGATGCCTTGAAAAAAGGAGTCGGAGATGTGGTTGAGATCAGTGGAATGCGCTTTCGGGTGGTGGGAATCTACGAAACCAACGTGAGTTGGGAACAGATGGGCGGCGTGACCACTTTGCGCGATGCCCAAAACTTCGTCGGCCGGCCGCGCCAGGTGAGCATGATCGCGATCAAGCTGGTGGATGCCGGCCAGGCCCAGGCAATGGCCGCTCGTTTGAACAGCAAATTCCCGGGGATTTACGCGGCGGTGAGCAGCGAGTTTGCAGAAGAAATGCCCGACATGAAATCATCCAATGCCATGTTAGGTGGGATCTCCCTGATGGCAGTGCTGGTCGGCGGGCTGGGCGTATTGAACACCATGTTGATGTCGGTTTTCGAGCGCACGCGCGAGATCGGCGTGCTGCGCGCCCTGGGCTGGCGGCGCAAGGCCGTGCTGGGAATGATCCTGCGGGAAGCAGTGCTGTTGGGCCTGCTGGGGGGCGTGCTGGGCATTCTCATTGCATTCAGCCTCATTGCGCTGTTGCAAATGTCGACCACCCTGGGCAGTTGGGTTGACCCGGTGTGGGCCTGGGAAGTTTTCGCCCGCGCGATTATCCTCTCACTATTTTTGGGCGTGATGGGCGGATTGTATCCGGCCTACCGCGCCACCCGGCTCCAGCCGGTGGATGCCCTGCGCTACGAGTGACGAGCAGGGAATGAAAGATTGCTTTGGTTCGGAGGAGGCTGAAATGAAACCTTATATCAAAATCGCTGCCTGGATCATCATTTGTGTATTAGCCCTCACCGGCTGTGAGGCGCTGGGTGCAGAACCGGCCGCCACGCCCGAGGTCAACCAGGTTGAAACTTTCGATTCGATCATCAGCGCGACCGGGGTGGTAGCGCCTGAGCAGTGGGCAACCCTGAGCATGGCCGGGCAGGGATTGGTGGCCGAGGTGCTGGCGGCAGAGGGCGAGCACGTGACCGCCGGCCAACCCCTGGTGCGCCTAGAAGGCCAGGCTGCCGCCCAGGCCAAGGTGAGCGCCGCCCAAAACGAGATCGTGCAGGCGCAGCAGGCGCTGGATGATGTGCACAGCAACGCCGCAGTGCAGGCATCCCTGGCATGGCAAATCTTTACCGACGCCCAGCAAGCATTGATCGACGCCGAACGCGAAATGGAAGATTTCGACCTGCAGGAATACAAAGATGACCTGGATGAGGTGCGCAAAAAGGTGAACGAAACCGAGGATGATTTGAAAGACGCCCAGGAAGATTACGAGCCCTACGCCGATTGGGATGAAGATAATCAAACTCGCAAAGATTATCAAAAACGCCTGGATGACGCCCAGCGCGCATACGATGAAACCCTGCGGGTCAAAGAAGAACTGGCGCTTGACAAAGAACAGGCCGCGGCCGCTTTGGCACTGGCGCAGGCCAACCTGGACCAGGCCCAGGAAGAATACGAACAACGCCAACCCGGCCCCGACCCTGATGAATTGGCCCTGGCGCAGGCACGGCTGGACCAGGCCAAGGCCCAACTGCTGGCCGCCCAGGAAGCGCTCGCCAACCTGGAACTGCGTGCGCCCTTCGAGGGCGTGGTGTGCTTGTTAGAGGCGCGCGTGGGCGAATGGCTGACGCCGGGGATGCCCGTCATTGCGTTGGGCAAGCTGGATGGTTTGCGGGTAGAGACCACTGATTTGAACGAGATCGACGCAGCTCGGATCCAGATGGGGGATACCGTCATCGTGACCTTCGACGCCCTGCCCGGCATCACCGTTGGCGGCACCGTCCAGCGCATTGCCTACAAATCGGCCGAAGGCTCGGGAGTCAACTATACCGTAGTCGTCCTGCTCGATGAGATTCCCGCAGGGCTGCTCTGGGGTATGACCGCTTTTGTAGATATCGAGGTGAAACAATGAGCGCCGCGCTGATGATCGAAACCCACGACCTCAGCCGCATTTACGGCGACGGGGAAGAGATCCGCGCCTTGGACGGGGTCAACCTGCTGGTGGCAGCCGGCGAATTCATGGCCGTCATGGGTCCCAGCGGCAGCGGCAAAAGCACCTTGCTGAACGTTTTAGGGGCGCTCGACCGGCCCACCGGTGGGCAGATCTGCGTGAACGGGCAGGACCTGGCGAAGCTGCGCGATATAGACGGCTTTCGGGCCAAGACGGTGGGCTTCATGTTCCAACTGCATAACCTGCTGCCCACTTTGACGGCCCGCGAGAACATAGAAATTCCCATGACCGGTTACCAGGGGGTCAAGGCGCGCCGCCAGCGGGCCGGGGAACTGTTGGAATTGGTGGGCTTAGGCGATCGCATGAACCACCTGCCGGGACAGCTTTCTGGCGGGCAGCGCCAGCGCGTGGCGGCGGCCCGCGCCCTGGCAAACCAGCCTCTCCTGGTATTGGCAGACGAGCCCACCGGCAGCCTGGATAGCATCGCCGGGCAGGATCTGATGGCCCTGCTCAAAGAATTGAATCGCACCCAGGGAGTGACCTTTGTGATCGTCACCCACGACCCGGCCGTCGCCCGGCAAACACGCCGCGTGGTAGTCATGGCCGATGGCAAGATCGCCCGCGAAGACCGGATTGGCTCCCCGCTGGAAGAAGATTTGAAGATGTGGCGCCATTCGGGCCTGGGGCAACAGATCTTCGCCGGAGATCATGCCGGGCTGCAGGCCCTGGGCATCTCGGATCACCAGATTGGGGATGTGAAAGCGATCCTGGCGCTAGCCAATGGAAGTTGAGCCAGATAAAAAGTAAGCGCAGAACAGCAGCAGAAGGATCTGGCCCGCTAGAAACTGCACCGGGCAGGTAACCAGAACCTGCAGACCTCTTGCAAGGCACTCCATCTTAGTGCAAAATAGATGGTAATCCGCTTGCAGAAAGGTCAAATACACGTATGAAAACTGCGCGCTTTGAAGTTCTGAACCCAGAGGAGGTCGAGCGCATCCACGCGGCCTCGATGGAAATACTGGCTGAAGTGGGCATCAAGGTCAATTACAAGAAAGCCCGCGAGATTTTTCGGGAGGCCGGCGCGGAAGTGGACGAACAAACGCTGGCAGTCAAGCTGCCGGAGAAGCTCGTTCGATGGGCAGTAGACCAGGCGCCCAAACAATTCTCGCTGTTCGGCAGAGAGGCAGAATTTCGCCTGGACATTGGGCCCACACAAACCGAGCCCATCTTCGCCGGGCTTGGTACACCTACACGTATTCTCGACCTACAGAATGGCCAGGTGCGCCCCACAACCAAACAGGATATGATCGATCATCTCATCCTGATCAATGCCTGCCGCCAGATCCACAATTCGCAAATGGATGTTTGGCCCAACGATATCCCCATGACCACCATCCACAGCGAAGCGATCTGGGCCTGGGCACACAACAGCCGCAAACCGTACGGCATGGGCTGCTACGGTTACCTGCCCACCTGGGACATGATGCGCATGATGTCGGCGGCGGTAGGCGGCAAGGAAGAGTTGCAAAAACGGCCGCGTTTCTTCGCCATTTGCTCCGTGGTCAGCCCGCTGCAGATGGACCGGGCGCAGGCAGAAGGATTGCTGATCTGCGCCGAGTACGGCCAGCCGGTGACGCTGGCGCCGGAGGCAGTGGCCGGGATGACGGCCCCGGTGACGCTGGCAGGGCTGCTGGCGCAGGAGAATGCAGCCATCCTGGCGCACATTGCCCTGGCGCAAATCTTTCGCCCAGGCACACCCGTGTTGTATGGAACCGTTTCTACCGTTGCCAATTTACGCTACGGCACGGTGGCGTTGGGTGCGATGGAAACCGGCCTGATCACAGCAGCCTCGGCACAGATGGCACGCTTCTATGGATTACCCATCCGCAGCGTGGGCGGAGCGACCGACTCCAAGCGCGAAGACCTGCAAGCCGGGTTCGAGCGCCTGGGAACCCTGCTGCCGGCAGTGCTGGCAGGTGTCAACCTGATCACCTGCGCCGGCACGCTGGACAGCACCATGATGGAAAGCCACGCTCTATTGATGTTGGACGATGAGATGTGCGCAGCAGCCCTCAGGTTGGCGCGCGGCATCGAAGTGAATGACGAAACGTTAGCCGTGAACTTGATCAAGAAAGTGGGCTATTCCGGCAGCTATATCGCCGAGAAGGACACTTCCCGGTTGTACCGCAAAGAGCTCTTTCTGCCGACCCTGTTTTCGCGCGAACCTTACGAAGCTTGGGAAAAAGAAGGCAGCAAGCTGGCCATCGACCACGCCCGAGAACGCGCCCTGGACATCCTGGCAAAGCACCAGCCCTACCCGCTAGACCCGGCCAGCGAGCAGGAACTGGAAGCCTTCAGAGAATCGGTGGCTGCTCGCAGCCTGGACGATTTCTATCGCTATGAGATCGAAGAGAATCAGGATCTGACCGTCTTATGAAAAACACAAACTCCCTTGCCCAATTACCGCTGAAAACCAAGCTGCTGTTCAGCACCGGCGACCTGAGCACCAGTATCCCCCTGGCGATCTTGATGTTCTTCCAGCTCTACTTCCTGACGGATATCGCCGGCTTGCGCCCCGATTACGCCGGTTGGGCGATCGGCCTAAGCCGGCTGTGGGACGCGGTCAACGATCCACTCTTCGGCCTGCTCTCCGACCGCATTCGCACCCGCTGGGGCCGCCGCCGGGTGCTGCTGCTCTTGGGCGCCGTGCCATTGGGAGTATCCTTCATGCTGATGTGGATCGTCCCGGCGCTCGATCAATTATGGCTGGCAGTCTATTACGCCATGACCTTCATCCTGTTCGATACGGCCTTCACCATCGTGCATGTGGGTTACAACGCTTTGACCCCTGAATTGACCCCCGATTATGATGAGCGCAGCTCGCTGAACGGGTATCGCATGGTATTCTCGATCTCCGGTTCGCTGGGCGCGATCATTTTTGCAACTGTGCTGGGCTGGAGCATTACGGACGCCCGCCTGTTGTACCTTATCCTGGGCATTGGGCTGGGCCTGATCGTCATCATCCCGCCGCTGGTGGTTTTTAGCATCACCCGCGAGCGACCCGCAGAGGAACTTCCCAGGCCGCTGCCCCTGGGCGAGGCGCTCAGGCAAACCTTGAGCAACCGGCCCTTCCGCATGGTGATGGGCCTGTACTTGCTTTCCTGGACGACTGCCAGCATTCTGGCAGCGGTGCTGGTGTATTTTGCCAACTATTACCTGAAAGTTCCCGAACAGGCCAATTACTTTGTACTGGCCGCGCAAGGCTCAGCGATCCTGTTCATTCCGCTGGTGGTCTGGCTGTCGCGGCACCTGGATAAACGGCGCGCTTTTATGATCGGCTCGCTCTCCTGGCTGATCGTGTTGCTGGGCATCGCCTCGCTGCGCAGCGACCAAGTCGCGCTGGCCTACCTGCTGGCGGCGCTGGCGGGCTTTGGGATTGCCACTGCCTACGTGGTACCCTGGGCGATGACGCCGGACGTGGTCGAATACGACCAGGTGCGCAGCGGGCAGCGTCGCGAAGGCTCGTACTATGCTTTCGCCTCCTTCTTCCAGAAGCTGGCAACCGGCGCGGCCTTGTGGGGCATGGGGCAGGCGCTGGCCTTCACCGGCTACCTGACGCCCACGGCGGGCGCGCCACTGCCTACCCAACCCCAGGCCACAGTCGACGCCATCCGGCTCTTTACCGGCCCTATCCCAGCGGTATTGCTGCTGCTGGCAATCCTCTTTGCCTGGAAATATCCCATCACACGCGCCAGTCACCAGGCCACGCTGCAAGAGCTGGCCGAGCGCGAAGCATAGTGCGCCGCCTGCCCGGAGGCAGGGCGAGTGAGGAAAAAACGATGGACGAATTAGAATTTGAAACCCTGGCGGTGCATGCCGGCGAAAGCGCCGACCCGGCCAGCGGCGCGCTGCGCCAACCCATCCACATGGCAACCACTTTCAAGCTGCCCAAGTTTGGCATCAAGCTGTTCGAGGCCTTGATGATGGATTCAGCCCGCCCGCCTTTTGCTTACACGCGCTGGGGTAACCCCACCCTGCGAGCACTCGAGGACCGGCTGAAGGCGCTGGAAGGAGCCCAGGCCGCGCTGGCGACTGCCAGCGGCATGGCGGCGGTATCGGCGTTGGTCTTCACCTTCTTATCCAGCGGCGACCACCTGGTTGCCAGCGAAGTATGTTACGCCGGATCGGTCGAGCTGTTTGGGCTGCACCTGCCGCGCTTCGGGATTGAGGTCAGCCTGGTGGATACCAGCGACCTGGAGCAGGTGCGCGCCGCGCTGCGGCCCAATACCAAGATGATCTACACCGAGACGCCGGCCAATCCCATCCTGCGCATTGCCGATATCCGTGCGTTGGCCAATATCGCGCACCAGGCAGGCGCGCTGCTGGCAGTTGATTCGACCTTTGCCGGGCCATGCCTGCAAAAGCCCATCAGCCTGGGCGCCGATTTTGTGGTGCACAGCCTGACGAAATACCTGAACGGCCATGGCGACGCCCTGGGCGGAGCGATCCTGGGCAGCGAGAAGCACGTGCAGCGCATGCGCAAAGAGATGCTGGTGCACCTGGGCGGGGCGCTCAGCCCGTTCAATGCCTGGCTGATCTCACGCGGCCTGGTCACCTTGCCGATGCGCATGGCACAGCACTGCCAGAACGCGCAGAGCGTGGCGCGTTTTCTGGAAGACCATCCCAAGGTGGAACGGGTCTTTTACCCCGGCCTGGAAAGCCACCCGCATCACGAATTGGCCGCCCGGCAGATGACTGACTTCGGGGGAATGCTAACCTTCCAGCTCAAGGGCGGGCTGGGCGCGGCCATCACGCTGGCAGAGAAGATCCGCCTGTTTTCCTACGCCACTTCGCTGGGGCACGCCCACAGCCTGTTGTTCTATTACCCCACCGACATGTATATCGACGCCATGCCGTTTTACACGACGGAGCAGAAAGACCGCATCCGCCTGTGGACCGGCGAGGGATTGGTACGCGCCAGCGTGGGGCTGGAGAATGCGGACGATCTGATGCGCGACCTGGACCAGGCATTGAAGGCGCGCACCTTCAAAGGATTGATCGGCCCGCTGGCCTACCAGATCGGGAAAAGGCTTTGAGGCAGGCCGGTTTCTAAGGCGGGGTGCGCCGAGGCAGGCGAAGCGCTCGCCCTTCGCCTGACAATTGCGCCAGCGCTCACATATTCAGGAGAAAATGAGAAAACCAAAGTGCAGTTTTTAGCGTAGAGTGCTAGAATAGGGCTGGTTTCCAGGCGTCGACGTGGTCACATGTGGTCAATATCCTGGGCGAAAAGCGGAGGCAACATGCTGGGTTTTGTACAAATTGTAGGAGGGTTGGCGCTTTTCATGTACGGCATCCGCATGCTCAGCATGGGAATGGAAAAGCTGACCGGCGAACAGATCCAGAAATGGATGGATCGGGCGACCAGCAATCGCTTGCGCAGCGCAGCCTTTGGGGCAGTGGCCACCGCCATGATCCAGAGCAGTGGCTTGCTGATGGTTACCATGATCGGCCTGATCAATTCCAACCTGATGACGGTCAAGCAGGCTATTGGGGTGATGCTAGGCCAGGAGATTGGCACAACGCTGATGGCACAGATCGTGGCATTCGATATCGGTAATTTTCGCCTGATCTTTGTCATCGTTGGATTTGCGCTGATCGAATTTTTCCAGCACCGCGATTGGAAGAAATATGGGGAAATCTTGCTGGGTATCGGGATCGTATTCCTGGGAATGACGTTGATGTCGGATGCATTGGATATTTTGGTAGAGATCCCCTGGTTTCAGAACGGCCTGGAAATGATGGGACAATACCCACTCAGCGGTGTTGTGGCCGGCCTGGTCTTGACGGCCATCGTGCAGAGCAGCAGCGCGGTGACCGGCATGGTGGTTGCCATGGGCCTCAGCCAGGTCATTACCATCGATGGCGCCGTGGGATTGATCCTGGGCGCCAACATTGGTTCGTGCGTGACTGGTTTTATTGCTTCTTTGGGGCTCTCCTATTCCGCCCGCCAGGCCTCAATCGCCCAGATCCTGATGAACGTGATCGGCGTGATGCTCTTTCTGCCCTTCATCTCGCAATATGCCGACCTGGTGAGCCGGACATCGCCGGAGTTGTGCCGCCAGATCGCCAATGCGCACACAATTTTCAATGTCATCGTCAGCGCGCTCATGTTCCCCTTCGTCAAGCCGCTGGCGCGCAGCGCACAATGGTTGGTGCCGCCCAAAGCCAAAGATGAGAAACCGAAGCTGACTGCCTACATCGATGAGATGCAGTACCGGGTCCCGGCAGTGGCCTTGACCGAGGCCGCCAGGGAATTCAGCCGGCTTGGAGAGACAACTGCCCTGATGCTGGATGAAAGCCGCCTGGCATTGGTTGACCAGCAACTGGATTTTGCTCAAAAGGTGCTGGACGAAGAGGATCAGTTCGTCGATCCGGTTTATAAAACGCTGGTGGATTTCGTCAACACGTTGTTATTGCAAGAAGAACTCAGCGCAGCGCAAAAGAAACGCTGCTTCCAGTTGAAAAATTTACTGATCGATGTAGAGCGCGTGGGGGATATGGCCGAAGACCTGGCCCAGTTTGCGCTAGAACGGGCAGAAAACAAGGTTCGTTTTAGCCAGGAAGCCACCCATGACCTGGAAAAGTTGTGGCTGCACGCTCATCGCACCTATTCGCAGGCTCTCAAGGCCTTTCGGGATGGGGATCGAGAACTGGCACAAGAGGTTTGCAATATGGAAAACCAGTTCGACCATCTTTACTGGAAGACGCGCCAGGGGCACATCACGCGCCTGGAAGCAGGCTTGTGCCAGCCAGAAGCCGACGTGATCTTCACCGAAACGCTGCGCATCCTGGAACGCATTAGCGATCACGCCGATAACCTGGGGGTAAGCGTTTCGCGTTCCTGATAAGATCCGATGGCCTAAAAGACTCAGGAGATCATTCCTCAAGATCCGGGCTGCGCTTGGCCTTGGGTTTGGGCTTAGAGGTCGTCTTGGCCTTGGGCTTGGCCTTGGGCTTGGCCTTGGGTTTGGGCTTAGAGGTCGTTTTGGACTTGGCCTTGGGCTTGGCTTTGGGTTTGGGCTTAGAGGTCGTTTTGGGCTTGGCCTTGGGCTTGGGCTTGGTCTTGGATATTGTCTTGGCGCTCGTCTTGGCCTTAGGTTTGGGCTTGGAGGTCGTTTTCTTTTTGGGTTTCGGCTTTGAAGCTGTTTTCTTGCCGCCAAGCATGGCGCTGAGTGTGTCGAGCAGCGTCCCGCCCACGACCTTCCCGGACTGGGATTGGTGGGAAGTATTGTTCATCTGGCTGCCCGACATGACGGCTTTCAAAATCGCTTCCAGGGAGGAGTCGCCCTCTTTCTTGGCTTCCATGTAGGTCGATCCAGCCTCCAGCAAGGAGCCGAGGCCACCGCCGCTGGCGGACTTGGACCTGGTCTCGGAGGGTACGGCAGGTTCGCTTGCTCCGCCGCCTAAAAGAGCCTGCACCAGGTCGACCGCGTTTTCGGCGGTCACGGCGCTCTGCCCCTGGAGCAAGCCAGCGGCGCGGGTCAATCCCTGAGAATATGTCCTGGCCGAGCCAGAATTCAAACTTCGAGAAAGCTTTTCACCGGCATAAGCCAACTGTTCCGCAGGCAAAGCGCCTGGCACTTCTGCCAGGGCTTGGGCGATCAGGCGGAAACTATCTACCATATTGGCGCCGTGATCATGATTGAAGCTATCGGCTTCATTCAACGAATCTTTTTGACCTTCGAGAGTCTCGGCGACCGTACGAAACAAGCTGGCAAGATCCACTCCAGATTCAGGCATATACGCTCCTTTTCAACAGACTAATCAGCCTGGGGTTAATTCTACCATGCGCGGCGAGCCTGTTCCTATCCATCCCGTTATAGTGGCCACGGCTTTAACAAAGTCGGATGTCACGGCGAGGCGGGGGCCTATGCCCGCTGAAGCAGTCTGTCGATAAGGCAGACGTCAACCGCCTGGTTTGCGCTGTTTAGCCAACGAGCGGGCAAATCGCTGTAAATCTTCGCTGGGCTGCAGGTTCAATTCTTCATGCAGGACTTTTTCCAGGCGGTGATAGACGCGCCGCGCGGCAGATGGGTTCCCCATCGCCTGGCAGGCCTGCATGGCGATCAGAGCAGCATTTTCATTCCAGGCATCGAGCGCCAACAAACGCCTGGCAAACCCCAGTGCCTCGGGCCATAGGTCCGCCGCAAGGCGTTGCTCAGCCAGGTGGAGCAAGGCAACCTGGTAATCTTGCGACAGGGTTTCTCGCAGCCAGATTGTCCATTCCGCATAGCGATATTCGGGTAAGTACTCGCCCCCATACAACGCCACGGCTTGTTCCCAGTTGCCCTGCCGGACAGCTTCTTGAAAGGCCTGAAAATCTAGGCTTGAACCAGGCGGCAAGTGAAGGACCACCCTACCGGCAATCGATTCCAGGTAGCGCGAGGGGAAACGCCGGTCGGGCAGCTCCGGCTCCAGGATACGGCGCAGCTCTGAGACGGCCTTATAAACCAAAGCCTGGCCGGCTTCCGGAGCATATTCAGGAAGCAATCCCTCGCTGATCTGTTCTGCATCCAGGCTGCAGCCAGGGCTGGATAACAACAAGGCCAGCAGCTCACCCGACCGGCGAGCGCGCAGATCGGTATGCGTGAGGGTACGCGCACCGATGCGTAAAGACAACCCGCCCAGGGTATGCACGCGCAAGGGGACCGGAGGAAAAAGCGAGAGAGCCTGTAACAACTTATCTGCCAGGGCAGATATTTCCAGATCGGAACGATCGAGCTGCTGCGCCAGCAAGGGCAAAGCCAGGGAGCGCTCCAGATCGAGCAGGAACAGGTAATTGCCCTGCAGGATACGCCAGCCGGCTTCCAGAAAAGCAGCATCTGCCTGGGCATCTCCCACCTGGCGCAAAATACCTGCCAGTAAAAGGGTTGCCCGCGCCATTTCGCAGGCGCAGCCCATCCGCTCCAGGGATCGCATGGCCGCCTGGAGGTCAACACAGGCAGATTGCAGATTGCCAGCCTCCCAGGCAATGCAAGCACGTTCGATCAAAGCTACCCCAATCATATCGTAGGAAGTGTGTTTTTGAGCCAGGTTGAGGGCCTGGTTGACCCAATCCAGTGCGCTGGCGTGCTCATGCAGGTGGCGGCGGCAGCGACTCATCCCCAGGTAAATTTCCACCAGCCAGCCCGGCTCGCCATACATTTCTGCCTGGGCAAGAGACTGCTGGTATCGTTCGATGGCTTGCTGCAAGTCCCCATCTGCCAGGGCCAGGCCGCCCGCCAGCAGGCAGCGGTAGCCAGAATCTGCTTCACTGAGCGGCTCGCACGTATGCCAATCGGCAATCAAGGCGCGCGCCTCCTCAAACTTGCCGGTCGCAAAGTAGATCCAGTTAAGGGTGATGTAGTTCAGGAACAGCCGCTTTTTCAAGTCGTATTGTTTGGCCAGGCGGAAAGACTCCAATTCATACGACAACGCCAAGTCGAACTGGCCCCGCAGCAAATAAATGCCGTTCGCCAGATTATGCAGGCAGATCATCCGTTGATTCGGCGAGCCAAAGCGACGCGCCAGATCGAGCGCCTTGCTGTACAAGGACTCCGCGCGATCCAGATCGCCATCCAGAACAGCGCAATTACCCAGGATCATCCAGGCGCGGACGATTTCGGGCGTCTCCGGATCGGAAACAGCCAAAGCATCCTGAACATGAGCAACCGACTCGGAACTATCGCCTTGGAGATATTCGATACGGGCAAGCTGCAATAATGCCTGCGCCTGGCCCTGGCGCTCGCCGCACTGCTGCGCTTCTTCCAACGCCCGGCGCGCAAACTTCCAGGATTGAGCCAGCTCGCCCTGGTTTTCATAAGATTCAGATTGATCAAGATAGTCTTGAACCGTTTTGATCATCTAATCGCCCGGCGGCACAAAACAATGACCTGATAAAACGATAACGAATCCATCGATCCCACTGATGAAGGAGCTTTATCCATAACCAATGATAACCCAATTTGCCAAAAATATTTTGTCTTCATCGTAAGATCATCATCGCACAAAACCGGTCTATGAGTAAAATATTATCAGCCTGCATCCTGGCGCCGCTCTCCGTCTTTAGCGCCTTGGGGCAGGGCCTGCGCAACCATCCCACAAGGATAATAACCATTTTGACCAGGAACCGTTCTGGTTAAAGGTCGTAATCGTCACAGCGTTTTACCTGCTTATGGGGTGAACCTGCCTGCTTTCCCCGAACACCTGGGCCGGCATCTCATGGTGGTAAATCTCTACCTGGAGGAAGGCGAGTGCACCCAGGCCGAAGAGGTTCTGCAATAAGCCCTGGCGATCAAACCCAATAGCACAGATGCGGCCCGATTATTAGAAAAAGTTCGCCAAGGGTAGACAGCCTAGCAAAAAACGTCAAAGCCAGGGAGAAATCACATTGACGGTAGATAAATAACCGCAATCTTGGTCAAGATAAGAAGGCGGGATCAGGGTATCCTGAGGCATATGAACCTCATTCTGTAATATCGTAAAAGGAGTTTGGTATGTCTCAATCGCTAACCGAATCACAACCGAGTTATATTCTTCACCCCATCGGATATGTGCGCGCCAGCCAGGGTAACTTTTGCCTGGAGATCCTTGAGCCTTATCGCCCGGCGCTCAAGGAAATGCGCCAGTTCAGTCACGTGATCATCTTATGGTGGGCAAACCAGAACGATACCGCCGAGCAGCGCGTCATCCTGACCGCCGAGCTGCCCTATGCACCCGGCGTCACGGCGGGCGTGTTCGCCTGCCGGGCTCCTTACCGCCCCAACCCCATTGCGCTAACCACGATGCTGGTATTGGATGTGGATGAGGAAAAAGGCTTGGTGATCTTACCCTGGATCGATGCCGAGGACGGCACTCCCATCCTGGATCTCAAGCCTTATATTCCCGTCTCGGATCGTATCCGAGATGTGAACGTAGCAAAGTGGTTGGATGGTTGGCCGGAATGGATGGAAGACGCCGGCGAATTTTTCGCTCAGAATGAGATCGACCTGGGAGAATAATACCCTGAGGAGTTCAGCCAGAGAGAACGCGTTTTCCCGCCGTTTCATTTCTAAGAAGCATGTATGGGATATAATCGCCTTATGCAACCCACTATTCTGCAAAAACCGGAAATCCTACTCGTTGGCATGTCGTTTTACGGCGACCCCTTTGATACCAGCGGCGCCTGGACGGAAGAAAACCAGATCGGGCACACCTGGCAGCGTTTCACTGCGTACCTGGAACAGCACGGCGAGGCAATCCACCACCGCACCCAGGACGCATTCTACGAAGTGCATATCTATGGAGATGAAACATCCACCCAGGGCCGCTTTGAAATCTTCGTTGGCATCCCGGTAGAACGCTTGGAAGCTGTGCCGGTCGAACTGCAGGTGAAGATGCTGCCGGCGACCACGTATGCCGTTTTTACCCTGCAGGGCGAAGAAATCCTATCCGATTGGACCATGCACCTCGATCGCTGGCTAAGCGAGGCCGGTTACAAGCGCAGCTATCCTTACTCAGTGCAATACTACGATGAACGTTTCAAAGGCATGGATCAGGTGCACGCTTCGACCCTGGATGTTTACATGCCAGTGCAGCCCAATTCAGCCTGACAGCCGCTGCGATGCGCGATCTCCTTCCCATCTTCCAGGCCATCGAGTTTGTCGAAAAACGCTTGCGTGATGAGGTGACCGTAGCCGAAATTGCCCAGGCGGCAGGCTACTCACTTTATCACTTCATCCGCACCTTCAGCCAGGTCACTTGGCACACACCCTACGACTATCTCATGCGCCGCCGATTAAGCGAGGCGGCGCATGAGTTGGTTTCCGGCGAGAGGCGGGTTATTGAGATTGCCCTGGATTACCGGTTCAACAATCATGAGACTTTTTCGCGGGCTTTCAAACGACTGTTTGGTATGCAGCCGGTACAATGGCGCGAGCGGGGAATCATTCCCCGGCAGGCGCTGGCGCCGCGGTTTTCGCAGGAATACCTGGAGCACATCCATCAGGCAGGATTCGAGCGCCCAGAGCCGATCAAGATGGAGGAGCGCAGGCTGGCGGGGTTGATGGGGCGGATCGCCGAACAAGCGGAGAGCGCCGAACGATTATGGCGCGACCTGGGGCAGGTGAAAAGCTCCTGCCCGCCCGAACAAGCGGGCAACTACTTCGGCGTGATCAGCTACCTCGACGAGCAGGGAGAACAAGCGTATTACCTGGCAGCCGGCGAGATCTCGCCCGCGGAGCCGGCCGGGCCAACATTGGCCTGCCGGGTGCTGCCGGCAGGCAATTACATCCGGATCAAGCATCCTGCGCCACCGGCCGCCCTGGCGCTCACGCTGGCGTATCTCTACCATACCTGGCTGCCCAAAGCGGGCCTGCAACCCGCTTATCCGCTGGAAATCATTGATTTTGGCAAGACACAACCCTGGACAAACCAACCTGCCAGCCTGGAGATTTGGCTGCCGGTAAAAAACAAAAAGGATGATTTATGAGCAACCAACCCACTATTCACCAACTCGCAAAAATGATCGACCATTCCTTGCTGCACCCCACAATGACGGATGCGGATATTCTCAAAGGGTGTGGGATTGCCAGGCGCTATGATGTGGCAACCGTGTGCGTGAAACCGTACGCGGTGCGACTGTCGAAACAGGCGCTGGAAGGCTGCGAGGTAAAAGTTTGCTCGGTGATCGGGTTTCCGCACGGCAACAGCACGACGGCGATCAAAGTGGCTGAAACCGAGCAGGCCATTGCGGATGGCGCCAGCGAAATTGACATGGTGATCAACATTGGCAAGGCATTGGGCGGCGATTGGGATTTTGTGAAAGCAGATATCGAAGCAGTCCAACGCACCTGCGCGGCGCACGGTGCAATCCTCAAGGTGATCTTCGAAACCGACTACCTTCAGGATGAGCACATTATCCGGCTGTGCGGGGTTTGTTCGGAAATCAAAACAGCTTTTGTAAAAACGTCCAGCGGGTATGGCTTCGTCAAGCAGCCCGGCGGCGATTACAACTACAAAGGCGCCACCGAACACAACTTGAAGTTGATGCGCCAGCACTGCGCAACCGAGGTGCAGATCAAGGCGGCGGGCGGCGTGCGTACGCTGGACGATCTGCTCAAAGTGCGCCTGCTGGGGGTAACGCGCATTGGGGCGACAGCCACCGAAGCAATCCTGGATGAGGCTAAGAAGCGCGGCTATGAATGATGGGCTGCACCGCGCCGGTCAGCAGGATCACAAGGCAGCGGTGCGGGAAGATCTCACTCGAGCGAAGGGAAATTTCTGCGGACGGTATCGTACCATTCTTTGAAATCCCAATCCTTGAACAACACGCGCAATTCTTGCCGGTTTTGCAATTCAAGCTTGACCAGGATGTTGTGGATGTGGGTCTTAACGGTATAAGCCGAGATCGACAGTTCCCTGGCAATGGCGATATTAGAATATTCTAGACAAGCCAACGCCGCGACCTCTTGCTCCCGCGGCGTCAATTTATTCCACAAATTCAAATATTCGTTCGATCTTTCCAGCCGGCTAAGCCCGGCAGTCATCAACTCGTAGGCAACTTCCTCAGGCAGGCGCTGCTCCTGGAAAGCCAGGTCTTCAATGACCTCAATCAGCATGTGCTTTGGAACGGTTTGCCGGCTTGATTTACCCAGTAAGCGACGGATAAATTGAAACAGCGACATTCTCCCTCAGATCGATAGGATTGGCCAAAAGCGACTTACCCACTGCAAATCGACCAACCGATTGAGCAAACTGCTATTATGGTCAATTATAATAGAACATATGTTCCGGGTCAATCGTAGAATACATTGCGGGTGTGATTCGTTTTTTCGGAGAAAGGGGGTAAGATAGCGGGGAACCAGGAG